>PBCP01000024.1 GCA_002717145.1 Planctomycetaceae bacterium | reverse complement strand
CAATGTGGCTACCAAGTCGACGCACCCGATCATTATGCCGGCCAGCAAGTAACATGTCCTAAGTGCCAGCAGCCTTTATCCATTCCGGCAGCCGCACCAGCTGCTGCCGATAGCGGATTAGGAGGAGCCTTGGAAGGACTTGGAATCGAAGCAGGCTCCGGCGGATTCCCCTGCCCAAATTGTCTTGATGCCGAGATTCCGGCTGGTGGAATCATCTGTATTGCCTGTGGGTACAATGCCGAAACCGGTTCGCTAATGGGTGACAGCGACGTTGGCCCGAAAAAAGCTTTTGGTGCTGCTACTTACACCTACCGATCATACGGCAACGAACAACTCGACCACGCAGCTCACCTGATGGAAAAAGAATTAATTGAAATTAATGCCGAAGGAGGACTGCCATACTGGTTCTGGCTATTCGTTTTCTTCAATGTGATTTCGTTCGGGCTCGGGCTGGCAATGTTTTCACTAACTTACTTTTCACTCAATGGTGAAACTCTGAAAATTGCATCGCTTCGTGGACAGGGAGTAACACAACTGGAACGTGACGCAGAAATCGATCCTAGAAAAAAAGACCAGATCTACCTATTAGTCAGTGAAGCCGAAATTTCAGCGACTCCTTCTAAGCCCAAGAAAGACGATAGTGGTACCGGAACCGCGATGACTCAAAAAGCAAAGCCGGGAACCTATGTTTGGAAAGTCGATGAGCAAAACGGATACTTTCGATTCGATCCGCTGCCGGACCAAACTAATTCAGGTCCCTCCGGCTGGGTTCCCACCTCGGGCGTGGTGCAAGTCAGTCGAGCTCAGGTGGAGCTGATCATTCTTGGAAACCAAACCGATTTGGCAAAAGAACTCCGCCCCGTCACCGATGAATTTTACTATGCCTTGTACAAGGGGCTGGGTTCTTACTGCACGATAGAGTTTTACATTGGCCTTCTGTACTATACGATCTGCCATATATCCATCGCTATCTGGGCGGTGAAAGATGAAACCACTCAGGCCATCCTGGCGTGTGTCCTCCCTGGCTACAACATGGTCTGGGCTTTTATGAGACGGCGTTATGTGGGTGGGCTTGGAGTCATGGCGATACTCGCCTTTACGATGATCATCGGAGCATTAATTACCGAAATATTCGTCCCCGAATTATTACCGACTGTCGCGGGATCTCCAAGCAAGTAAGACTACGATAAGATGTTAGAGCAGTATGTTGATGTGTAAGACTCGTTCTCAACTGCTCGACTTATGGATATCGGCTGTTGCCATAAATATTTAATTATCAAAGATTCCTGCACCAAAGCCGTCTGACTTACTTTGTATCTTAGCTGTTTTCTCCGGCGGAACCTCGTTATTAACACCGTCTATATGAGGGCCGCCGTGCTTAGCATTTCCCGACACAAATCCTTCATCGTATCGACTCAAATAACCAGGCTGCTGAGAACGCTCCCGTTCGGCTTGGTATTCCCGCAATACGCTGTTTTGAATCAATTCACGACATTCCGAATTGATGGGATGGGCGATGTCGGCATACAGCTTTGACCTGCCATCCTGTTTTTCGTCAGGGATATGATGTTTCATTTTATTTCCGCAGTGATTGCAATACGAGGCGCGAGTGTGATTCTTGCAATGGCATCGCGGACAATGGGCCGTCATTTTTCTACTCGGCATGGCCACGAATGGCCCCTTTGAACCCTCTATAATTTTTAAGTCCCGCACGACGAAGCAATTGTCAAACGTAATACTGCAAAATGCCTGTAAACGGTCATCAGCATCCTCGACCAATTTGACACGAACTTCAGTAATCTCCATGATTTGTGCTCCCTAAGCCAAACAAACGGATATAAACACAGCCCCTAACAAAAACGGCACCTGAGACCACACAAGTGTGTGCCTTAAGTTCGAATTTAGTTTTTTGTTAGGCCGCCCAGCCAAATGGCTGGTTAAGTGTATATGTATCTATGACGGTTCCAAGCTTCATTTGTCGAAGCCTGGAAGCCAGTTTCTTTGCTTGATTTTGATGGCGACAAATCACAAAAAATGTGCTGCCACTTCCGGTCATTTGATAACCGGGCATGTTTAACTCTGCAAGTTGCCCGGACAATTCCTTTAATTCCGGCAATAGTGCCACTGCCGGTTTCAACAGACGATTGTGTAAAGACTTAGCTATGCAAGCCAGATCCCCCTTTTCAAAGGCCGTAAGCATCGGCTCGATTGAGTGGGGGGCCTGCCATCCGATGTCAGCGAGTCGGTCAAAAACGGCTGGTGTCGAAAGGCCTTGTTCGGGCTTCACTAACACCAATGGAATTCGCTGACCAGCTGTTACCGGTGTGACAACCTCGCCGCGTCCCTGACATCGAGCTGGGCTTCGAAACAGGAAAAATGGTACATCACTTCCCACTGCAGCCGCGACCTCTAACAATTGCTCTGTTGTCAAAATTGTGTCTAACAGCTGATTCGCTGCCACCAAGGCTGCTGCCGCATCGCTGGAAGCACCACCTAATCCGGCAGCAGCGGGAATCCTCTTGGTTAGCTGGACACATAACCCGGGACGCTGTTGCTTTAGCTTGAAGACTGTTTCCTGGAATAGACAGAGGGCATGATGAACCAGATTATCTTCCGCAGATGGTATCTCGGGGTGTCCCGGTAAACCGTGTGCCCATCGTGCCAAAAGCTGAATGTCCGAATTATCTAACAGGGAAACTTTCAAAGTATCAAAAAGGGCAACAGGAACCATCAGCATGTCGAGTTCATGGAACCCGTCACTGCGTTTGCCTGTCACCTCGAGAAAGAGGTTTAACTTGGCCGGAGCCAAGACCTCTAAATTCGGGCCATCCTGCCTGATAAACATGCTGCGTCAACTCTACGTAAATAAACAACACCTTGAGTCATGATCCCTGACAAGGTGTAGCCAATTGCCTGCGAAGAGTGTCGATCAACCGCATCAATTGACCTATTTAAAATTGTATCGCCGAGCACAATCGCGTCAAAAAAAATATCCCTTCCCCCCCCAATCTTGCCGATGATTCAATAGGACAATTGATTGAAACCCTTTGAAAAAAGGGGTATTAACAGAACTAATACTAGTAAAAGTTTTTTCCACCCAAACTCTCAAAAAAGAGCCTCGAAGTGTCAAAAGACGAACATCCTGTCATCATCCAAACGCCCGCGGAATTCGTTGTGAACACGTTAAAAGGAATATTCATGGGAATCGCCGATGTGGTTCCCGGAGTCTCCGGCGGTACGATCGCTTTGGTTATGGGGATCTATGATCAACTGATCACCACCATTACCCGAGTAGATGCGCGGTTATTCAAGCTACTTGGCCGGCGACAAATTTCCGAGGCTGCAAGTCATCTAAACTTGATTTTCTTGCTCTCACTGGGGCCTGGAATCCTGATCGGCCTTATTGGCATGTCTACCGTTGCTGCCTCACTTTTAGAAGGTGATGTAAGTAGCCAATTTACGTTTGCCGCATTCTTTGGAATGATCACTGCCTCCGCCTATCTGGTGCTCGAAATGATCGAGTTTAAAACATCAAAAACTCGACTCTGGGTTCTGGCGTTTATGGCATTTGGCCTGCTCGCCGCATTGGCCATTAATCAACTGCGGGGGGGCGATACATCTGCTGCATCGGAAGCACCCTCGCCGTTCTATATATTCGCCTGTGCAGCTATCGCCATATGTGCCATGATCCTCCCAGGAATCAGTGGCTCGATGATCTTAATGATTTTGGGGATCTATCATCATTTGGTTCATCTTCCCAAAAACCTATTTGACGACATGCATCGATCTTCTGCCGCACTCGAACTGGGAATCTTTGCGTGTGGTGCAGTGATGGGCTTAATGCTCTTCAGTCGGCTTTTGAAATGGCTTCTTGAGCGGTATCGTAATCTCTTACTGGCAACGCTCACGGGCGTCATGCTCGGCGCACTTCCAGTCCTGTTTCATTCCGCATTTGAGAAAAAGTCGTTCACAGAAACTTCGACCGGAAGTCGAGTGGCCCTCATTGCAACGGTGATCACAGCCGGCGTGATGATGATTATCGTCTCACGCAAAGCCACTACGATAACGACAAAAAAGAATTCTAAGCACAGGCAATAAAAAAGGCCGTCCCGCTTTAGGAACAGCCTTTTTCATGTTTCAGCAATATTGCTTCAATGGTTAGCTCAACCGAGCCTTTTGGGCACGCCGTTCTGCACGCAGTCGTGCTCGTCGCTTAATATCACTTGGCTTTTCGTAGAACTTACGGCGACGCATCTCTTTCTTGAGACCACTTCGCATTACCAACTTACCAAAACGACGTACAGCTTCCTGAATCGTCTCTTTGTCGCGAACGATTACTTTGACCACGGTTTTCGTGCCTACCTTTCAGCATTTACAAGTAATAGAGGGTACAGTGAGCAGGAAAATTCCTGCGTAAACTGAAATTCTACACCGAGGGCTGCAACCTTTACCACCCCCAATCTAACTCATTTTACAAGAGTTATTTTTTCTCCGCTAAACTCGCGCATACCAGATATTTATCGCTACGAGCAAACACATGCTTATTGGCATAGGCTGGATGGCTCCAGCACACGCCGTTTCGCTGCCGCAGCTGATCTTCTGTAGGTTCAATCAGTTTAGCGCGGCTGATTTCTGTCAGCCCCTTGGGAGACAAGCGGCCAATCACCAGTTCGCCGCGTTCATTAAACATCCAGACATTGTTACCATTCCGCACAAAGTGAATCGTACTCCAGCGAGCTCTTGGGGTTGCTGTCTGATCTTCCCAGACACGAGAGCCGTCTTTCAGATCCAGGCACCTCAGCTCACCATAACTATCCACTCCGTAAACATGGCCTCCCAGAACAATCGGAGTGCTGATAATCGAGTGAATGCCTTCGGTGTGCTTTTCGTCTTCTCCGGTGCGCTGCCAGCGTTTAGTAATAGCCAACTCGTCTTCATCCAGATCGATCAACATACAGCCGTCATAAAAACTTGTGAGAAACAGTTGATTCCCCGCTTTGACAGGCGTTGCAACACCTATCGGCATGCGACTTGGCGGCCACAATTGCTGCCAATGGACTTGTCCGGTCTTAGGAGCCAAACCTGCTACAGAATCACCTGTCCAGACCACGACAACCTGCTGGCCCGCCTGTTCAATCAACAGCGGGGACGCATAGCAGGCTCGCTCTCTGAGGGCTGTCCATCGTTCTTTTCCATTTTCAATATCGAAACCGGCAACAGTCGCTTCCTTTCCTCCCAGTTGCACAATCACAATATCATCCACGACAAGTGGTGAACCGGCGATTCCCCAGATGGGCATTTGAATGTCGTACTCCGCATTTAAATCATGCTGCCACAAAATCTCTCCTGTCCTGGCGTCAAAACAATGGAAGTGCCCCATCGCTCCTAATGCATACGCCTTACCATCGAGGACAGTTACGGCTGCACGCGGCCCGGCCGTATATCCAATTTTGTACTCACATTCATACGTATATTGCCAAACTGTTTCACCCGTTTCTTCACTAAAACACAACACACGTTCTGTCTGCACAGGCTCGGTGATCCGATCGGTTAAAAACACCAATCCATCTGCTACCGTCGGCGCGCTATATCCAGAACCAACAGGCACTCGCCATTTCAGCGGTACTTCATCCGAATCAAAACTGGAAATAATTCCTGTTTCATGCCAAACACCGTCCCGCGTCGGACCTCTCCATTGTGGCCAGTCCTCAGACATAGCCGGACTAACAAACAGAATTCCGGATAAAACGGAAACAACGAATAGGAATTGCTTAATCGAAAAACAATTGAACTGCATAACCGTCACCTCTGGATTGGTTTTGAATGACTTCGGTGCCTTGAAGCATGGGCTGCCCGACTGGTGAACAACAGCGCTATTGTAACAGAAATACTCCGCACCTCACCGCTTCACCATGAATCAAAGCTTAAGTTACATAGCGAAGCTCAATAATTTAAGTCGGGTTCACCTTGGAGCCAAACGCTAATTTCGCTAGATTATTCTTCAGTTTCAGGTTACTGATCCTGAGCTAATGCTCCCTATTGCGAAAAGGATTCCGATAAGGATGACAGACAAACCAATCACGCTAGGTGAAATTGCGTCCCTGATTTCAGCGGATTTAGATGGTGACCCTGATTTCGTAATCAACGACGCCGGTACTATTCCTGAATGCAAGCCAGACTGGCTCACATTTGCAAATGACACAACGCACTTAGCTCAGTTTGAAGCCTCGAATGCAGTCGCTGCTATCGTAAGCCGTGATCTCCCTAAATCATCGAAGATGACATTACGCGTAGAAGATCCGGTAACCGCATTTGCGGGAATTGTGAGACTCTTCCGCAACATGATGACGCCACCGGTTAAGGGAGTTCACCCGTCGGCTTCGGTGAGTGAGACGGCACGACTTGGAGATGATATTACGATTGCTGCCGGCGTCGTCATTGGAGAAAACGTTTCTATCGGAGCAGGTACCTGTATCCTTGAAAATACGGTCGTCATGGACGAATCCGTTATCGGTGAACAAGTCATCATCTTTCCTAACGTGACTATTTATGACAACACACAAATCGGAAATCGGTGTATTCTTCATGCCGGTTGTACCCTTGGAGCCTACGGGTTTGGATATGACTCGACTTCCGAGAAACATCTGCTCTCTGACCAACTGGGGTACGTCTTGCTTGAAGATGAAGTAGAACTCGGTGCCAACGCCTGTATTGATCGAGGCACATACTCAACCACGCGTATAGGACAAGGCACCAAAATCGACAATCTGGTTCAGATTGGGCATAATTGTCAAATCGGAAAGCACAATCTAATCTGTGCACAGGTCGGTATCGCTGGTAGTACGCAGACCGGAGATTACGTGGTAATGGGTGGCCAGGCAGGAGTCGCCGACCACGTCAATATCCCTTCTCAGACGATGATCGGAGCCCAGAGTGGAGTCATTGGAGATCTGAAAGCCGATCGCTACTTTGGCACTCCGGCACGCAACGCAATGAAAGCCATGAGAGAATTTGCGGCCCTAGCAAAGCTTCCGGACATGGTTAAGCGCCTTCGTAAACTGGAGGAGCAACTGGCAACGATAGCCGATTCTGTGCCCCCTTCGCAACAGGACGCAGCTTGACCGTGAACAGCATTCCGGCACTCACGTCTGAAACTCGTCTGGAAGCCGATGCCGTAGGCCTCATGGCCGGCTGGGGAGACTACCCAGTGGTTGTGGCTCGCAGCCTGAAGAAACAGGGATATCGGGTTATTGGAGTTGGCATCAAAGGACACGCCAATTCAGCACTCGCTCAGGAATGTGACGAGTTCACCATGGGGCCAATCGGCAAGGTGGGCATGGCTATTCGTTTTTTCAAGCAGCACAATGTTCAACATATCACCTTCGCTGGCAAAATTCACAAAGTTAAACTCTTTAAGAAATTTGCCTGGCTCGATTACATACCAGACCGGGCGTCTCTAAGAATGTTCTATGACTTTATGATCGCGAAGAAAAAAGATCGTAAGGACGATACATTTCTTCTCGCCTTTGTCCAGTTGTTTGAACGGCATGGCGTCGCCGTACTACCAGCCACCCATTTCGCCCCGGAGCTTCTCATGAAACAAGGCAATTTAACCGGAACTAAATTAACTAAATCACAACAGCTCGACATTCAATTCGGCTGGAAACTGGCTAAACAGATGGGTGGACTCGACGTAGGACAAACTGTCGTGGTAAAGAATCAGGCTGTCCTGGCGGTCGAGGCAGTCGAGGGGACAGATCTTTGTATTCAACGGGCAGGTGAATTATGTAAACAGGGTGGCTTTACCGTCGTCAAAGTTGCCAAACCTCAGCAGGACAGCCGTTTCGATGTCCCAGCCATAGGCGTCGGAACGCTGGAAACGATAAAACGAGCAGGTGGAAATTGCCTTGCCATCGAAGCAGGCCATACCATTATCATCAATGAAGCCGATGTCGCTCAATTCGCGAGGAAGAACAAAATCACAGTGGTTGCCCTGAAAGAAGGACAACTGGAAGAAGAAAGCGGTCAACGTGACGCTGCCTAATTACCTCAGGTATAGGTAAGAACTATTATCCCAAATCGCTTAGTGACATGATCCTTGATACACCGAGGGGGATGGCGCCATCTCCCTCAATATTCCTTGATTCCCGATCAATCCAAATTCCCTGCCAGCCAGCGGCTAACGCTGGTTGTATATCGTTGTCCAACCGGTCTCCGACTAAACAAATCTGATTGGGTGAGACTTCAAGCCGTTTAGTAATGCCCTCACAGAACCCTCTGGCAGGTTTATTCCAACCTAACTGAGCAGAGTGAAATACATGTTGAACCCGGCTTAATACTGGATTATTGACAACTATTTGCTCCAGTCGCCTGTCGAAATTTGAGGCGATACCCAGTTCAAATCCTTGCTCCTGCAAGCGGTCAAAACAGTCAGCAACATCTTCATAAACTCTCCAGGAATCACCATCAGCAAAGTGGCTCCACAACTGTTCGAACAACTCGCCCCCTGCCTCGTTAAATTCTGGAAATGTGCCTTCGACCACTTGCCGCCAGGCATCTAGCGTTGATTCTTCCGTTACAGCATTCCGCGCATTTTCCGCGCTAAATACGGTAGAAAACACGTCTTTAAACCGCGTCAAGACCTGCTGAGGATCTAAACCACTGATAAATCGCCCGCCTATTTCCACATACGCCTGAGCGATATCAGGCTGAGCGAACATCACCGTCCCTACGGCATCAAACAAGATTATTTTCGTATTGGAACTGAGCATCCGTTATCACGATTAGAAGAATAGTCTGCTGATATCGTTGAAGACCACAAATAGCATAAAACCCAACAGCAGGAATAAAAACAGAACAGACAAAGAGCCCTGAATTCGTTCGCTGACTGGTTTGCGTGTAATGAGTTCAATCGTCAAAAAGACAAAATGCCCGCCATCGAGAACGGGGATCGGTAAAAAGTTCAAAATCGCCAGGTTGGCACTCAGCATCGTGAGAAACAACAACAGCCTAGTAACACTTTGTGCAGCTTCGTCCTGGGCAACCTTCATAATCATGACCGGGCCCCCCAAGTCTTTCACCGACGCAGTTCCGTCTGCAATCCATCCAAGGGTCTGTCCTACGCGTTGCAGATCCTGTTTCGTTCGAATCCAACCTTGCGTCATGGCTTCGCCTAACCCGTCCACCTGATGAATTCGCTGTAAGGACTGAAGCTGTATCACGCCGCGCGATGGATTAAAACGGCCATCAATTTCTTCCCATACAGGAATAACTTCTATTAATTCATCGACGCCATCTCGTTCAAAAACATATTTAGTCTCGACCTGCTTATGATCGTACTGAGCATTCGAATGAAGGAAAAACCAAGTCCAGTAGTCTGACACACTCCTCAGGTCGAGCATATCCTCATTCACCGCTTCGGCCACATTCTCTCGTTTGACGTACTGCGATGCAATTAGCTCATCACCAACTTGCACAGTGGGGTTAGAAGACGAGGTCACAATATAAGTTGTGGTATACGCAAGCCCGAGAGACGTGATACAGCCGACAGCATTTGGTACTTTCGAGAAATGGGTTACGTCGCTACGGTAGCTCGGAACCTCAATCTCGACCAGAGATGACGATTCCTCCGATTCGCGTCGCACTCCAAACGTCACGTCCTGACCATCCAGTTCAGCTAAGAATTGTGGCAATGCAATGGCTCCTACAGTCGCAAGCTCACTACCGTTAACCTGCTCGATAACGTCGCCAATTTGAAATCCAAGCTTCGCAGCTTTACTGTTCTGCTGAAATGCGGTGATCGGGCCAATTCCCAGCACAAATCCGGGGCCCTTCATGGGTAGTGCAGGAACGGTCAAACCGACTTCCTTGCCATCTCGCAGGACTTTGACAGCGAGCGGTTTGCTGGGATTCAGGGCAAATGCATCCCGAACTTCCCAACCTAATCGTTGCCGCGTCTCTTCCGGCCCATAGCCATCGAAAGAAACTAGCTTACCGTCAATTTCAATGACTTCGTCGCCGGCCAGCAGACCATTGCCGGAATCTTCGTCGGTTCCATCAGGTGATTTGGCAAGCGAAGCAATTGTGCTATTCTCTGCCATCGTAATGCCAACAGTCCGATTTTTCCCCTCGCGATCAACCTGAACGGGCACTATATCACTGGACCGTTTTTGCCGCTGTCGATCCACGACTCGAAACGGAACCGCATCGGAACCCTCCATCCCTGCACCAATCACTGAGTATTTTAAATCCCAGGTAAATCTATAGAAAAAACTGTCTTCATCACTTTCACTAAATCCAACCAAATCATAGCCGGACTCCCATCCGGCCTTCCAGGCAGCCGAACCGTAGGTGACTCCTCCTACAGCGGCCGGCTGGATAGGTGTGCCAATCTTGTAGGCTGCCGCCGCCATCAGAATCCCGAAAATCAGATTCATAATGACACCTGCCGAAATAATGGCCATACGTTGAGGGACATTTTTGGCGGGATAGCTACGAGGGTTTAAAACTTCTTCACCATCTTCGTTCACTGTCCGGATTCGGGCAGCTTCTTGCTCGGCCTGATTTGGATTATCATCCTGCCCGAGCATTTTGACATAACCACCCAGCGGAATTGTTCCAATGCCATATTCTGTTTCTCCCCACTGAAACTTAAAAATAGCAGCTGGTAATCTTAGCGGCCCAATTTTTATTGGTACATCAAATCCGACATAGAATTTGTCACATTGGACACCACAGGCTTTCGCAACAAGGAAATGCCCAAGTTCGTGAACAAAGATGACAAACCCCAGTCCCATCAGCACTTTGCCAATGTTCCAGGCACCTTCCAGAAACCCGTCAAATGACGCGGCAATTAAGGTTTCCAACGTAATATCTCCTCTCGAGCCCACCGATCCAGTTCGATAACTCGTTCTAAATCAGGATTTGGGTCGTAGTCATGATGATTTAATACGTCCCGGCACGCCGAGACAATTTCAATGAATTCTAACCGCCCATCCAGAAACCGGGCAACCGCTGATTCATTCGCGGCATTTAATACTGCCCCACAAGTTCCTCCGCGTTCAGCAACTTCCCGTCCCAGTAACAACGCTGGGAATCGTTCATAGTCCGGCGGTATGAACTCGCACGCGAAGGCCTGCGAAAAATCTAATTTCGTAGCCGGGCCCTGCCATCGCTGGGGATAAGACAGAGCGTACTGGATAGGCAACTTCATATCCGGCGGACTCATCTGTGCCAGCACGCTGCCGTCGCAAAACTCAACCATGGAATGCACTACAGACTGAGGGTGTACCACAACGTCAATTTTGTCAATTGATAATCCAAACAACCATCTGGCTTCGATGATTTCCAATGCCTTATTCATCATTGTAGCCGAATCAACTGTAATCTTTGGGCCCATTTCCCAGGTCGGATGAGCTAATGCATCGTCCACCGTTACGCCAGCCAACTCTTTCAGGGTATGATTTCTAAAAGGTCCACCACTAGCGGTCAGAACTATTCGCGTAATCTCTGACGCCCGGCCGCCCTGCATCGCCTGAAAAATGGCACTATGCTCACTGTCAACCGGTAAGATTGAAACACCACGGTCACTGGCTAACTGCATTACGAGAGGCCCGGCTGTGACCAAGGTTTCTTTATTGGCTAATGCAATCGTCTTACCAGCCTCAATCGCGGCCCATGTCCCCCGCAGCCCAGCACTACCCACGATCGCCGAAACCACCAAGTCCACATCATCACGTGTTACCAGGTCGACTATCCCGTCCTGTCCGGCAAGAATCGTAGATTGACAGGTTGCTGGCAATTGAAGGTTACCCAACTGAGATTCATCAGAAACAACCACAAAATCAGGGCTAAACTCTGTTGCCTGTTGTTTCAACAATTCAAGATTCGAATGCCCTGTAATCCCGACTACCCGGAACCGATTAGCCAATGCTCGAACCACGTCCAAGGTGCTACAACCGATGCTACCGGTCGAGCCCAGAATTACGATATTTTTCAAGCTAGTAGACATTCTGTATTAAGCGTGAAGACCCTGGCGAAAGAACCATTTTAGAAGGGGGCACTGGGTGCCGCAATACAATAGAAACATCAGAACATCAAACGATCTGTATTCGCCCCGCTGGCAAACTCTGAATAAACTGGCAAAGAAGTCTGAGCACCACGCCGAGTTACACTAAGACTCGCGGCCTTTACGGCAAGACCAACAGCCTCCCTAAAATCAACTCCGGCTGCTATTTGGGCTGCCAGGACTCCGTTAAAGCAATCACCGGCTGCAGTTGTATCAATGGCCTGAACCTGCGGAGCCGCCACTTCGTAAGAGCTGGCACTTTCAACCACCACCACGCCCTCGGCGCCTAACGTAATCACGACGATTTGGATTCCGTACTTTCTAATAATCTCACGACCAGCTTCAATCGCTGATTCTGTATCCTGTACATCCCTCGCAGCCAACTGAGCTGCCTCATGCTCATTCGGAGTTAATATATCAACCTCGTTTAAAATCGGGTGGTCGATGAGTTCGGGCACGACAGGTGCTGGATTCAGAATGACTCTGGCACCACCGACCTTGCATCGCTTAATCATTGCATAAATGGTTTTTAACGGAACCTCCATCGATGCCAGCAACAACTCCACATTGTCAAGTGTTTGAGGATCTATCGCATCAACATCCGCTACCGATAATTCGGCATTAGCGCCGGGAGCGACACAAATCATATTCTCTGCATGCTGATCCACCAAAATCGCTGCCACGCCCGTGGAAAACCCGGTTTTCGTCAGAATATGGGAAGCGTTCAAGCGGCATTCGACCTGATAATCCTCCACCACGCGGGCGCCAAAGTCGTCGTCACCAACGGCTGCCAAAAATGTTACTTCAGGGCATTCCGGGCTACCTCCCCGCGCCGCCGCAACCGCCTGATTCGCCCCCTTACCACCATTGATTCTGGAGAAGGTTCCCCCTAAGACAGTCTCGCCAGGTGTCGGCAAACTGTTGGTTTCCAGAACCAGATCAAGATTAATCGAACCAATAACCATTAAGCGATTCATGCTGCCTTCCTTCTTTTACTAGGTGAATTCCACTGTCAGGTTAACACGAACTGCAACTACCGGAGTCGTAGTTTTTTTATTCCGACAAATTGAACTTGCCTTCATTAGGGTGTAACCTTTAATAATTCCCACTCATTTTTATAAGTATCAATTCTAATTCGAATACTCGAAGGGTTTTTAGAATGACTAAACGTCAACAACGACGTGACTTCATGAAGCTTACAGCTGCAGCTAGTACAGGATTCTTTGCTGCCAGTGGAGTAGAGCTCAAAGCAAGCACGTCTGCCAATTAAGTTATACGATGGGCATGTGTCGGAGTCGGTGGTAAAGGCACCAGTGACTCCAATGATGCGGCTCGTCACGGTGAAATCGTCGCTATTTGTGATATCGATGACGGAAACCTGAACAAAGCCTCGGATAAGTGGCCAAAAGCTAAAAAGTTTCACGACTATCGCAAGATGTTCGAAGAAGCTGCTGATAGCTTTGACGGAGTTACTGTCAGTACGCCAGACCATAACCACGCTCCCGCTGCGGCACTTGCATTAAAAGCTAAGAAACATACATTCACTCAAAAACCACTTACGCACACCATTCAGGAAGCCCGTCACTTGGGCGAACTGGCAAAAGAAGCGGGCGTGCAAACCCAAATGGGAAATCAGGGAACTGCCTCCAGCAACCTTCGCCGTAGTGCTGCGCTACTTCGCAACGGTCTGGTCGGCACCGTCAAGGAAGTTCACGTTTGGACCAACCGTCCGGTTTGGCCACAAGGAGGTGGACGCCCGGAAGATACTCCACCGATTCCTGAGCACATTCACTGGCCGGAATTCCTTGGACCAGCTAAACACCGTCCATACCATCCGTCCTACACCCCCTTCAAATGGCGGGGATGGTGGGACTTCGGTACGGGTGCCTTGGGCGACATGGCCTGCCATACCTTGAACATGCCATTTATGGGGCTTGATCTGTTTGATCCGACAAGCGTCGTTGCTGAAACCAGTGGTCACAACAAAGAGACTTACCCTGCCAAGTGTAAGATCACCTTTGAATTCCCTGAATACAAAGGTCGCCCTGCTCTGACCATGTATTGGTACGACGGTGGTGAAAAGCCGGATCGTGATCTATTTCCCAAACGAAGCCAGATTAAAGATAAGAATGGTAAAGAAATCGTTGCAGATACGAGAGCTTATGCTCGCCTGCTGAATACCGGTTCGCTGGTTGTCGGTGATAAGGGCTCCTTCTTCTCGCCTGGCGATTACGGTCAGGATGCTCGGCATACGGGCTTGCTTTCCGACGACAAATATACGTTGGTCGGCGACATCGAACAGGAAGTTGAATTCCCGGAATCTCCGGGGCACTTCACCGAATTGGCAAACGCCATTAAAGGTGGACCTGCACCAATTTCAAACTTCCCGAACTACGCTGGGCCTCTTACGGAAACGATTCTCCTTGGTAATTTAGCTGTCTATGCTGATGGCAAGAAGATCGAATGGGACGCGAAGAACATGGTGCCAACCAACGCACCAGAAGTCGCTCACATTGTTCGCAAAGAGTACCACAACGGATATGAAATCTAAGATCCCGATTTCAATTGTGGCGTGACTTATGTCAACAACAGGGCCGTGAATTCCGCTTGGTATTCACGGCCTTTTTTTTATGCCATAATCAGAACAGCAGGGGACCATGTTTGTTTCCGATTCCTCAGCAGACTCACAATTTTATCCATAGGTGAATCATGGCAAAGGTACTGATGCCACTAGGAGATGCCACGGAGGCACTCGATACTTTCTATCCATTCTTCCGCCTTAAGGAAGCCGGTTACGAGGTCGTCGTGGCCGGACCGGAAGCCAGACTCTACCACACTGTTCTGCACGAAATCCCCCCCGACTCCAGTATTCCCTGGGATATCACTCAGGAACGCCCCGCGTACTTCATCAAAGCCGATGTTGCCTTTAAGGATATTAACCCCGAAGAATACGCCGGAGTGTTCATCTCCGGAGGTCGAGCTCCAGAATACATTCGCTATGACGAAGATCTAAACCGAGTCGTCAAAGCCATTCATGATGCCGGCAAGCCTGTTGCCAGTGTCTGCCACGGAATTGAAATTCTGACTTCAGCCGGAATCATCCAGGGTAGAAATGTGACGACCGTCGCTAAGTGCGCCATGGATGCTGAACAGGGAGGCGGGAATTACGTCGATCAGGAAACCGTTGTTGACCGGAACATTGTTTCTGCACGTACCTGGCACGACAATGCTCCGTTAATGAAAACCTTTCTTGAAATGCTGAATGCAGCAACGGCCAAAGATTAGAATCATGCCGTTACCATTAAGGACCCAATAACAATGACCATGCGATTTGTAATGATCGGAGGCTTTTTAGGGGCCGGAAAAACAACGACCATCGGTCGCCTCGCTGCCTTGTATCAGAAACAAGGGCTCAAAGTCGGTATTGTAACCAACGATCAGGCTTCCGATCTTGTTGATACACACACGCTTCGTAATCAGGGATTTGATGTAGGAGAAGTTGCCGGTGCCTGTTTTTGCTGTCACTTTAATGAACTGACTGCAACCACTGCAAAACTAAGTGAAGAGCACTACCCGGATATCATCATTGCCGAACCTGTTGGTAGCTGCACCGATTTGGTCGCCACCGTGGTACAGCCATTAAAACATTTGCATCAGGATCAGTTCGAAGTTGCGCCTTACGGAGTAATCCTCAAACCAAGTCATGGCCGCCGAATTTTGAAAGGCGAAGCTAACGCTGGTTTTTCACCCAAAGCTGCCTACATCTTCGAAAAACAACTCGAGGAAGCAGACTTCCTCATCCTCAATCGGATTGACGAACTCAGTGAATCTCAAATTGAAGAATTCGAAACTCTGCTGGCTCAGAAGCACCCGAATATCCCTGTCATCAAAATCTCAGCCAAAACCGGTGAAGGGATACAGCAATTGATCGATCAAATCGACCTCCAGGGCGAATTCGGAAATCGCATTCTTGAATTGGATTACGACATCTATGCTGAAGGCGAAGCCGAATTAGGTTGGCTAAATTGCAGTTTGCATGTGAATTCTGACCAACCTTTCGATCTGGATACACTACTCTTGGACATCATAGAACGGATGCGGATTAGACTGGAACAAACCAATGCGGAAACGGCTCACCTTAAAACGATCGGAGTGGGTGACGCCGCCCACGCTGTAGCCAACTTAATCAGCAGTGATACTCCGGCACAAGTTTCTCTGGCAAGCAATCGCCAGCTGACAAATGCCGACGTGATTGTCAATGCCCGGGTAGCGATTGCTCCTGAAGAATTAACCGACGTAGTCCACAATTGTGTCCGACAAGCAATCAATAAAATCGATGCCACGGTGGACTTTGGTGAGACCCAAAGTTTTAGGCCTGGCAGACCCGTCCCCACTCATAGATATGAACGCGGCTAATCGCTTCTGTTTGATCAACAACTTTCGCTCGCGCAAATTGACGATTAAGTCTTCCCCCTTCTTGATTTTTTTATTAATTCAGCCGATAACAACACAACGAGCCGCAGGTTAATCCTGCAGGACTCTCAGGATGGGTGGCCGAGTGGTCGAAGGCGGTAGTCTTGAAAACTACTGTACGTTGACGCGTACCCTGGGTTCGAATCCCAGCCCATCCGCTTTCAATAAACGTTAGCTACTTCAAAGTAGCTGACGTTTTTTTATGGGTATGCCTGCTTGCCAGCTCAAACATATGGAAAGATAGGCATTTTGGCAAACATGTTCTCACGAGGCTCCAAAAACTGTCCGGGGTCCGCTTGATTGTCCGACACCGATAATGCGTGTAGTTTTACCTTAATAACAGTTTGGTCTTTCGTTCCTATGCAACTGTACGAATCAATTCGAGCACAAGCTATTGATTTCTTCCTTGAAAACGGTGCCGATCCCACCGTGGAGTTTCAGGAAGTGATCCTACTTTCAAACGGCCATTACAACGGACGCAGATTCTATTGTGATCAACTACAAGCTGTCTGGATGCCGGAAGTTGGTGAGCTTGCATTTTTCAACGGCGATATTGAACAAGCTCGCATCTGCATTAGCGGGGATCAGTCCGCTGCTAATGCTGCCTAATGGTGGAAATATGCAACACTAATTCCAAAGGTGTTGTTAAAATGCCGGAATGAAACACTCCCTCGTGTTCTCCTCCCTGGTTTTTCACACAAAGCACACTTACATGCAATACTCTTTCCGCCTAGCCGAGCTCCTCGGTCATGTGCCTGATCCTAAAAAACGCCCAGGGACGGTCAAAGCCATTGTCGAATATACCGGTCTCGACAGACATCAGGTTTCTGCATTATTAAAAAATGAAGTCAAATACATACCGCTCAGAGCGTTATCACGGCTCTGCGACTATTTGGTCGAACATGGGTATGCAACGGCAGACCAACTTCCTGGCGCCCTCTTCGCAGTGGAATCTGAAAACTTCTGGGAACTATTAGCACGTCGACAACGGATTGAAATATGCTGTGGAATTCGACGTTTTGAAAACGACGGAGACGGACCTCACGGTGCCTGGCTCGTCGCTTCAGACTCTTTACTGATGGGGGAATTACTCAACGGCATTTCATCGCTTGGAGGCACTTCAAAAATGAATGACTCCGAGCCGATCCCTCACCCAGAGTTATTACAGCAATCGCTGGTTTGGAGTCCGTCAGAAAAGGATCAAGCCGAAGTTTTCCGCCGAAGTGCTGAAGTCTACGACAACTTCACTCAATTTAGCTCGGACCGAGGTTTGATCGGGTTGGGTTCCGTCAAGAGTAACCCCGTTGTCGAGCATATCATGGCCACAACGTTTGGGTGTGAGCCGTTCAAGGATCAATCCGGCGTTGCAGCAGGCTCAGACCGAAACTGTCCCTTTATGTTGCGTTATCGTGAAGACGACCTGAAGCCGGAATCGTGTATGGCTGGAACTCAATTATCTGCCAGCGAGGCACCTTCAACTCCGGGCATCATGTACGAAACGCAAGACGGCACCTGGGACGTCGTTCAATGGAATGAAAAAACAGAAGATGCCGCCATGGTTTTTTACATACACCGGGAAGCACTTGGACGGCTTGAAATGATAGTCGGCGGATTCTCCGGTCGCTCGACAAGAATGCTTGCTAGGACACTGGCAAGCCGCGGCGAGGATTTCTGGCCTCCGGTTTACTCCGGACACGGCGTCCAGGTGGGAGCATTTGTGCTTCAGTTTTCTTTCGCCGCCCCCAAGCAGAAACAACACGACATCCTCCTCACGGAAAAGCCAAACAACGTCAAAATCACTCCGCTACATTATGACGTGATTGCAAGACGTCTCGAGAAGTAGCTCAGTTTGCGCGACTGATCTCTGCACGTCTAATACATGCACACATACGAATGGTAAGTAATTCAATGAGCTGGTCGTCACTCATTTCAGCAATCTGCTGGGAGGTAATTGGAGGGCCGTAAACACATCGAATTCGCTCAAATTGAGGTAATTTCCCGCCGCGAGGCAGGCAGTCGTAGGCACCGACAAAACCACAGGGAATCAAAGGAACCTTTGCCCTTCGTGCAAGCGTGATAAACCCACTTTTCAATGTTTGCAATTCGCCAGTCTTTGTCCTTGTTCCTTCCGGAAACATCACGACCGTTTCACCCGCTCTGAGTTTTCTCAGTGTCGCTTTGATACCTTCAATCCCCATACCATCCCGATTTAACGGAATGGCATCCAGCATCGAGATGATGAATCCAAAAACAGGATTCTTAAAGAGTGACTTTCGGGCCAAATAGATGCAATGACGTGACGGAGCCATTCCCACTAATGGTGGGTCCAAATGACTTTGGTGATTGGCACAAATAATGGCGCCGCCAGCCGCGGGTAGATGATGCCGCCCCTGACAGTGATATTTGAACAGCAAGAGACCGGCGAGCCGGAATAGATATCTAAACACGGTATAAAACAGGAACCTCATTACCGGTTTACGAGTTGCTTTCGAATCTACCATGAACGCTGTGAGAACTCCTGCCTGCCACAGTTTACCCGGATGAAGGGGACTTAAACTCTGAGTACTATAACATCTTCGTTCAACAATATGTTACCTGCGTAGACGAACTAAACGCTCGAGATGCTCAACAACCTCAAAAGGACGCATGCCGTCAGTAATCACATGCAGTGCATCGTCAGCAGCTTTTAGACCGCCCACTTCGCGGGCCTCATCCTGCTGATCTCGAAGGTTTTGCTGTTCCAGCACTTCTTCTATCGAAGCATCTTCTCCGGATTGCCGCATTTGCTCAACGCGCCGACGAGCTCTCTCTTCCGCACTGGCGGACAAAAATATTTTACACTCGGCTTCAGGAAAGGCCACGGTTCCCTGATCTCTACCTTCCGTGACGACATCATCTTCCAACGCCAGTTTTCGCTGCAGTGAAACCATCGCTTCGCGCACCTGCAGGTTATCCGCCGCGTAGTGAATCAGGGAGGTGATTTCAGGCGTCCGAATCTCTGCCGTCACGTCTTCTCCCCCAAGAAGCACAATCGCTCCGTCAAACTCAAGGACCAGCGTACGAGCGATTTCAGCCAACTTATCTTCATCACTCAGGTCGACTTCCTGACGAATTCCCTGCAAAGCCACACATCGGTACATGGCGCCGGTATCGAGAAAGTCAAAACCTAGTTTTTCAGCAAGTAATCTTGCTACGGTACTTTTCCCCGCGCCAGCCGGTCCATCAATTGTCACAATCATTAAATGCCTCCAGGCATATCAGGTTACCTATCACACTTAGAACCGAGCTTTCAATTCAACCCACTCATTGGCTGTTAACTGTAGAATTACACGCCCCTGATCAAGATCACACTCGGCAATCTTTTCTCCACCAAGTTTGAACTGAGTCGCCGCACTGACCGCACGACAGCTCGTCAAGCGTGCACGAACCGGCCGTCCGGCGCTTTCCATAAGGCGGGCCTTATAGCCAACCACCTGCCCCTCTTCCATCCACACTTCCCAATGTGTCACCACGACGTTGCGTGCATCGACATGCAGCAGTGAACCTGAATTTTTCCCTGCCGGGGGTGCTGCTATTTCGTTGACGACCAACGGACTGACACCAAACTGACGTGCGTAATGCACCGGCTGTGGCAGATCCAAGCCAATACCTAACTGAAATCGGGTTTCTGTTTCTCCGCTAACGACAAGAATGGTATCAAGAAATCTACGGCCCACACGGCGATGAAATGGCAAGCCGCCCGTCAGGAGGGCTGTATTTTTGTCGGACTCAACTTCCACATACTGAGGAGCTTCCAGTCGACTGCCGGAGGCACGCTGACGCACATCATTGACGGTCCGAAACACACTTGCGGCCTCGTTGTCCCACGCATAACGATAACAGTAATAAGAATTCCACGGGTTGTTTTTAGGGGGTTCGTCGATATCTAATTCAATATCGACGTCGAGTACGCGAGACCCCCGCCGCAACGACAATTTTTGAGTATAACGAGCTAACACTTCGCCGGCACGACTCATGATCCGACCCGTTACCGTGATCTCGCCGTAAACCGACGTACTCGCCGTGACCTCGACGGAATCGGCCGCCATCACCGAATAATTGGCAAGATCATCCGCTTCGGCTGCACGCCCAGACTTCTTCCGTACAGGACGACGATATGCTAGTTGGAAAGAACCTCGATTATGCCGCGGAGCATCATACGAGTTAATCGACTGAATTCCGCCCGTAGTCTCGTTAATCAATACTTCGAAGAAGTCGTTTTTCAGGACATTCTTTTCCGCGATGCAAGGCCCTGTCTTTTCACGCTTTGATCCAGCAGAAAGCCAGCAAAAACCTAAGGAAGGAGTATCAACAACTACCTGCTTCACGTCTCCTGCTGTCGCCGCAGCATAAACCGGCTTTTCCAGAAGAGGAATCTGTGACAGTTCTGCCTGATCTAGATTCAACCGTCGAGTCGCTCCGTATGGGTTCAATACCAGTATCCCTTGGCATTCCTCTCCGTCTCTAGGGAGCGCTGCGGCCAACGCCGTTGCTATTTGGGACTCCAAATCAACTACCGCTTGTTCCAACGAAGTAAAACGGCTTTCTGAATCTTCCGCGGTTAGGAAATCGCTTAGATTCTCCAACTGAATTCTGACTGAAGACACTTCCTCGTAAACCTCTGATCCCAACAGGCTCAGCATCAGATTAGAACCTTCAAGCAATTCGATCTGACCATGCAGCCGCCAGTATCGCACTGAACTAGAAATCGGATTAGAAACCGACTTGATCATCGCCTGCTTCAAGTAGGGAGCCTTGTATTGATCTCCCTCGAAACGTTCATTCATGCCGGGCAGATCTGTATCGCGAAAGTATTGCTCCAGGGTGACAAATTTTCCCAATGCGCTGGTATACCTCGCTGCCCGACGAATATCTTCATACCATGGCAGCACCTGACCAGGCCAATGAGCGAGGCATAAGGTTGCCACATGATCCATATCCATGGTTTCACCAAGCCTATTGGAAAGCCCAAGAAACGTTTCATGACGATTAGCATTCAGTGGAATTCGAGCAATACAATCCAACTGAGTATTCTCTACTCCTTCCCACCGCGTCTTTGCCTGCGAACTTTCCGGGTAACTCCCTTCTCCCAACAGGACATGTAACGCCGCCTCATATCCACATTGCTTGAGCCACTGTGGATGATTCGCAGTCAAGCCAAAGTCTTTACGACCATATACCTGAGGTTTTTGCCCAAAGATCTGTTCATATTTCTTTTGCCCGGCGAGCAAAGATGCTCTTACTGCTTCAGCAGGCAAAATCGTATTTGGAATTTCTTCCGATTCGCAACACATGATACTAAGTGTTTGATCGGCTAAACGTTGCCGCACGAGCTCAGCAGTGGCCGGATTTGCGTCCATCAAATCCTGATAAAGCGACGGGGGTACTAGCAGGTTAGTTGCCGGAGTGTCTGTAAGCTCCATGCAAAGCATGTCACCCAATGTCGATTCGGCAATCATATTAATGTCCACCAAATAAGCATCTACCGAATAGTAATGATCTCGTTCGGTCGAAAGCAAATCGAAGGCAGATTGAATCTTTTCAATGGCCTGTTGCTGATCACCCTCCACGGCAAACCTGGCGGCATCGCAGACAGTATTTTCAAAGTGAATTTCGTCGAGATTACTGGCATATCGCATTTGACGCGTTAGCAATTCGATCTGCAGATAGAAATAACCCAGAGCCAAAAAGTCATTCACCAGATCGTCAGGAATATCGGGAACCTGCAGACCTTCAAGAGCCTGACGTATGATCTCCTGTCGGCATGTCTGGCGGCTGATCACACGGGCACCTGCATCTTTGGCTCGCTGCAAATAACCGGTTTGGAGATTATCCGCGCTGGCAGCCGGGACGACGATTAACTTGTCTAGCAATTCTTCCGGAGGATCATCTACGCGATGCCACTTAATAATGCCACGAGACTGATGAATAAGAAACGGGTGCCAAAGTCCGGTCCAACTGGCAAGTAAACTCGCTGCATCATCACCTTCGTGGTAAGTGGGAAAATCCTCCAGACTGTGACAGGACAGCAGAATTGAGAGTTCTTTATAGGGCATCGATGAGCAACCGTATGGTGTTGAATCGCGTTGTAAACTGAGGCGACAAGGAAGGAACTACCTAAGGCCCCGATCCTACCGACCAATTCTTTAGAAAACCTGATTAAAGTATTATCTGCTCATCTTGGCTGAACTACCATACGTTGCCCAATGATTTCGCCCGTTTAGTCAGGCGAATCATTAACCTGCTGAACGTGAAATGGGGCACACTAAACAAGTTAAATTAATTGACACTAAAAGAGCTCGTTAACTAGATTATTAGTATGGAACAAAGATTTTGAGGGAACTTTTAGCGGCTGGTTTCAATCCAATTTAATACTGCGAAAGCATTTATTTTTTGACTTATCTCAAAACCGCTGAAAGCAAAGTCCTCTCTAAACCACGACAACACCGTTGTAATCGGTATAATTGCTCTATTCTGAGTACTCGATTGCCCGAAGTTGTAATGGACATAACGACTATAGGATATGTAATATCCATACAAATCTAATGCCGGAATCCGGAAGTGTTCTGGTCGATAGAATTTGTAGGATATTGTGCGCATAGTTCAAAAACCGGAACTTATGGCGAATACCATTAATAAGTAAAAAAAAGCCTTCAAATACCAAACCGATACCACACGGTTTGAATTGATGTTTGGAAAGGGTCCTAATGGCCGATAAGAAGAATCCGGGAGTCTGGGGAGTTGATATCGGGCAATGTGCGCTGAAAGCTATGCGTTGCGAGATGCAGGACGGCGAAATCGTTGCAACTCAGGTCGACTTCATCGAATACCCCAAAATTCTCAGCCAGCCTGACGCTGATCCGAATGCCCTGATTGCCGACGCGTTGGAACAGCTCCGCGAACGGAATAATATCGACGACGAGCGAGTCGCCGTCTCTGTTTCCGGGCAGGCTGGTCTGGCTAAGTTCTTCAAGCCACCTCCGATCGAGCAAAAGAAACTACGAGACATTGTTGAATTCGAAGCTCGCCAGCAGATCCCGTTTGATCTGAGTGAAGTTGTCTGGGATTTCCAGCAAATGGGTGGTGGTTCAGAGATTGAAGGTCTAATTACTGACGCAGAAGTAGGCTTGTTCGCGATGAAACGTGATCAGGTTCTTCGCGAGATGAAACCTTTTGATGAAGCGGAATTAAAGCTGGACGCAATTCAGCTCGCACCGATGGCAATTTACAACTGCGTCACCTACGACCTGCTCGATAATTGCCCGGATCCGGATGTCTTCGATCCGGATTCTCCACCTGCAAGTTATATGGTTCTGTCGATAGGAACTGAAACGACGGACATGATTGTCACTAACGGATTTCGAGTCTGGCACCGTAGTATTCCGATAGGGGGTAATCACTTTACTCGGCAAATGACACAACAGCTTAAATTGACCTTTGCCAAAGCAGAACACCTCAAACGGAATGCTCGGGAAGCACCGGATCCGAAGCGGGTCTTTCAGGCCATGCGCAGTGTCTATGACAATCTGGGCACTGAAGTACAGCGTTCTTTGCGATTCTTCGAAGGCATCGATCGTAAAGCAACGATTAAGGGAGTGGTTATTCTCGGTAATACTGCCAAACTTCCCGGTTTGCGTTCTTTCATTGGAAAGAAACTTGAAATTGAAATCGTTGAACTGGATACCTGGAATCGCCTGAAGGGATCGAGCGTAACAGCCAGCCCGATTTTCCGGAACAATGTTCTGGCATATGGCAATTGCTATGGACTCTGCCTGCAAGCACTGGGAGTTTCACAGCTTCAGACGAATCTACTTCCGCGGGAATTGCTGTTTGACCGCTTAGTAGACTCTAAGAAACCATGGGTGGTGGCAGCGATTTCTCTACTGCTGATCTCGTTGACCTTCAATTATTTCCTGAATTATGCTCAGTGGAGTAAAGTTGCTCACGATCAGTCAGGCTCTAATCCTTTGGGTACCTGGGAAGAGGTGATCCGTAAAGCCGAGGCGACCAAAACAACCTCGACAACTAACAAAAACAATTATGACAAGTCTAAGAAAGAGCTTGAGAACCTGCTCAAGTTCGGCAACCAGTTAATCGGCAACGGGGACCGTCAGGTCATGTGGCTAGAACTGATCGGCGCGATCAACTCGGTTTTGCCTGGCGAGCAAACCCAATGGCGAGACCCGGATGTCATTGAATTCAAAGATCGACCGGATTTCTACATCGACTCCGTCGACAATGCCTTCTTTAGCGAAGCTGACCTGACTTCGTGGTGGGAACAAAATGAAGCAAAGTACACAGCAGACATAAACGATATTGATGCCGATCGCCAAACATGGCTGGAGAACATTGCCAGGAATGCAAACTTTGTTCAAAACAATCAAGCTTATGTTCAATTCCTGCGAAACTACGAAATCCAACGTCAGAATCAGGCCAATGCTGCAAACGATAATCGTGGAGGCAGAGGTTCATCGAGCAATGCTGGTAGCGGAGAAGATAATGCCACTAAGTTTGAAGCACCAGAAGATGGTGCTTGGGTCATCCAAATGAAAGGCTACCATTACTTTAATAACGACAATGAAACCGGATACAAAAGTCATGTTCAGTACGCATTGCTAGAACGCCTAAGACACTCTGTCCTAGCTATCCCTACCCCGTTTGGTGTTACTCCGTTCAGTATGGATCAGATGGGAATCCGGCACATCGTTCTGGTTGAATCGAAAGATGAAGGCGAAGTACGTATTGGCGCATCCGCTGGAAACAATGGATTTGGCGGAGACATGTCCGGAGGAACCGGAGGTACCGACCCGACGGGAGGTTTTGGCGGAGATCCAACCGGAGGAGCAACCGGAGGTAATGCTCAGGCAACCGAAGAAGCCAAAGAATATAAAGCCAGAAAGTTTTCCTTCACTATCCAGTTTGTCTGGGAACCTAATGAAGTCACTGAAAGATTTAAGCTGAAAGAAGAAGCTGATAAAGCTGCTCAACTGGAGGCTGAGAAACTTGCCGAAGAACAAGCTCGGAATAATCCGGGGCAAAACAATGGGCCCGACGGACCTCCCGAGGACGATTCGAATGGACCACCCTTGGATGGCCCGGATAATCAGGAACCGGCAAATTAAATCAAATCGGCTTGACCATAAAAAATCGGAGTTGCCACTCCCATAGCCTTAGAGGTATTGAACAATGGCTGACGTAAAAAAATTCATTTTCTGGATTGTATCCGGCTTAATCACTGTCACTGTAACCGTGATGTGGTTTCTGGCCGTTGGCAAACTTGACGAAGAACGCACCCAGCAAACCAGCCTGCTTAATTCGCAGTTCAGCGATATGAACTCGATTAAAGGAGTGAACGAGAGCAACCACCCTAACGGCAACTTTGAAGAGGGGATGGAAGAAATAATGAATCAGGTGAAGATGGACATCTTCAAAACCTGGGACAGCAAATATCTTAATCAGAAAACCGCCTTCAACTGGCCGACAGCCGATGGTGAACTCGATCAGGTTACTGCGAATTCATTCATTCCTTTGACCCCCATCGAAATGAAAGTTGTGGCCAGCGGCGTCAAAGCTAACGAAAAAGACGAAACCGGTGTGGAAGTCAATCGAATAGCGCGTATGAACTATGCTGATTTTGTAAAAAGTTATATGCCGAAGTTGTCAAGCGAGATTGACGCAGCCTGGGGCGAACCTCAAAACGAAGATGATGGATTTGGGACCGGTGCAGGCGAAGTGAACGGTTTTGGAGGTGATTCTGCGGGCGGCGATGGTGGTACTGTAGCCGTACAACAAGAAGTAGCAAGTCACATGGTGATTTGGGAAGACAATAACCAAAAAGCGCTGGATGCACGCTTTACCTTTACTGAAACGCCCTCAACATTACAAATTCTATATACGCAGGAAGACCTCTGGGTTCTTCAGCAGTGGCTGGCCATCATTAAGGATCTTAACAAGGAAGCAGAAGCTGCCTACAACGCCAAAGTCACAGAAATCATCGGAATTGATCTCGCCAAAAACGGCGATACGATTGGACCGAGTGGCGTAGACCTTGCCAAAGAAGCAATCCTCAGTGGTGGCAAAGTCGTTGCCGGTGACATGGGTGGCATGGGTGGAGGTGACATGGGTGGTATGAGCGACATGATGTCTCAAATGGCGGGCACCAACTCCCCCGAAGATGGCGGCAATTCCGGAAGCAATGGAGGTAAGGATGGCCAGGGAAATCTGGTGGCCACCGACGACCCCGGTGATCTGCGTTACGTTGATGCCAAGTATCAACCATTACAGGTCGTCGAATTACGCGATGCCCTGTCGACAGACCCTAATAAAGCCAAAAAGGCAAATCCTGAATTAGCCATTTCCAAACGATACCCTACTCGTATTCGTCTCAAACTTGACATGCGATACTTGTCTCAATTCCTTGCAGCTTGTGGAAATGCCGAACTAAGTATCGAAGTCCTCCAGGTACGTATTGGCGGTGAAAGCGGCATCAACAAAGGTGGCGGAGCAGGCGGTGGAGGCATGGAAGGCGGCATGGGCGGAGCCATGGGAGGTATGGAAGGCGGCATGGGCGGCATGGAAGGCGGCATGGGTGGAGCCATGGGTGGAGCCATGGGTGGAATGGAAGGCGGCATGGGCGGAGCAGTCGTCCAAGCGGCCGAACACCCTTATCACCAGGAAGTTGAAATCTACGGTATCGTACATATTTACAATCCGCCAAATCCTTTTGCGCTTGGCATCGATCCTGAAAAAGAATCCAACGAAAATGGTGGGGATCCGACCAACCCCGACAACCAGGGTGTACCAGCAGCTGTTGGAGCCGAGTAATCTGCAAGCCCCAACAATCCTAAATCAACACTAAAACTGAACCAACAGTCAACAATTCAAGCAAACAACATTCCCGATGATTCTCGGGTGGAGAAATTCAAAAATGGTATTCGGACGTAAAAAGAAAAAAGACCCTGAAGCAGAAGCCATTATGGATCAAATTCTGGCAGCAACCGGAGAAACAGATCTGACTGCAGATCCGGATGCGCCTAAACCCAAAATCAAAAAGAAGAAACCCTCTTCGCAGGACAGGAAGGGTAAGCAGGTTACCGATAATCCACTCGTCCTTTACGGTGAAAAGATTGCGCTAACACTGGCTATCTTGGCCTCAGGTTTTCTCATTTATTCCGGGATGAACGCTGGAAAAGACAACATGGGCCAGACGTTTAACAAAACCGCTGACCAGCTCGACGAACAAATTAGAACGGCTAATTCTGCGATTTCAAATGGCGACTGGGATCAGGAAAAAGAAACGTATACAACCGATACCGAGCAATCTTTTGAACAGCGGGCTGTTGCCGGACAGGTAAATATTAGCGCCGCCGATTATGGCATGTCACGCCTTCTTAGCCCTCCTGTAAATCGCAATACCAAAAAACGCGAAGACCCCGAACTATACGCTGCTACCGACCTTCGTGCTCATGCGCTCACAGGCCCTGTGGCTTATACGCTTCGCGAAGGTGCCGTCGACCCTACTGCTGCCGATGAACCAGCCATTCAGGAAGAACCCGAGGAAAAGAAAATTCCTACTCGTACTCCCCGAGGGAAAAACAACAACGATCCGTTTGCCGGTGGTGGAATCCCCGGCATGAATGGCGGCGGTGAAGACATGGCTGGAATGGGAGCTATGGGTGATATGGCTGGCGGCATGATGGGCGGCATGGGCGGAGACGCGCTAGGTGGGAGCGGTACAATCCGTCGACTTCGAACAGATCGCGGACAAATCATGGGATACCGCCCAAGTGGTAATACAGGTGGTGGTATGATGGGAGACATGGGTGGAGCCATGGGCGGCATGGAAGGCGGTATGGGCGGAGCCATGGGCGGAATGGAAGGAGGCATGGGCGGCACTGATGCCGGATCAGCCGAAAACAAAGCCACTCCTGTTGCCGTAGCGCACACCATCGTCGGAGTCACCGCTTTGGTACCATTCAAAAAACAATTTGATGAATATGAACGAGCGTTGGCGATGCGGTCAGGATATGATGCACGTCGTGACCGACCGGACTATATCTTTATGACAGTACAACGCGTCGATATTACCGATAATCCCCAACAGGCCGAGGGTGAATACGCCTGGGAGAATCTGCTCAGCACGCGCGATCACAACCGAATTGCTGACAGATGGTTTGGCACTGCAGGAGAAATCGTCGATAACACTCATCTTAATGAGTACATCTCACTATCCTGCCCTCCTGTGATGCTACGAAACATTGACGATTTATTACGTCACCCGGAGATTCCTCTTGCCGGACAATCTCCGGTTGACGAAGCCGTTGCCGACACCCCCGAAGACGAACCTGAAGAAGAAGTCGACAGCGGCATCCCAGGAAGTGGCCGCAAACCTAAACCCACCAACAACAACGCCGCTGAAGGCATGATGGGCGGCATGGGCGGTGCTATGGGTGGCATGGGTGATATGTCAGGCATGGGCATGGGCGGTGCTATGGGTGGCATG
>PBCP01000023.1 GCA_002717145.1 Planctomycetaceae bacterium | reverse complement strand
AAAATGCTATCAACAATACGAGTAAGAGCCGAGTCATTCCGATCCCACCAAGAGCAATAAAACCTAACAATCATCAATAGAATTATACCTTATGCGTATTTCAGAAATACGCTCCATGCTATCGAGAACACTTCGCTGCGCGTTAGAATCAGGAGTCACCCGACGAAATCCAAAACTACGAATCACAAACTGATGAAACTGTCGCCAACATTTATCCTCGTTTTTCTGTGCCTATCGTTCCACCAAAGAATATTGGCGGACGACATTTCGTTTACTCGGGATATCAGACCGATTCTGTCAAATAAGTGTTACAAGTGCCACGGGCCTGATGACGACGCCCGAGTTTCTGAAATGCGACTTGATACAGAAACTGGACTATTCCATACAGACTACGCCCCTATTGCCAGAGGCAACCTTAAGAAGAGCGCGATTGTGGAGCGAATCCTGTCGGACGACCCTGATATCCGCATGCCACCGACATCCGCAAACAAAGATTTAACGGCTCAGGAAATCCGGCTTCTTCAACAGTGGATTAAACGAGGCGCCAAATGGGAACCACATTGGGCATTTCAAAAACCGCACGACAACACGCCTCCCGGTCCTCGCAAACGCCAGTGGCCTAACAATGCGATCGACGATTACATAGCCAATCGCCTCACACTAAACGGACTCACCCCATCCAAAATAACGGACTCATACACTTTGATACGGCGAGTATTTCTGGACCTGATCGGTCTCCCTCCCACATCGGACGAAGTGAAAGAATACAGTTCAACGATAGTCAACAAGGATGGTGAAATCGATCAGGATGCTTATTCCTCTCTAGTCGACAACTTGATGCGACGGCCTCAGTATGGGGAACGATGGGCTCGGCGTTGGCTCGATCTGGCGCGATACGCTGATACAAACGGTTACGAAAAGGACCGTGACCGAAACATGTGGCCTTACCGGGACTGGGTCATTCGAGCAATCAATTCCCGCATGCCGTTTGATCAATTCACCATAGAACAACTTGCCGGCGACATGCTTCCGATGGCAACGGTGTCGCAGCGAGTGGCAACCGGATTCCATCGCAATACCATGCTCAATGAGGAGGGAGGAATCGACCCTCTGGAGTTTCGCTTTTATGCGATGACGGACCGAGTGGCAACAACAGGGACAACCTGGCTGGGACTCACCACAGGATGTGCGCAATGCCACACGCACAAATACGACCCAATCACACACCGCCAGTATTATGAATTCATGGCTTTCATGAATAATACAGACGAANCTGACCTCGACATCCCAGATGCTGCCACTGACAAAGCCCATGAGGACAATCTAGACCGAGCAGGCGAATTAATCGGCAAGTTACGAGGCCAATACCCACACAACGACGATCAACTTGATAAAGACTTTCAGGCATGGCTAGGCGAACAAAGGAAGCGAATCCGCAACTGGGAAGCCGTTAGCCCAAAGAAGATGAAGACCAATCTCCCTCATCTCCAGCTGGAAAGAAACCATGTTATTTTCGCGTCGGGCGATTCTTCGAAGCATGACGTCTTCGAATTAGACTTCGACATTCCACGTGATCAGGTAACGGCCATTCGGCTAGAGGCGTTACCAGACCCCCGATTACCAAATTACGGCCCGGGTATGACTAACTATGAAGGTACGATTGGTGATTTCTTTCTGACTGAGTTCGAATTACATGTCGATGGCAAAAGAATCGAGTTAGCCAAAGCCGCCCACAGCTATGCTAAAAACCGATACGGCAACCAGGACACATCCGCCCAACTCATGATTGACGGTGACATTCAAACGGGTTGGTCAGTCCATAACGGACAGGCCAAAAGGCATGTCGCGGTGATCGCTCCCACCTCCCCAATTCCAGCTGGACACTGGAAAGTGGTAATGCACTTTGGGCGCCACTTCTCCAGTTCACTCGGAAAATTCCGCCTGTCCTTGGCGAATGACACGAAACCAATTACTGCTCTGGAATTGCCTCCGGCATACGAACAGCTTCTCTACATTCCTGACGAGCAACAGACGAGCGAACAACGCAACACACTACTGACTCAATTTCTTCTACAGACTTCGGAACTAAAGGAACAAGCCGAGAGAATCCGAGCTCTACAGGAAAAACCGCGGTACCAACGAGCAATGGTCATGCAGGAACGGCCGCTCCAGAACCCTCGCCCCACACACCGTCATCACCGAGGAGAATTCCTAAACCCCCGAGAGGAAGTCACTCCGCAGCCCCTGAGTTTTCTTCATTCATTTCCTGAGGATCTACCGCGAAATCGCCTGGGATTCGCCTATTGGATTATGTCCAAAGAGAATCCATTAACAGCTCGCGTCATTGCAAATCGCCAATGGGATGCATTCTTCGGGCAAGGACTTGTGGCGACTGTTGATGACTTTGGATTCCAGGGAAGCCCTCCATCTCACCCTTTACTATTGGATCATTTGGCCACTCAGCTCATAGAAAATGAATGGTCCATTCAATGGTTACACAAATACATTGTTACCAGTGCAACTTATCAGCAGGCAAGCCGAGTTAACCCGGATGCCTTAACCGTAGATCCCGAAAACCGGCTTCTCAGTTACTTTCCGCGGATTCGCCTCGATGCTGAAGTGTTCCGGGACGCCGTTCTACAGAGCTCCGGATTATTGAGTCCTAAAATGTACGGACCTCCTGTTAAGCCACTACAACCTGAAGGAATAGCATCAGCCGCCTATGGCTCACCTAAATGGACAGCCAGTACTGGAGAAGATCGCTACCGCCGAAGCCTCTATACATATACGAAACGTACTGCGCCTTTTGCGATGTTCAATACTTTTGATGCTCCCAGCGGTGAATCCTGCACTGCCAAACGCAACCGTTCGAATACAGCGTTACAGGCTCTCACGGTCCTTAATGATGTGATGTTCCTGGATATCGCAAAACAATTTGGCACGACATTATCCAAGCAGGATTCCTCGCCCCCAACAAACGTGGAGGAAGCATTTCTTCGAATTCTCTCGCGTCCACCCAATGAGATTGAGATGCGAACTGTCACGAGATATTACCAATCTTTACTCAACGAATACAAAGCGAATCCCAAGCTGGCGAAAACTCTGGTTGGGATCGAAGGCGAAGCGGGCACCGAAGCAGCTGCCTGGACAGGAGTCGTCCGCATGCTATTCTCCACGGATGAAGCAATCAACAAGAATTAAACACGTATGAGTCACAATCTATTACTACAACTGACACGTCGAACCTTCCTCAGCGATTGCGGTGTGGGTACTGGCAAACTCGCGCTGGCATCGCTATTGGGAAGTCGTTTATCGGAAAAACAGGCTATTGCAGAAGTTGATGGCGCAAATCTAGCTGGTAATGTGCAACCACATCACAAGCAACAGGTCAAAGCGGTGATCCATTTGTTTATGGCAGGGGCTCCCAGTCAACTAGAACTTTTCACCGAAAAACCACTGCTAAAAGAACTCGAGGGACAACCTCTTCCCGACTCCATTTTGGGCGATCAACGCTACGCATTTATCCAGGCCAACGCAGGCGTACTGGGTCCGCAGTTTAAGTTTGGCCGACACGGCGACAGTGGTCAGGAAATATCAGAGGCACTTCCATATCTCCATACCATTGCCGATGACATTTGCATGTTTCGTGCAGTTCACACTGACCAGTTCAACCACGCCCCAGCGCAATTATTCTTCAACACTGGATTTGGACAACCGGGTCGCCCAAGCATTGGCTCCTGGGCGATGTATGCCCTGGGTGCTGAAACTCAGGACTTACCTGCCTATGTCGTGATGAATACCGGAGGTGGACTGAGTGGAGGAGCGGGGCTCTATTCAAGTGGCTTCCTACCGACAGTAAACACAGGCGTCATGTTTAGAAATCAAGGGGCACCAATCCTCAACGTTTCAACGCCTGCCGGCATATCCGATCAAAGCCAGCACGAGACGTTTGCAGTTCTGCGAGAGTTGAACGAGCAGCAATACAACAAGCTTAACGACCCGGAAATTCAAACTCGCATTTCGTCTTTTGAAATGGCGGCCAGACTCCAGGTTTCAGCGCCAGAATTGATGGAACTCAATCGTGAAACACAGGAAACTCTCGACCTCTATGGATGCAAGCCAGAACAGGCTTCTTTTGCGCGAGCCTGTTTACTGGCCCGACGGATGGTTCAAAGAGGAGTGCGGTACATCAACATTTTCCATAGTGGCTGGGATGCCCACTCCAATGTAAAAGGGAATTGCTCGAGCAATTGCACCAAAACCGACCAGGCATCAGCAGCCTTAGTTAAAGACCTCAAACGCCTAGGATTACTCGACAGCACGTTGGTCGTCTGGGGAGGCGAATTTGGGAGAACACCGATGGTTGAGCAGAACCCAACACTGGGTCGCAGCAACGGGCGAGACCACCACCCACAGGCTTACACAATGTGGATGGCCGGAGGCAGCATGAAACCTGGATTCTCGATGGGCCAAACAGACGATTTCGGATTCCACCCCACAGACGAAGGTGTACACGTTCATGACATACAGGCAACGATCCTGCATCAAATGGGCTTAGACCATGAAAAACTGACGTATCACCATGCGGGTCGAGATTTCAGATTGACCGATGTGCACGGAAAGGTGATCACCAAAGCCATGACTTAGTCTTCGAGGAATTTCACTGGGATCGCATCGGTATGGTAATACTGGATATTCTTATCGAATTCAGCTCCAACCCACGTAGCAAATGAAACCATTCCATCTTTCGGATTCGATGGGATATCAAATTCGACAACCAATTGTCCTTTCCCACGAATCTTCGCCTCTTTACGATCGACCCGTTCTCCATTCTTACCCTGCTTTAGTGTGATGACAATCCTTTGAGACTCAATCATTTTGGGCAGGTCATAATCTACCACATACCTAATTTTCGTCGCCGCGGTGACCGGTTTAGGGAGCGTAACTTTAAAGACCTTTTGTTTTACTGGTGGAGTAGGTTTTGGTGTTTTTATTTTCTGACGTAAAGACGCCTCCTGTTCTTTGTCTACGACATACGCTTCACGAGCCTGAGCGTCATTAAAGTTCCTGAAACACTCGAGCATATGGTCATTAGTCTGTTCCATCCAGTCGAGCAGGCGAGTCCGCTGTTCCTGTATCACCTTTTGGTGATGAGGACTATCAATCAGATTGGTTAAGCAGTCAGGGTCTTTTTCGATATCATAAAACTCTTCGGGTACCCGATGCTTATACATTGCCAGTCGGCCTGCCAGCACCTCATTGTTTTCAGCCAGCGCGGCCATCCTCTTATACGTCTGAGTGCCCGTCGTTGCGGTCGCAAAGACGCGAGTGCCATTCGACCAAGCATTGGCCAAATACAGATATTTTTTAGTTTGAACTGCCCGCATTGGATCACGCGACCGTCCTGAATTCTCGTTGTACTATTTAATGACAAATTCTCGTCCTTGCTGTTGCTTCCCTTTAAGTACGGAAGTGAATGAACGGCCGTCCAGCTTCGGAATACTCGCCCCGACAATATCGAGAATCGTAGGTGTCAAGTCGACTGCCGAGACCATATGCTGATCATCCATTTGATTCGGTTTGGTGACGCCCGGCCAACGAACAGTAAGAGGAGTATGTGTACTGTGATGGTATAACTGCGTCTTCGCAAAGGGCAAAGGCATTCCATGGTCTGACAAAAACACAACTACCGTGCTATCTTCCGCCCCAGAGCTCTTTAGCGATTCAAGAATTTGCCCCACGCAATCGTCCGCCCGACTCACGCTACTGTAGTATAAAGCCAGTTCCTGACGTACTACCGGGTCATCAAACAAGAATCCCGGAATGGGAACCTGATCCGGCCTTACAACCTTCGTTGGCTGATTCTTATCACGATCACCTGAGTAGAATGGTTTATGTGGATCGGAAACATTGATCATTAAACAAAATGGTTTGCCGGTTTTCGCTGCGGCGGCAATCCCTCGTGTGGTTGCTTCGCCAAAATGAAACGGATTCTTTTTGTCATAATTCGATCCATCTTCAGCCGCATCCAAAATTGAATCCCAGGGATAGGGATGATAGGGAGTAGAATGGGACGTTTTCCCCATGATGGCAGTAAAGTACCCCGCTTCTTTCATCAGGTCCACCAAATGCTTATGCTTTGGTTGCTTTACTTGATAGAATCCCTCTACCTGATTGTTATGAGGATATAACCCTGACCACATGACGTTCCGCCCAGGCATACAGTTCCCGACTTGCACATGTGCATATTGGAATCTCATCCCGGAGCGGACCAGGGCATCCATATGCGGCGAGATTCCTTCAATCGGACATCCATAAGAGCCAATCGAATCGGCACTCATATCATCGACGGTGATAATCAAAACATTGGGCTTTGCAGCAGTTACGTCAGCCAACATAACAAGCGAAAGACACATTACAACTAAGCGTAGAAGCATTTACACTATCCCTCTCAAATCCGCACCTAATTCGCTCGGGCGTCTAATTGCCCAGATCCTGAATTACTTTTCCCAGTACCTGATTTACATAACCGTTGTAGCGACCATCCGGAGAGGCGCCACCATTTCGCGGAAGCGTTTTAATTTGCTCCAAAGCATGAGCAGCTTTGCCATCTAGTTTGTCCACCGCATTTAACGCGGTCAACGCCACAAATACTGACCGATCTTCAGTCCAGGCAGTGAGTGAAAGCAAATGGTCGGTGGCTTTACGAACATCCTTACCGTCTCCGTATTTGGCTAAGGCGTATGCCCCGGCAATCTGGACATAGGGCGATTTATCGTCAAGGCAATTTCGCAAGGCGTCAGCCTTTTCAGCATAGGCTGCTTCACCTCGGTTCAATAGCCCTACAGCTCCCCAGTACCGCACCGCACTGTCCTCGTCTCGTAAATACTTGACCATGAGACCAAGACTTTCCACATCCCGATAGGTTGCTTTATCGGCAGCTTCAAAAATTTTACGGAAGGGATAAAGTTTCTTATTGTGCCCCATTTCATAGGGAGACATACCTGCACTGCGGCTGTGAATTTCCCCTTCTGGTAGAAACCCAACGTCGCGAATCTGATCACACCAACCGTAAAGTGCGTCACGCAATTCCTCTAGGATCGCCTGATGCTCTTCTGAGTCAACAAGGTTTTCAACCTGATCAGGATCGGCCTGCAGATCATACAATTCCTCGGTCGGCTTCAAATTCCAATACGCCGACTGAGCCTCGTTAAGTTTTCCCGCCAAATAATCTCGCTTCCAGGCGGCCGTCGACGGCGTCACAAAATTGTAAGCAACGTATTGACCATAGATGAAGTGCGGATTGAAGTTGCGAATATATTGAAAGCGTCCGTCAGTCACCGTACGAATAAAGTCATAGCGTTCATCCATTCGATCGCGGAACCCGAACATATACTTAGGTTTGCTTTGCTGATATTTACCGGCAAAAGCATGTCCCTGCATATGTTTCGGTGGCTCGACACCTGCCAGACTCAAGACAGTCGGCGCCAAATCCACGAAATTAACCAATCGATCGCTGGTCCCCCCCGGCTTATATTCCTTAGGCGCCAGATGCTTCCATTTTTTGGGGAAGTACACCACCATAGGTACAGAGAGTCCCGAGTTATAGGGCCAGCGTTTTGACCGCGACATTCCGCTGCCATGGTCGCCATAGTAGAAGACTATCGTATCATCTGTTAATCCAGCTCGATCCAACTCGGCCAACCTTTGTCCCGCCATCGCATCGGCCTGACTTACGATATCGTAATACTGGGCCCAGTCCTGGCGGGATTCAGCATTATCCGGATGATAGGCTGGAATCCGTACTTTGGCTGGATCTAACACTTGTTCATGAGGTCGTTTACGGATTTTACTTTCGTGACTCACTGTCACATTAAAGATGGCGAAAAAGGGCTGGCCGTCGGCTCGATCTCGATAGTGAGCCTTGTTGGAGGAAACATCCCAACCTTGCTCCTGTTTCTTGACGTTGTAATCCTGTTTTGAATTGTTGGTCGTATAATATCCGGCCTGCTTAAGATACCAGGGATAAAACTGAACTTCTTCCGGCAACGAAACCATACTTCTCATATGCTGGCCACCAATCGAAGGCGGATACATTCCAGTGATGATACAAGTTCTGGCAGGAGCACAAACAGGTGCACATGACCAGGCCAGGTCGAACAACATTCCCTTTTTAGCCAACGCGTCGACATTAGGAGTCACAGCCAGCTCATCGCCATAGCACCCCATTTCCGGCCCATGGTCTTCACTGGTTAACCACAAAATATTCGGCTTCTCCGCAGCCTGGGATTGTCGTCCGCCCAAAGACGCGAGGACCAACACCAATAGAACTAATCTCATTTCGGATTTCCTAATTATTATGCCTTGTTCAATTCCGTATTTTAAATTCCGGACCTACATCATCTAACGTTTAAATGGATCTGTGAAAGGTGGCTTGTCAAAAGTCGAACCATCACCTGTCACACGTGGGTCACCTGTTGATTTCAACTCTTTGATGAGCTGGTTCTTCAGTTTCGACTTGATTTCAGCATACTTTAATTCACTAGCCACATTGTGAACTTGATCCGGATCATCGGCAACCACATACAATTCTTCGAGTGGTCGTTTTCCAAATGCCCACGCGTAATGCTGTTTCCACTCGCTCTCATGACGATGTTCGATCAACCAGGCTTTAGTAGGACTGGCATCGAGATCACCAAAACTAATAAAAGTATTATTCTCAAGCTGCTGAGTTGATGGCGTCGAATCCTTCGTCACGGCCATCGGTGCCCCCATTGGCCAGCGATCCGGCTTGAAGTTCATGATATAAAGATAATCTTTCGTTCGAATGGCTCGCTGAGGGTAGGGCAGAAACCCATCCCGAACTCCGGCGACATGCCTCTCCCGACCAGTCACAACCCAGCTGCGACTGGCATCGACCTGGCCATTCCCGTCGGACATCAGAACAGGCATCAAACTACGGCCTGTCATAACCTCCGGCACATCAACACCACCTATTTCGAGGAAGGTCGGTGCAAGATCCATCAGATTTACAAAGTCATCCACAACTCTGGGAACAGTTTGTCCCGGCAAGGAAACGATCAGCGGAACCTGAGTACCGAAATCATAGAGATTGCATTTTCCACGCGGAAATCCCGGGGCACCGTGGTCACCACTGATTACGACCACTGTGTCATCCATTTCACCGGCTTCTGTAAGAACGCGAACAACTTCTGACAGCCCGGCATCGAACGCGGCTGCTTCTCCTAAATAATCTGCAAAGTCCTGTCTGACCTCAGGCACATCGGGCAGGAATTCAGGCATCTTGCCTCGAAGTTTCTCAGGGTCGATCCCCCATAGTTTTTTTCCACTTCCTTTAATCCACTTTCGATGCACATTGGTTGGTCCCCACCAATAGCAAAAGGGACTATCATCCGAACGGGCTCTAAGAAACGATTCGACATTTTTCCGAACTTCTGATAACAACAGGGCCTTCGCTTGCTCAAAAGACTTCCCCTGATTTGCCATCATATTTGTCACATGCTGCGAAAACCCGTTAAACTTCCCTCCGGCAGATTCGAACTCAGCTGTCTTCTCACCGAAGGGAGCGTCCTTTGGAGTTCCGGGGCTCCAGACCTTATATGTTTGACCGGTATGATACCCCGAACGCTGCAACAGACGTGGAAAAGTCGGAATCTCTAAATCCCACACGGCTCCCTGAAGAATAGCGCCACGCCCCGTACGGTAGAAATACTGCCCGGAAAGCAGGGAGCTACGACAGGGGGTGCACGAAGGAGCTGTTACAAACGCGTGATTAAAAATGGTACCGTGGTTAGCGATGGAATCAATGGTTGGAGTTTTCACCAAAGCCTGAAGTGAATCAGGCCCTGCTGTCCGAGCATAACAACCAGCGTATTTTCCCCAGTCATCCGCAAAGGCAAACAGTATATTGGGGCGTTTATCGTCAGCTTGCAAACTGGATAATCCAACCAGCACAAACCATAAAGTACCGACTACTTTATTCATTCCTGGTATTCCCTTATCTACAACCGTTACTGAATCTGTCTGTTATTTGCAGGGCGAACCGATAGCCATTGTTTATATTTTTCATTCAACACACGTTCAAACTTACGACGAATAGCTGCCGTTGCCCGTGTATCATCCTCGGCGTAGATGATGTGCTGCTCTAACGGATCATTTTCGACATCAATCAAGATCCCATTGTCATACAATTTATACTTTCGATCCTGTATAAAACGATGCAGGGTAAACTTGTGCTTATCCCATCCAGGGCGAGGGTCATAATGATAAAACACCCAGGGGCGTTCCGGGCCGCGCTGCCCAATCAACTGACGGTAAAAACTAATGCCATCCAGGTCACCTCGATCTGGAACTGGTCTTCCGGCTGCCTCCAGAATCGTCGGTAGAAAATCTGTCGAGTCTACTAGATTCTCATTGACTGAACCGGAAGCAATCTTCCCTTTCCAGCGAACATACAGCGGAACGTGCACTCCAGCGTCAATCGGCAGGCCCTTGCCTCCCTGACTTAACCCCCACTTCGTTTGAGTCACGATCTTTTGATTGGTTCCATTGTCACTGTAAAAGATGAGCAGCGTATTCTCTGCAATGCCAGCATTGTCAATCGCACTCACGATTCGTCCGAGAATCTTGTCGGTGTACTCAACCATATCTCCGTAGAATTTATTTTCTTCGTCGAACCTTCGCTTAGGATCTTTCCATTCCGGTGAATCCGGCGTAGGCGAAAACGGATTGTGCGGAAGCGCCATTGGGTAGTAAAGGAAAAACGGCTTTTCGTGCTTCTGACTAACGTAGTCACATATGTAGTCCGCCCAGATGTCAGGGCCATATTTACCTTTGGTGTCGGTCAAATATTTGCCATTCAAGTTAATCTTTGGGTCAGGGTATCGAGACCCCTTATCTTCTGTGTGATGGGTATGCCAAAGACAGTAGTCATCAAAACCAGCTGCGTGAACATGCATTCCTTTATCTCGACGTTTGTCTGCTCCGGGATAATCGGGAGGGTCATAACTTTGAAGCTGCCACTTTCCTACAATCGCAGTTTTATATCCTGCCTCCTGCATGTAATGTCCAAAGGTTTTGGCCTGAGGGTCAAGAATCCCAAAGGCGACCCAATTTCGATGATTGTAAATGCCTGTCATCAATTGAATACGTGTGTTGGTGCATAACGGCTGAGCATAGGCATGGGTAAATCGCATCCCCTGTTTGGCCAACTGGCTCATAACGGGAGTCTTGTATTGTTTTCCTCCGTAATCTTCCACACTATCGATACCCAAGTCATCTGCCATGACCAGTACGATATTGGGAGGCTGTGCAGCCAACGCGGATACGGCAATCACCGAACAGAAGACAGCCGTTACGAAATGTTTGATCATGCGATGCTACCTAACTTTTGAAAGGCCAATAATTTACAGTGGCAAACCTATATCATACCATCACCGACAACCTGTGAAATTACCGCTACCAACAGTTAGGTACCACCGATTCAAACCGTTATATTGACAGTTAATTCGTCCTCATACTCTTCTACCAACGAGAATCACTCATGATCAAATTCCAAACCACACTGGGGATACTTCTGGTTCTATTTCTGGCACCCGATACAGGTTTCTCGAAAGAACCATTTGAGCTGAGGCTTTGGCAGGGCGTTGCACCAGGAAGCGAAGGGGTCGCCGACCAGGAAAAGGTCATTGAACGTGGTGACGGGAAAGACCTGATCGACCGCAGTATTTCAGACACCGTCATTCCAACCATCACCGTACATCTTCCCCTAAAAACAAACAAGCCAACAGCTGCTGTCATCATCGTACCGGGAGGTGGTTTAACGCGAGCGGTCATTGACAAAGAAGGTAACGATCTTGCCCGCGTTCTGGCACGCGCCGGAGTTGCCGGAATCGTGCTCAAGTTCCGTAACGCCCGCACCACAACGACATTTAATGGCATCGAAGTTATGGAAGCGGACATTCGCCGAGCCATCCGTCTCACCCGATTCCATGCCGACCAATGGAATATTGCATCGCACCGAATTGGCACGTTCGGCTTTTCGGCAGGAGGCATTGTGGCTGTGACTCCCCTCATCCACTCCATTGGCGAAGACCCCGACGGACAGGACCGTATAAACCGTCTCAGCAGTGAAGTTGCGTTCTTCGCGGGAGCCTATCCCTTGCTTTCCATGCAGACTGAAGTGGCTGGCTCTCGATATCAGCAATTGCTATTCGGCGACACCCCTTCCAAAGATCAGCTTGATAAGTATTCTGCAGAACTGCATATAACAAAAGGAATGCCTCCTGTATTTCTGGCCCACGCCTTGGACGACCCTGGGGTAATAGCCAAGAATTCCCTGCAAATGGAAGCGGCCTGTAAGAAAGCGGGGGTCAGGGTAACAACGTTTTTCAAAGATACCGGTGGGCATGGTTACGGCATACGCGACATGGGCACCCCCATAAATAAATGGATCAACAGTTTCATAATTTGGATCCAGGAGCAATGACGTCATGTTGAATCGCCGCAACGCCTTGCAGTCTCTCTCAGTTGCTCCTGCTCTCTTTCTGACGCAGGCGGCGTCTAGTGCACCACGTCGTAAAGTTCTACGCGTTGCCGGCATCGGAACCCAATATTTCAAAAACTCACATTGCGATGTCATTTTCACTAAGATCATGCAGGGGTGGGATCATCTGGGATTTGAGGGACCTAAACTTCAACTGGTGTCGATGTATGTCGAGCAAAAGACAGACAATGACATTTCAGTCGCCAAGAGCAAGGCCCATGGAGTCCCAATTTCCAACACTATTGACGATGCACTTACACTGGGCACACAAAACTTACAATGCGACGCTGTACTAAGCATTGCCGAACATGGCAACTACGAAGTTGATGCAATCGCTAAGCAACGCAAATACCCGCGTCGGCGATTCTTTGATGAAATTGCTGATGTCTTCGAGAGAACCGGCAAGACTGTCCCTGTCTTTAACGACAAACATCTCAGTTGGAATTGGCAGGATGCCAAAGCAATGTACGATCGCGCGCGACAACTGAAGATCCCGATGCAAGCAGGCTCGTCACTGCCTTTTACCTGGCGATACCCTAATACAACCATTCCGATTGGCTCGAAAATCAAAACGATAACCGGTGTAGCCTTTGGTGGACTCGAGTCGTATGGTTTTCACGCACTGGAAACCATACAGTGCCTGATGGAACGGAGGAAAGGCGGAGAAACTGGTGTGAAAAATGTACAGGCCTTACCCTATGACCGAATTTGGGAGGCTGAAAAGGCTGGGCTTTGGAGTCGCAAGGCCGTGCAAACGGCCCTAAAGGCGGCAGGTAAATCTGCAGAAGACCTAGATTCCAAATTACGACAGGAGGATAGCTCTGTTTATGTGATCGACTATCTCGATGGGTCCAGAGCTGTGTGTTGCATGTTTAACGGAGTGACTGACCAGATGTCCGTCGCAGTTGAGTTCGAAGACGACAGACCAATAATTGGTCAATGGTTTCGAATGGAAATGGTTTATCCATTCAGACATTTTGAGCAGCTGGTCCGTGGTTTGGACCATTTCTTTCATACAGGAAAGGAACACACGCCGTTGGAACGCACTCTATTGACAACCGGAATTTTGACACGTGCTATCCGTAGCCATTTCAATGGGGGCATGAAATACACCACTCCCGAGCTAGCCATCAAATACAAACCGGGCTCATGGCACTTTGCAAATCAATTTGAGGAAAATTTCCCCGAGCCTGTGCAGTACTAAGAGAGACTCTTGGGATGAAACCCGTGGAAATCATTCTATGAAAAGCGGCCGGCATGACACTCTGTGTAATTGGCTTAAACAAATTCAACGACAGCCTGACTCGCGTGTACAGGTTGTTTAGCATTCGCAACATGAAGGTAGTTCGAGCCCATTTGCTACGACGCTTCACGTCTATGACTCAAGCCGGTTAAGTTGATCCAATTGATTTAACAATAAACGCCGATGGTTAGCGATCGACTGTTCATATTGCTCCAGACGAGCTTTTAATTCCACTATTTGATTCTCAAGCCCATTACATTGATCGCACTTTGCAGTGGAATCCATCTCTAACTGTTTGCCGTCCATATGTTCCGTGCCCTTAATTCAATGCCCCTGAATTATCGCTAATGATTAAACGAAGCGTTTAATTCTAGGTGAAACAGTACTTAACCTCCAGTTCAAAGACTGAAACACCAAACGATCTGCCTATTTCCAACGGAACTATGCACCTTCCCGAGGTAATTAATCGCGAATAATGCCTCCCGACAGTGATGAGACTGAATCAAGTCTGTCGCAATAAGGGGCAGGGGGACTCGAACTACTATTTGTGGAATCTATCAGTCTTTCCAATTACAACAAGTAAATGAAGCATTCTTTAGCTTGAGGAAAGATGCATCTATGCTTACAGACTATTCAAAGCCAAACAGAAAAGATTGTGAATTAATGAGGCAGCGAGACTTCATTCTAGAAATTTCCGTTATTTGGGTCTGGCTCGCAGGCGGTCAACCCATGCAGACCCATTTGATCCCAAATGGAAAGCCCCGTCGAATACCGTGGCATTAAGGGCCGAGCAGACACGCCAATTCGCGAACTGATATAAGTCTGACGCAGCTAATGTCAACTTTTATACAGAGCCTCGATAGGGGTGCCTGTTGTAATCGGTAGAGGGCGAGCGACGGGGTCCAGATAATGCGTATCTACGGTTATCCCCAATGCATTGAAGATGGTTGCCGTCACATCCCATGGCGCATATCGATCAGCAACAACCTCTCCGCCTAACCTATCAGTAGCCCCAATCACCGCTCCGCGTTGCACGCCCGCGCCGGCAAGAGCGATCGAGTAAGCATTGGCCCAGTGTTTTCTCCCGGCGTTGTTGCCGGGAAAATTAGGTTCCGGGGCAATCAATGGCGCTCTCCCAAACTCGCTCATGATGACCACTAAGGTCGTATCTAGCAGGCCTCGATCATCCAAATCTTTAATCAGCGTACTAATCGTCTGATCAAATCGCGGCACAAGATACTGGTGCAGTGCATTAAAGATATCATTGTGAGTGTCCCAGCCATATTCCTCGATTTCCTTAGGAGCGACGTCCTGCCCACGATTTGTGTGATTAAAAATCACGTTGACATAGGGCACTCCTGCTTCCACCAAGCGACGTCCCAGCAGACACGATTGACCTGACCGATAATCTCCGTAAGCCTCCCGAGTCTTCACGGATTCCTGACTGAGATCAAAAGCTGATATCACCTCCGGAGATGACAGCATCTCAACCGCTTCAAGATACAGGCGTCGGGTATGACGGATGGATTCTGCTTCCGCTGGCAACTTACTTTGAAGATTGAGTCGTTCTTGTAACCTCAACCGCTCACGCATCTGCTGTTCTTTGAGGACGGTTTTGTGAGAAAGGCCAGGAATAGCGATTTCACCAGACGCTGGGTTCTCCACAAACAAAGGGTCGTTCTGTTTTCCCAAGAGCCCGCCGTATTGGCCTGGTCCGGGTTCAAGAGGAACTAATGCTGGGCCATTCACGTAAATCGATGAGTAAGGGAACTCTTTGTCTAACGGCAAATAATTAAGCACGGAGCCAATTGCCGGCATATCCGTCGGTCGCGGTGGGGGATTTGAACTGAGACGCGAGTGATAGCGGCCGGTGAAAGAGAGGTAAGCGGCACTACCATGGTCCAGATCAGCATGCGCCATACTTCGAATGACGGTCATCCGGTCTGCCACTGATGCAATTCCGGGCATATCTTCTGTGAAATGGACTCCCGACAATGCTGTTTGAATGGGGCGAAATATGCTCCGCACATGATCAGGGGCGTTCGGTTTTGGATCCCACATGTCAATCTGACTTTGGCCACCATGTGCAAAGATCGTCAGCACGCTCTTTGCTTTACCAAATCCCGCAAAGCGTTTGCCTGCTTCAACCGCTTTTGCGGACATCTCCACTCCACCTGCCAGCCCTAACATAGATGCACTGGCCAGCGTCATTGCCTGACGGCGATTAATCTGCGGATGACTGTGTTGTTCGGTAAATGAAAGCATCTCCTTGTTATAACAGGAAAGTGAATCACCAATGGCATCAATTCGGATTGGCAACCACGTCTTTAGAAAGGGGCATTAATTCAGATGGATTCAGTCTTTCTCCCCAATAACCTCACCCTATATTCCGATACAATACGAAGTTTGACTTTCACTGCCTCGCAATAGAACATCGCCTTGAATCCTTCGGAACTGAACATGCTCGACACGCTCAGCCAGAACAGACCTCGAGTTCACCGTGGATGGTGGGTGCTGCTGATCGCCTTTTCAACAATTTACATGTCTAGCCCAGGACAGTCTCACTCGATCGGTGTCTTCCGAGCCGACATGATCGAATCGATTGAAATCTTAGACACCGATTACATGTTGGCCTATATGTTCGCGACCATCTTCAGTGGACTAGCCATTCCACTGGTAGGCCCGTATGTCGATAAATATGGTGCTCGCATATTCTTACCAGCCACGTCGATTTGTCTGGTTCTCACATGTATCTTCATGTCTCACGTTCAGCATATCACTTCGCTCTACGTAGGACTGTCGCTGTTGAGGATCTTTGGACAGGGCCTGATGTGCCTGCTGGGCGCCTGGCTGGTTGGAGAATGGTTTGAGCAACGCCGGGGATTTGCGATGGGCCTGATTGGAATCGGCGGGGCATTGAGTGTTGCGACTGTTCCGCTTGCCAATGCCTGGCTCATCGAGGCAGACGGTTGGCAACAGACATGGTTAACCCATGCCTGGGTTTTAGGTATTCTTTTCATCGTGCCTCCATTCCTTTTAGTTCGAAACCACCCGGAAACAGAAAGCCTTTTTCCCGATTGTCAATTCACCCCTTTGCCGAAAACCGCAGAGCAGGAAACTGAGTATTCGCCTCATATCACCCGAGACAATTGGGAACGCCGCGAAGCTATCCGTAATAGCACCTTTTGGAAGCTTGTTTTTTGTTGGGCCTCCACGTCACTGGTAGGTACGGGAATTGTGATTTACCAAAAGAAGATTTTCCAGCAGGTTGGCGTCCCTGACAACCAGCCATATTACATTCTTGCCTTGCAGGCCTGCGTAGCCATTGGAACATGCCTTGCTGCTGGGCATTTAACCACACGCGTTCAAGCCAGATATTTGATGGCTACGGCCATGTTCCTACTAAGCGGTTCGATGCTCATCCTACTCACAATGACCCAGCCATGGATGGCTGTAGTTGTGGCCGTTCTCTTGGGTACTCAGGGGGGTATTATCCGCACTGTAGGCAGCGTCGTCTGGGTCAACTACTACGGCCGCAAGAATCAGGGAGCGATCAGTGGTGCGGCATTAAGTTTGGCAGTCATTGGTTCCGCACTGGGGCCATTACCTTTAGCGATGTCGAGTGACTTCCTGGGGTCAACAACACCAGCCCTAATTACTTTTTTTATACTACCACTGCTAGCGGGGCTTTTAGTTTTGACAGCTCGACCACCCAAAAGAACAATAGTGGATACTCAGCGATAACGGCAATTACAACAATTCGTCTTTCCTAAAGTGTGAAACCCTTGTCTACAACGCCTACCCTCAGCTGCCCTCACTGCCATCAGCAGATGCAATACGTTCACGAACTGGCCGGGCAGGATGCAGCGTGTCCAACCTGCGGCCAAATTTTTAACGTGCCAGTACTTGAACAGTCAGTATTGGCGTCAGTGCCGATCGATCCTGTACAGCAGCAACCTTCAGCGGCAAGCCCCTTTACAGGCGGCCAGACTCACTTAAAGCCATTACCGGCGCAATATGCTCACCTTCGGAAAGATGCAAGGGGCGTTCACAACAAAAAGATCTTCTGGCTTTGTGCTCTTGGGATCGGTCCAACAATTCTTTGGTTAGCCTACGTCATTCTGGCTGCGATCATGAACAGCTAATGGCTTGCTGCCTCACCTGAACCACTCGGAATGTGAATATCTTCAACCATTTGCTGTACTTCCGCAGGCGGCGCCGGGCTAAACATGTTGACCACAAACGAAACCACGAAATTGATCAGCATACCAATCGTCCCAATGCCTTCAGGAGAAATCCCAAACAGGTAATCCCGAGCATCTCCTTCCATGAATTGGAAATAGACAATGTAACCGAGGGTAAATCCGATTCCGCATACCATTCCGGCAATCGCTCCTTCTCGACTCATTGTTTTGGAGAAAATACCAATCAACAGAGTCGGGAAAAACGATGAGGCCGCCAATCCAAACTCGAAAGCCACGGTCTTGGCAATAAATGCCGAAGGAGGATTGATACCGAAATAGGCCGCAACGGCCAGAGAAACGAAGGACGCGATACGAGCCCATGTTACTTCTTCTTTATCGGTCAGTCCCGGCTTGATGATTTTCTTCAAGAGGTCATGTGAAACAGATGTGGACAATACCAATAACAGCCCTGCTGCAGTTGACAACGCCGCAGCAATACAACCCGCCATTAACAAGGCGATAGCCCATGGAGGCACATCTGCCATGTAAGGATTTGCCATCACCATGATATCAGGACCAAAACTTAATTCGTTTGGATTTGCCTCGTCTTTACTTAGCTTCAGTGCTTCCTTAGCATCAGCCGATGAAGCCACAACCAATGAACCATCAGACGCTCGATACGCCAGAGGACCTGTATACTGAATAATGCCATCAGAGTTCTTGTCCTCGAATGCCATTTGCCCGGTCTTTTCAAAACGAGCAAACCATTCGGGCGCATCCTCATACTTAATACCATTTAGCTGACTAATCAGATTAACTCTGGAGAAGGCGCCAATCGTTGGAGCTGTGAGGTATATAACGGCAATAAACGTCAAAGTCCAGCAAGCCGACTTACGCACTGCCTGTACATTTTTCACCGTAAAGAAACGGACAATTACGTGTGGCAATCCAGCCGTACCACACATCAAAGCCGCCGTGATACAGAACATGTCGACCATCGTCATACTTCCATCGGTGTATCTTGCAAATCCGAGTTCCTGATTTATGTTATTCAACTTCTCCAAAAACGGCGTGGCCTCGCCACCTGCAATGTAATCCCCGATAAAGCCTAGTTGAGGAATGAAGTTTCCGGTTAAGGCAATGGCAATATAGAAGGCGGGAATGGTATAGGCAAAAGCCATCACGCAGTACTGAGCGACCTGAGTATAGGTGATTCCCTTCATCCCCCCCATTCCTGCGTAGAAAAAGACAATCAATGCACCAACAATGACTCCCGAGCCTATTTCGATTCCAAACAACTGCGAAAAGACAACACCGACTCCTCGCATCTGGCCCATGATGTAAGTCATACAGATAAAAACAGCGCATAAAACCGCCACAAACCTGGCCAGTTTGGAATAGAATCTGTCACCAATAAAATCAGGGACGGTCGCTTTGCCAAACTTCCGTAGGTAGGGCACCATCAAAATGGTCAGCAGAACAAATCCACCGGTCCACCCCATCAAAAACCTTGAGCCCGCGTAACCACCGATCGCAATAGTGCCTGCCATCGAAATGAACGTTGCCGCTGACATCCAATCGGCAGCCGTCGCCATACCATTGGCCAGGGGCGACACCCCTCCACCGGCAGTGTAGTACTCTTTCGTGGAACTTGCCCGGGATTTCAATGCAATCCCGATATACAGAGCAAAGGAAAGACCAATAAAGATGTAATTCAGAGTATCCTGGTCCATGGTGCAACTCCTTATTCTTCACTAAAACCGTGTTTTCCATCTAGCCGACGCATACAAACGGCGTAAACGATCAACAAAAAAACGAAGCAAATAATGGAACCTTGCTGAGCCATCCAGAATCCGAATGGAACACTTCCTATCGCTGGCATATTTGTATCCATCCAGGGACGAAAGAGGATACTGCAGCCAAAGCTCACGAAGGCCCAAACCGCTAGCAGCGTCAAAGTCAGTTTCAAACAGGCGATCCGATGAGATCGGGCATTGTTTTTTTCCATTACCGGTACATTCCAAAAGAACAGGAGTGATTATCCTTCAAGAGGATAAGAGTAACTGCAACACAAAAGCAAGTCCGTTCTAGAGTTTGCTTTTAGTGTCGTAATCTTTATATCGTATATCGTGCATTCGTTGTTTACGATCGCGAAGCTGTCCACGGCGGTGTTTAAGCATAAAATGCTGAAGCAGCATCAGCAGGAAAATCAGGAAGCCAATAATCGCTCCCCCCAAGAGGGTCGTACTCACTCTAGGCCTCCTCGGCTAACCGGCCCAGGTCTGCAGACCACCATCGACTCGCAAAACCTGACCACTGACAAAACGTCCTGCCGGACCGCAAAGAAATCCAACCACCGATGCTACTTCGTCCGGAC
>PBCP01000022.1 GCA_002717145.1 Planctomycetaceae bacterium | reverse complement strand
ATCGCACCATTGGCGGAGCCCCGTTTGAAGGCATTGCAACACTAAGCCCGTCACCACAGGCTCTGATGGCAAACCGACGAACGTATGAAAGCTCCAAACGGCGGTCTGTTTATTTACCTATCGTGCGAACCAACGTATACAAATTGTTCACGCTCTTTGACTTCCCAAACCCTGCGTTCCCGACGGGAAATCGGCAAACAACCACATTGCCTACACAGGCCATGTTTCTAATGAACAGTGCCTGGGTCAGCAAATTGAGTACAGCTATGGCCAGCCGCATTACTAAATCAACCGGGGATTCGATCGACCGGGTCAACTTAGCGTACAAACTGTGTTATTCCAGGATGCCCACCGAAACAGAGGTCACGGATGCCATAGACTTTATCAATCAATACGGCGAGGAAAGTGAAGAGGCGCGGGCGGAGGCCTGGAGCGCATTTTGTCAACTTCTATTCCTTTCCAACGAATTCACTTATATAAATTGATCTCATGTCCACATCCGCTCAGTCTACGACGTTCAGCCGACGAAGCCTTCTCAACCAATGGTGTCTGGGATTTGGTGGCCTGGCCTTGAATTCCATGTTGGCTCAACCCTCGTTTGCGAACCCGACCGAGAATTCGCTAAGGCCGCAAAAAGGGCATTTCGAACCGCGGGCTAAACGAATCATCTTCCTATTTATGCACGGAGGCCCGAGCCATGTGGATCTATTTGACCCCAAACCGGCGTTGACGAAGTACGACGGGAAGGAACCTCCGTTTGAGCGCACGCGGGTAAAGTTTGGAAAACGTGGAAACCTTCTCAAGTCACCATGGCAATTCCGTCCGACCGGAGAATCCGGAATACCTATGAGTTCACTCTGGCAAAACCTTCCCGAGGTTGCAGATGACTTATGCATGCTTCACGGTCTGTGTGATACGAATGTGGCTCACGGCGGGGCATGTATGAAATTATTCACAGGTTCTGAGTCACTCATACGGCCTAGTATGGGATCCTGGGTCAGTTACGGGCTGGGGACAGAAAACCAGAATCTCCCAAGCTTTATTACGATCTGTCCAACCAGCCTACATGGGGGAGTGGATAATTTCGGCAGTGCGTTTTTACCCAGCATTCATCAAGGGGTACCGCTGGGAACTCCGGGTTACCCAAATACACCTGCTAAAGATGCGCGGTTTGAGTTCCTACAAAGCGAGTCCCGTAGTCGCCGCCAACAACGGATGTTACTTGATCAGCTAAAGCATTTAAATTCCACCTACCGACAGCAAGTGGGGAACAATGATCAATTAGAGGCGCGGATTCAGTCGTTTGAAATGGCGTTTCGCATGCAACTCGAAGCACCACAAGCAATGGATCTAGCAGACGAATCAGAGAGCACGCTTAAGCTGTATGGGTACGACGACCCAACGACACAGAATTTCGCACACCAGTTAATATTGGCTCGTCGATTCTCAGAACGTGGTGTGCGATTCGTTCAGGTAAGTCATGCCGGATCATTACCTTTTAACAATGAACAATGGGATCAACATTCCTACATCAAAAAAGGGCACGAAATCAATGTTACCCAGATCGACAAACCAATCACCGGCTTCCTAAAGGATCTAAAACAGCGAGGGTTACTGGAAGACACGTTGGTATTATGGGGGGGCGAGTTTGGTCGAACCCCAACCGCTCAGGTTGGAACCCCGGAGACGATAGGTCGTGACCATCACCCAGATGGCTTCACCATGTTTATGGCAGGTGGAGGAGTTAAGGGAGGGTTTCGTTATGGCGCAACCGACGAATTCGGCTATTACGCCATTGAAGGCCGCATGACGATTCATGATTTACATGCCACTTTATTACATGTTATGGGCCTCGACCACGAGCAGCTCACCTATCAGTATGGTGGAAGAAATTTCCGTTTAACAGATGTCCACGGAACGGTGGCAACCGACATATTAGTTTAGCTATTAATTTGGGAGATAATCGACAATGCGAACGTGGATGTTTTACCTGGTACTTATGGTAGGCACTGCCTTTTCATCTAAAGTTGTGGGAGACAATGATCGCCCTAACATTCTATTTATCTACACAGACGACCAGTCCTACCGCACAGTCAGCTGCTACCCGGGAAGCTATGACTTTGTTAACACCCCCAATATCGACGCGCTCGCTCGTCGCGGTGTTCGCTTTGATGCAGCCTACATCGGCACATGGTGCATGCCATCGCGAGCCGGACTGCTCACAGGGCACTTACAACACGGCGTTTATTCAATGCGTATGGAAGGCCAATATCCGGGCAGTGAATATGATCCTGCACAATGCCCGTTTTGGCCGAGTATTTTTCGAGCTAACGGCTATCAAACCGCGCAGATAGGAAAGTGGCACACCGGTACGGATAACGGATTTGGCCGTGACTGGGACTATCAACTGGTCTGGAATCGACCGCGATACCCGGAAAACGCCGGTGCTTACTATGAAAATCAACTGATTGAAAAGAATGGAGCTCCCGGCAAACTGACACCGGGATATTCTACAGACAACTACACCGACTGGGCTGTGGACTACATCAACGGCGACCATCGTGACGCTGACAAACCATGGTATTTATGGCTTTGCTACGGAGCAGTTCACGGGCCATTTACGCCCGCCGACAGGCATCTTGAATCCCTACCTAATGTCAAGATTCCTGTGCCAAAGGATATTTTCCCTCCGCGTCATGGAAAGCCTGACTGGATGCAACAAATCGAACATTGGATTCCGGACAAGAACGGTACTCCAGTAATGAAGGGCAACGGCTTTACTGCGCAAACTGTCGACACACAGGGAATCCACGGTAATAAACTCAACGATTGGGTACGCCAGTATCACCAGGGGGTAAAGGCCATCGATGAAGGTGTCGGCCGACTCATGGCTGCCCTACGAGATAGCGGGCAACTCGAAAATACACTTGTGGTCTTCACAGCCGATCAGGGCATTGCATGGGGACAACATGGTTTTCGTGTAAAACTCGCCCCTTACGATGCCAACATACGCTCGCCCTTGATCGTCAGCATGCCCTCCAGATTACCGTCTGGAAAAGTCTCGACCGTGCCCGTGGCTGGCGTGGACCTCGTGCCAACATTCTTTGAGTTTGCCAAAGTAGACCTCCCCTGGAAAATGCATGGAAAAAGTCTTCAGCCATGGTTAGAGGCCCCCAATTCAAAATTGAAAAAAACTGCATTGACCGTCATGACCGGAAAGAAATACGGCGCCGACACTCACACCATCCCAACCAATCGCGACGATCTATATATCAACAATGTTCCGTGGTGGGTGTCACTAAGAGATGGCAAATACAAATACATTCGCACACTCGTTTCCGGCGAAACCGAAGAATTGTATAATTTGAGACGTGACCCGGAAGAACTAACAAACCTAGCGCATCACGCGAAATTTAAAAGCAGAGTTTTGCAAATGCGTGCCGCGACGATTAATGAATTAGAAAAGGNGGATGCAAGATTCATAAGTGGCCTGCCACCGGTCGGCACAGGGTACTAATCTTAACAATGACTTAACCGACAATACATATGAAATTCATGGGGGAGTTTAGAATAACTTCCCTAACTCAAGAACACCGTTATCAACTCGGGAATCCAATTCGATGAAGTCCAATCGGCGAGAATTTATCGCATCTACGGCGGCAGGTGTTAGCAGCGCCTCCATTATCCACACCCTCGGCAAATTCAACTTTGTCAACGCTGAAGAAGTTGTCAAGTCCGATACCAGCTCACCATACGGACCACTTAAACCAACGAAAGATATGACAACCGGTCTACCGTTATTGTGTTTACCAACTGGTTTCAGCTACCTAACATACGGCTGGACGGGCGAGCTAATGACAGATGGGCGGAAAACCCCCGGTGCACACGATGGAACCGGCGTAATTTCGGACAAGGCCGGAATCCTGACTCTTTGCAGAAACCATGAACTCGGAGGACTCAGAGATTCCTTTGCGAAGGCGGGGAATACTTACGATCCGAAATCTCCCGGGGGAACCACCCATGTTGATTTTGACGGCGGAGCAGGGAAGTTCATCTCAAGCCGTGCTTCGCTTTCAGGAACCGTTCGCAATTGTGCCGGGGGCGTCACTCCCTGGGGCTCCTGGCTGACATGTGAAGAAACGACCGACGGTCCTGAATCAAATTCCGACCCTCAGTATGCGAAAACACACGGCTGGATCTTTGAAGTTCCGGCCAATGGACAGGGCAATCCCACTCCCCTTAAAGCCATGGGGCGATTTGTCCATGAAGCTATCGCCGTCGATCCCAAAACATCCTATGTTTACGAAACCGAAGATCGGGGCACGAGCGGTTTGTACCGATTTCGTCCAAACACCAAAGGAGTGCTTCAAGACGGCGGAACGTTGGAAATGTTGCGTGTTCCGGGCCATCCTGACTTGTCGAAAAATGTCAAGCCGGGAGCAGTCTACGGGGATCTTGAATGGGTCAAAATTGATGACCCGGAATTAGCCCATACGCCGCAAACGGATAATTCACTGGGAGTCTACATCCAGGGACGAAAAAAAGGTGGTACAAACTTTAACCGTTTGGAAGGCATCTGGTATTACGACGGATCAATGTTCTTTGATTCCACCAGTGGTGGAGATGCTAAGGCTGGTCAGATCTGGGAATTGAACATTGCTGAAAACACACTCCGATTGGTGTTCGAGTCTCCCAGCAAGCAGGTTTTGAATATGCCCGACAACATGGCCGTTAGCTCACGTGGCGGGATTATCGTTTGTGAAGATTGTGGCATCACCACCATCCAGACTCCTCAAGGAATCAAGCGATATTTCCCACGCATGCATGCACTGAGTCCAGAGGGTGAAATCCATGTTTTCGCAGAGAATAACACGATAATCGAGAAACCTTACCAGGGGATTAAAGGCGATTTTCGAGGTTCCGAGTGGACCGGCGCAAACTTTAGCCCCGATGGAAAATGGTTGTTTGCCAACATTCAGTCTCCCGGATACACCATTGCAATTACTGGCCCCTGGGAAAAAGGATGTCTCTAAGGGGGAGGAACCATGAGGTGCTTCTCCAGAAATCGATAAGCAACTTCACGTGCCTCTTTCGGAAAGCTATGAGCCGCGTTCGGATAATTGGCCTGTAGGTTGTGCTCGGCATCGTACAGACGATAAATCTTTAATGCCTGCGCCATGGAGTCCTTCACACCCGATACTTCAAAATTGGCATCATGAATCGGAGAACTGGCGAGGAAGGGACGCGGGGCGAAGGATGCGATGATTTCCGGGAAGTCAAATGTCACCTGATCCGGATCATTTTCATACTTATCGTTGATCAACGGCATGTAACGGGCACTCGTCCATCCCTTTAGCTTCCCCTCATAGTATTTGTGAAAGCGAGTGAATCCACAATTGCTTACCATCACTTTAATGCGAGAATCAAATGCAGCGGTGAAGAGCGTGTTGTGACCTCCTAGCGAGTGTCCAATGCAGCCAATCCTGCCACCGTCCACCTGGGCAAGCGACTGCAACAGATCGATTGCGCGGATGTTGTCATAAATTGCCTTCATTGTACCACTGACGTATCCGTCTTTCGCTGAAAACGAATAGTCATATTCACCAAAACTGGGGTAATCCGGAGCGAGTGTTACAAAACCTCTCTCTGCTAAATGCCTGGCATAATGCAACTGCGGATTTCCTCCAAGACCAGCAGGCTCCTTCTTACCGATGGTGGTCGTCTGATGGAGACATAAAACTGCCGCCCTCGGAGCCTCTGTCGAAGGGGGGAGAAATAGGTATGCACGGACGCGACGATTTTTCGAGTCTGTGTGGTAACTAACTAGCTGACGTATGTAATTCGCCGTTTTTGTTTCTTCATGAACCTTTAAGTCCAACACAACGGGCGCTTCGGGCGAAGGCAAGGGGCCCATAATCAATTGCATATCTGCCAGAATTTGCTGCCTTCGTTGCATCCAATCCGATTTTGACTCGATGGACCTCCGCCTTCCAAACGCATCATAAAAATAGCTCAGATCAACGTGATCATTATAGGGTGATGGGGCCGCCTTGGGTTGCTGAGCATTAACGGCGTTAACACTCGAACAGATCGTCAATAATAGAAGTAGACGCAACATTATCATTCTCCAGGTATCTTTCTTACTTCCCCCCCTCCCAATCGAGGGGGAGAGGGTACCGCTATTCATTGTAATGCCTGCTGAAATCATGTGATGTGTGTAGTTTCTATGGAAACGACATTTAGTTTGTCGATACAATAAAAGAGTTGTATCAACTAACCCCACAGGTTTGTCATGAGCTGTCAGAAATATCACCATCCCAAGGTCAGTCGAAGGTTTGCTATTCAGGCAGGTAGTGTCGGTTTGCTGGGACTTGGCATGAATCACGTGAAAGCACTGCAGGCTGCACCGATTCAAAAACGATACAACACGACCGGTGCGAAAGCCAAAAAAGTCATTTACATATTCCTTTCGGGCGGTCTGGCCCAACAAGACAGCTTTGACATGAAACCTGATGCTCCTGATGACATCAGGGGTGAGTTCAATCCTGTCTCGACAGCAACTCCGGGAATGCAGATTTGCGAACACTTACCGGAGCTGGCAAAACGAAGTAACAGGTGGTCAATCGTCCGCAGTTTGACTCATCAATGGAACGAGCACTCTCAGGGACACCACATCATGCTGACTGGTCGGACCGACGTGCCTACCGGATTCAACCCGTCCGCACCAAAGCCAACAGATTTTCCCGCCATGGCAGCGATTGCCAATACCGTAACCCTTCCACAAAACAACCTGCCTCCGGTTGCAGTGCTTCCAGAACGGTTAGTTCACCAATCAGGTCGAATCATTCCCGGCCAATTTGCAGGACAAATGGGTGAGGACGCTAATCCCTGGTTTATCGAAGCAGCCTCGTTTCACCGACAGTCCTATGGCGCCTTTCCAGAATATGCGTTTGACCATCAAAAACGAGATGTTGATTTAACCCGTAAGTATGAAGCTCCCAATTTGGAACTGCCTCACGGGTTGGCTGAAAACAGATTTGTTGATCGCCTAAAACTGGTAAACACGGTAACCGACCAAAAACGACGGCTTGACAAATCAGCTCAAACGGAGCAATTCGACCGGTATCGCGAACAGGCTATTACTCTCCTGACGGACCCCAAGGTTCAGCACGCGTTAGACGTTACCAACGCTGAAGAGAAGATTCAGGAACAGTATGGTCGAAACTGTTTTGGTTGGTCACTATTAATGGCACGACGTCTGATGGCAGCAGGCGTCAATATGGTACAGGTCAACTTAGGAAATGATGAGGCATGGGATACGCACGGAAATGCATTCCCTCACCTGAAAGACAATTTGTTTCCTCCTACCGACAAAGCCATCTCGGCATTACTAGATGACCTCGGGGCGACCGGGGAACTGGACGAAACGTTGATCGTTATGGCAGGTGAATTTGGACGCACACCTAAGATATCGTTACTTCCATCTCATTATGAAAAACCAGGCCGCGATCATCACGGCGCCTTACAAACCGTCTGGTTTGCTGGCGGAGGAGTTCGTGGTGGCAATATCATTGGAAAATCAGACAAACATGGTGGCCATCCGGTAGACAACCCAAAAACGCCAGAGCAAATGGCGGCTACGATTTATGACGCTTTGGGAATCCCTGCGACGGCGGCATGGTATGATGCTGAAAACCGTCCGCACCAGATTTACCATGGTGAACCGATCCACGAACTATTCTGATCCCCCAACTGGAAGAAACAAAGTCATTGTGGATAAATTCAGGCTTAAAGCCTGATGATCAATCGCCTCTTTCAGACGAGTCCTGCTCGTCCTCCCAGATCAACTCGGTTAAGACCAATCCTGATGGATTGGCTGCTTTCCATTCCAGCCAGCTAACAACCGTAAAATCGTAGTCTTCCAACGGTATGTCGCCCGATTCCTGTGCGTACACTTTCCCCTGAAATTTCACGGACATACCATTGTTAATTAACCCAAACTGTTCCAATTCAATCCTGGATGATGATTCTCTGTTCGAAAACACACGAACGCATTCCGACTCGTTGCAATAGGTGACTGCCACCGGAAGACCACCGAAAACTTCTGATGCAATATGGTCACCAACACCCGACATATACTTTTTGGGAAACGCGTAAGACTGACCATTAACCTCAACACCAATGACTTCTGCAGCATCTGGCAATTCAGTTTCATCAACGGTTACAAAGTTCCGGTCGGGCGTTTCCATTTCAGCCGTCATGTCGTTCATGAGATCCCCGGCGGGTTCATTCGGGACCAACGAATAGTTCGGCTTCATACGATTTTCAAACACAAGGTTTGTCACATACGCCCCTCCAAAGGACGCAAGCAGGACCATGACGCCTAATAGGATGTACCTCGCCAACACCAATCCCCCGACTGCTTAAACGGCTTGATATAATGGAATTTTACTGAAACTATTAGAATAGCCTCAATTGCTTCTTCGCTAAAGTAGGCCACCGAATTATGCGTCAAACTCCTGTATTCACGACCATCGTTTGCTTTTTATTTATTTTGCTGAATCGCTCCATATCGGCTCAGGACAGCAAGCCGAACATTGTTCTGGTCATGGCGGACGATCTTGCATGGATGGATTTAGCATGTCAGGGCAACCTATTAGTGGACACGCCCTATCTCGACAAATTTGCGAGGCAGGGAATCCGATTTACAAACGCCTATGCGGCCGCGCCCGTTTGCTCTCCGACTCGCGCTGCTTTAATCACCGGGCTGGCTCCGGCACGCCTGCGCATCACAAACCACATTCCCGATCGTTCCCAGTTCACTCCTGAACATGCAACCCATACCGGCGCTGAAATGTTCGATTATCTCGCCCCCTCTTACACCACGATCGCCGAACGCCTTCGTTCTGCCGGCTATAAGACAGGTTTTTTCGGCAAGTGGCACATTGCCGGTACAGGCATCGGCCCCCATGGAGAAGGAGTTGCTAAGTATTATCCTGAAAATCAGGGCTTCGACTTGAATTTTGGCGGATGCATCTACGGAGGTCCTCCGACATTTTTCGATCCCTATCGAATCCACAATCTACCGGACAGAAGGGAAGGGGAGTACCTACCGGACCGCTTAGCAGATGAGGTTTGTCGATTTATTGAATCCCCCGGCAATGAACCATTCTTTGCCTGTTTATGGAACTACTCCGTTCACTGGCCAATGGAAGCGCCGGACAACCTGTTAAAAAAATATGAGACCAGAGTCGGCCCCGGACTCAATGATACTCGCTATGGAGCTATGATCGAGGCATTGGATGCGTCCTTTGGTCGCATCATGCACCAACTGGAAAAGAACAACCTTAGTGAAAATACACTCGTCATCTTCACCTCAGATAACGGCGGCTTTGCCGGAGTTTCGGACAACCGCCCTTTACGCGAATCGAAGGGACACATCTACGAAGGAGGAATCCGAGTCCCCCTCATGATTCGCTGGCCTGGCACGATTGCCCCTGAGCAAATAAACGATACACCCGTTATTAGCATGGACTTCTTCCCTACCATTCTGGAAGTCTGCGGATTAGCACCCGAACCGGTCTGTGATGGTGAGTCATTGGCTCCATTATTCAAGGGAGGCAGACTTCACCGACAGAGTATTTACTTTCACTTCCCTAACTATGCCTGGCATCGCAGCAATTCATTAGCCGGTGCTGTACGAAGTGGTGATTACAAATTAGTCCGTCATTACACAACCGATCAACTCGAACTTTATAATGTAGCCAAGGACATTGGTGAAACAAACAACCTTATCTCCAAACGCCCACGTCTAGCCACACGATTAAACCAACAGTTAACCCAATGGCTCACCGAAACCGATGCAGCCATGCCTCGCAAACTTCCGCTGGAATAACCAATGAGCACTACTGAGACGATTGGAAACGATGACTTTCGCTTTGAAGCCGATGGCCAATGGGCAAAACGCCCGGAAGGGGTGAATTGGCTGGACGTCGTGGCCGTACACTTCACCTCAGACAATAACGTCTATGTATTTAATCGCGGAGACCGGGAACTCATTTTCTTTGACTCAGACGGCAACTATGTCGGAGACTGGGGCGAAACAGACTTTGTGCGTCCTCACGGCATCACCATTTCCGCGGACGACGAACTGTTCCTGACGGACGACTTTGGACATACCGTTACCAAGTACGATCTACAGGGCAATGTATCGATGACGCTTGGAAAGCGCGGGCAACAGTCAGATACCGGCACAACGAATGTCGACTACCGAAATATCAAGTATTCGGCAGGGCCCTTTAACTTTCCAACCAATCTGGCAATCGCTGAAGACAAGAGTTTCTATGTGTCGGATGGGTATGGGAATGCCCGTATTCATCACTTCACATCCACTGGCGAGCACATCCAGAGTTGGGGAGATCCGGGAAACAAGCCCGGCCAATTTGCGGTTCCCCACGATCTGCGCATTGCCTCCACAGGGGAAATCTGGGTCGCAGACCGCGAAAATGACCGGATCCAGATCTTCAGCCCTGACGGTGATTTCATTCGCCTGATCGACGGACTAGCCAGACCTGCCTCACTCGACTTTGGCCCTGATGGCGAGGTCTACGTTTTTGAACTGGGCTACCGGGCAGGAATGTTTCCCGGTGCCGAACCTCCGTTTGCCGGAGCCCCTGGCGGAAGACTTTCTGTTTTAACACAGGATGGAGAAGTACTTTGTCAAATCGGTGGTGATGACGCCACGTCCAGTCCAGGTGACTTTTATGCTCCACATAACATCCGAGTTGATTTCGCTGGCAATCTGTACCTCACCGAAGTCGTCTGGGCAGCCGGTGGCTGCAAAGGCCTGGCACCCGAAAGCTCACCAGCTCTTCAAAAACTCACCCGAATCTAACCCTCCTTGCCCCTATCTCCCTAGTCACTGAAAGCACTCACCTATGATCCTACAGGCAGATTTCCTTATCGACCTAACACGGCGAATCTTTTTAGCTATCGGTTCAAATAAAGAGGAAGCCGAGGTTGTTGCACAACGTCTGGTCAACGCCAACTTGTCCGGTCACGACTCGCATGGTGTCATCAGAATTCCGACATATATCAAATGGATTCAGGAAGGCAAAACTCAACTAAATCAAACAATCGATATCGAAACTGACAATGGATCGATGGTCGTTGTGGATGGTAAAGTAGGCCTCGGACAATCCATCGGGCAACAGGCCATGGCACTAGGAATCGAACGCGCAAGAGAACATGGCGTAGCGGTCATTGCCCTGAAAGACAGTGCTCACCTTGGACGAATTGGTGACTGGCCTGAAATGTGCGCCGAAGCGGGCATGGTATCCGTACACTTTGTTAATACTAGCGGGATGGGAAATCTAGTCGCTCCTTACGGTGCAATAGAAAGACGTTTGTCAGCCAATCCCTTTGCAGCTGGTGTTCCTACCGACAGCGAATTCCCACTCATTCTGGATATGTCGGCTTGCACAATTGCAGAAGGCAAAATTAGAGTCGCGTTACATGCAGGTAAACAGGTTCCTGAGGGCTGCATTATCGACAGTGAAGGCCAACCAACAACCGACCCTAAGACTTTCTATGGGCCTCCAGCCGGTTCGATCCTGCCGATTGCGGGGCACAAAGGGTATGCCTTGAGTATCATTATTGAAATGATGGCTGGGGCGTTGACGGGCGGTTCCTGCACGAATCCTGAACGAGCCAATGTATTAACCAATGGCATGCTCTCGATCATCATGGATCGCCAAAAACTACAATCGGACGAATACTTCCATCAGGAAGTTAGTCGCTACTGCGATTATGTGCGCGGCGCCAAGTTAATGGATGAAAATAACAAGATCCTGATGCCAGGGGAAATTGAATACAATACGCGAGCCCATCGTCGCGCCGAGGGAATTGAGTTATCTCAAACCACCATCGACATGATCCAGGACACGTGCCATGCGATCGGCGTTGAATCTGGATTCCCTGACTGAGCATAACGACATGACAACTCATCAAGTTTTACCTAACGGTTCGACGAATGCGATTTACAGCGTCGACTATTCCAATGACGGGAAATACGTGGTGGCCGGCAGTCTAAACCACCGAATATTAGTCTGGGCTACGGATACATGGATGGTTCGCAAAGTCACAGAACTTCATGCGGACGGGGTCGCTGCCGTTCGTTTTTCACCCAACGGTGACAAGATCCTAACCGGCGGGCTCGATAAAGTTGTTAAACTTGTTAACACCTCCAGCTTGATTGCCGAAATATCTCTGGCTGGCTCTTCGGATTACGTCCAAAGCGTTGCATTTCTTGGAGACGATGGAGAACACTTTGTAAGCACCGGTTTCGATAAGAAGGTTAGAATCTGGACGACGGGCGGACAGTTAAAAGAGATCGACGGCATGACCGGCCGGGCACACAGTGTGGACACAAGCCCTGACGGAAAACACATTCTCTCAGGAAGTATTCAGAGTGAAGTATTTCTCTGGAGTCGTGAAGGTGACGTGAAACTGAAGCAAATCCACCACACGAAAGGAGTCCATGCTGTTGCGTTTGCCAAACACACATCCGATCTGTTTGCGACTGCCGGAGGAGATGGAAAGGTGACCGTGTGGAATCGAGCCACGGGTGAAATCCAGGGGAACTTTCGTGGCCACAAAGGATATATAAGAGGCCTGACATTTTCTCGCGACGGCAAATGGCTGGCCAGCGGTGGGCAGGATGGCAAAATCTGTGTGTGGAGTTTAGAGACTTTCAGGCTAAAAGAAACACTTCAACAGCACACAAATACGGTCTACAGTCTGGCTTTCTCACCGGATGGCCATCATCTTGTTTCAGGCAGCTTTGATCGCCAGGTAATACACTGGACATTTGATTAACCGGGAATCAAACCAATTCTTCAATCTTGTGATACAGCGTATGATCGATGAGATACCGAGGCCGGCCATGAAGATCATTGACTGTCGCTGTATTCGTATCGATACCCAACGTATGGTATAGCGTGGCAAATACGTCTTGCATATGGACCGGGCGATCATCTGGTTCTTCAGCATATCGGTTTGTAGATCCGACCACACGACCGGGAAGAATCCCGCCTCCAAACATCATAGCAAAGTTGGCGCGTGGCCAATGATCTCGTCCGCCTTTAGGATTCACCCGTGGTGTCCTTCCAAATTCTCCCCAGACGATGACCGATACATCCCGATCCAATCCGCGTTCATGTAGATCATCGATCAACGCAGAAATCCCCCTGTCAAAATAGGGCAGGTGATCACGAGCATTTTCAAAATTTGTTCCGTGCGGTTGACCATGCCAGTCCCATCGACCGTAGTTGACCGTTACAGTTCGCACGCCGGCTTCCACCAGACGTCGCGCTGCAATCAGGTCGTGATTGTGTAGATGAGACGCATCTCCGTAACCGGCTTTTTCATAGGAACCACCACCATATCGTTCAAGAGTCCTGGGGGATTCTTTGGTGATATCCAACGCATTGGCCAGCTTGCTGGATGTCAAGATTCCCAAAGCCTGTTCCGTGAAAGCATCAACACCTTCAAATTCAGAAACCTTTGCCGCTTGCTTCTTGAGTGCATCTAGGCTGGCAAGCAACTCGGCTCGCCCCGAAAACTGTCCTGCTTCAACTCCCTGTAAGGTTAAACTATTTGCACCGTCGGCAACCGGAGCAAACGGGGCATGAGCTTTTCCCAAAAAGCCTGAAGGCCCCAGACGCCCCCATGTAGACGACTTCATGCGAGGCGTCATCGTTACAAACGGCGGCACTCCCCGTTGTGCATGGCCGCGAAGCTTGGAGACCACGCTGCCCATCGATGGCCAACCGCCCACTGGCTGATTGGCACTGAAAAGCCGGCCCGTCAGACACTGGTATATATCATGTCGATCGACAGCTCCGTATAACGACCGAACAATCGAATACTGATGAGCTCTGGCAGCAAGCATTGGTAAATGCTCGCAAACCTGAAAACCAGGAACCGAAGTGGAAATCGGTGAGAATTCCCCCCGTATTTCCTCAGGCGCTTCAGGTTTCATGTCAAACATATCAAGATGTGGCGGTCCGCCTGCCAAAAACACCATGATATTGGCCTTGTGACCCAGTCGCTCACTTTGGTTTCCCTGCGCCTGCAGCAATTGTGGTAACGTAGCTCCCCCCATCGCCATACTTCCAATTTGAAGAAAGTTTCGACGATTGACACCATCACAAAATCTCGGAGGTCGACGAGTCATCTGATTCCACCTAATTAATTGACAACCAACAATCGATAGTCTACCAAAAGTAAATTCGGCAAGGCCAGCCAAATTACATTACTTGTAATTATTGAAAGCCCTTCGAGGGGCAATGGAGAAAATTGTTTTTTGAGCACAGCAGGGCGTATGCCTTGATGAGTATTATTCTTAATCCATTTTCCATCGCTCCTCTTATTATTTGTTGGACAATCTGGAATTCAAGCTTTGATGCACCGTGAGAATGGAAATGGGATGATGTAAAATGAGAGGATATTTCATTCCTAAGACCGGTGAAAAGCGATGTCCAACTTCAAACTTTGTCTCAATGCAAGCACTATCATGACGACTGACATCATGACGCAGATTGATGTGGCCCAAACATCAGGATTCGAAGCCATCGAACTCTGGTTCGATCACATTGACGCTTTTGTCAATGAAGGCAGGGGAAGTGTTACAGATGTAAGAAAGGCCTTGGACGACAACGGGTTGGCGGTCCCGACGTGCATTTATCTCGGAGACTGGTTTGATAGTGAAGGCGATGCTTTTATCGATGCCTGGGATGAGATTAAACGCCGGATCGAAATAGCTGCAGTCGTTGGTGCGCCACATGTCATCGCCGGCCCTCCGTCTGGCACGGCCAACTACGACACAGGTGCAGCACGTTACCGGGAATTACTCGAACTTGGCAACCAATTTGGGGTGAAGCCCGCGATGGAGTTTTTAGGATTTGTCGGACAGCTTAATACCATTGAGGATGCCATGCAAATCATGGACAAATCGAGGCGTAACGATGCCACTACCGTTCTCGACCCGTTTCATATCTTTCGAGGCGGGGGAGATCTGGAGTCAATCTCAAAACTGACGGGAAGTCAGATTGCCGTTAGTCACTTCAACGATGTCCCTGCAGAACCTCCGCGCGAAGCACAACACGACAAAGACCGCGTCTGGCCGGGCGATGGCATCTTCGACTTGCAGCGATATTTGCAGCTTATTACCGAAACAGGGTATGAAGGCTATCTTTCACTTGAATTATTCCGCGAGGACCATTGGGCCGACAACCCTTACGATGTTGCATCGGAAGGCTACGACAAAATGCTGGCCGTCGTAAATGGTTAGCCCTGTTGCCTCAGCTATCCAGTTAGTTGTTTTTCCACTGTTCACCAAGTGGGCCACCGTCACGACGGTCACCTAAACGGTTGTAAGTGATATAGTCGATGTTTTCGCTCAGGAACTGAACGCTACCATCAACCAATACAAACTGTGCTCCACCCTTATGCTGTGACTTAAAGCCCTGAGATGTAGCCCAGTTCTTAAAGTGTGAGCAGTTTTTGGGATTTAGAGGTGGGTTCGCACGATTCCAGGAGAAGCCTGGATCGCCAATACCTACAACAGGATAGTTGACAGGACCGACAGTTGCGATCCAGTCAGTATTGTAGTGCATCCAACCGTTGACTGCGTGGTCAGATTTATGTGGTAGGATTTCACCAACCATAATCACCTGACTTTCACCGTCAGCTACGTCACGGAAGCGGGCTGCCCAGTGACCACGAGCAAAAACACCTGAAACGCGGAAACCACGACCTTCGTTACCATGTCCGGCAGGACCAGTTTGGAAGATGTTTCCAGGGTAATTATTACAGATACCTTGCCATGAGCCCATTCGCTGAGCACCAAGACTCCAACCGTAAGTTGAAGTAGCTGGGTCAATGTCATAGTTAGCACGGTGAATATAAGGATCCACGTTCGCCGAAGGACAGATCAGCACAGGAATGATTTCTGAACGCAACGCGCGGCTCCGATCGATAGTCACTGCATGAGTGGTTTCCATACGAGGCCACCCGTTCCATGCACCACCAAATGGAGCTACGGCACTATTCTTACGACCTGAGATCGTAAAGTTCAAATTGTTATAGAGTGGATCCTGTTCCAGGAATGGAAGCAGTTTCACCCAAACGGAAGCTTTCGAGCCCCCAGCCCAGGTTTGTCCATTGTTGGATTGACGTCCCCAAAACAGTAGTCCGTTTGGAGGAAGACTATTGTACGTATTGTGATACGTACGCATAGCGAGTCCAATCTGCTTGAGATTGTTGCTGCACGACATCTTACGAGCCGCCTCACGAGCAGCTGACACTGCAGGAAGCAACAACGCTACCAAGATACCGATGATTGCAATCACAACCAAAAGTTCTACCAGCGTGAAGCCTGCACGTTTATTGAAACGTTTCATAATGCCAACTCCGAAAAGAAATTATAGAAAAGTACTAGTACACTCTTAGGCCGTCCTGACAAATGAGCTCTTGAAAGACAAACTAAGAATCTGATAAGACCTACATCTTATCATAAATCGACACAAATTATACATAACTAGATATAGATATGTGCTTATATATTTCTATCGACCAAAATGGAAGTAAACTCACTTCACTCTGATAAAGTACCATGAGAAATTGAAAAACGGCCGAAAAACGCAGACTTTTAGGGATATCAGGATTAATCTCCATCCATCATGGCTTTCCTAATCGTGAAAATCGGAACTAAGAGAACCACGACTAGCTCCCCCTCCATAGAGTGGAAGTTTAAATTCCAGTCACGGGTTCGGATGAGGACGTGCAGATTGTAGCTTAAGAAACGCCTGGTGAGCTTGTTTAGATAGGGGCTCCTTAAGAAGTGTTTCCTTATTCAACAACGCATTATCAACTTCAACGAAACGTCCGTTGCTGTAAAGCTTATATCTTTGGTCGCGCACCCAATACTGCCCTCGCCCCTCGGCGTAAGCCCAGGTTCGGCTAACAGGTCGACCATAAAAAACCGGCACAAAACTGTGTGAATCCAATCCGCCCGGCGTTTCGTGCCCTGCTAATTCTGCACATGTCGCATAAAAATCCGACATATCCACCAAAGCATCGCTTTGAGTACCTGGTTTTACAACACCAGGCCAGTTAATGATTAACGGTACACGAGTTCCTGAGTCGTCAAGCTTCCCTTTGCCACCCTGAATTCGTTTTCCTCGAAACCTCGAATAAACCGGCGGTTTTACATACTTGCCATCTTCGAAATGGGAGCAACTTCTAGCGGCCGTTCCATTGTCGGTCGTAAAAATCAATAGTGTGTTTTTACGCAATTGATGCTGGTCAAGAAATTTAACTAGCAATCCGATCTGCCGATCCATCTCGACTGCCATTTCGTGATAGGTTAGATACTCGCCACTCGGAGAGTAGGGTACGGGCTTCGAGAGGTCATCGGTAACATCATGACAAAGCGCCATGGAGTAGAAGGCAAAAAATGGCTTCTCGCGGTCAGCCAATATAAATTTCTCCAGATACTGACGATAAACATCCGGACCGAACTGCTTAGAGGCACTGCGATTCACATCACCGTTTTCGTAAACCATCGGCGAGTGATACCGCGGCCCTTCGTGCCAACCAAACACACAGTATTCATCGAACCCCATTCGATGAGGCTGCAGAGGATCATCTTTTAACAATGCGAGTTGCCATTTCCCAGCAACCACAGTCCGGTAGCCCGCGTGTTGCATCAGGCTGGCGATCGTCTGCTTTTCCAGTTCTCGTGGAAAGGCCCCCCATTTGGGATTACCAACATTCGTCGGATACCGTCCGGTCATAAAGGTGATTCGTGTTGGATGGCAAACAGGCATACTGTAACAATGCATGCCCATCATTCCTGATTTCGCAAGTTCATCCAGATGTGGCGTCGGATAGGACTCACCACCGTATGCACCTACCGCGTCATAGCCAACGTCATCTGCCATCACCACAATAATATTTGGACGTTCGACTGCCTCTCCAGAGACAACCACCCCCAAACCGAAAAGCAATAGTCCCCAAAGTCGATAAACCGTCTTCATCACAGTTAATACTCCTAACAGATTTCAAACCGCAGCAAAGCTACAGTGGTTTTACACGCACTGGCTGAGCGGCTTCGGGACAGGATAGCTGTACAGAATTAATCAATGAGCGGCTAAATTCTGTAGCGATTACTTCAATGGTATCCCCTGCCATAAACTTCCAGTCTCGCTGACCATAACTAAGTTTACTGGTTCCAAAATAATGCAAATGCACATCACCTGGCTGACGATGCAGCGGATATTTAAAGTGATGATCCTCACAGTTACTGAGTGAGTGGCACATATATTGCTGGCCACTCTTTAATTCACCACTGTCATAGATTACCGTCTGTGCACGCTTTACAATCACTCGCACGTCCCGATCCTCAAACGGCTCACCGACAACCAACTCCGGTCCAACAGAGCAGGTCCTCAATTTGGAGGGAGCCAAATACAAATAGTTCATTTTTTCGGTAGCATGATCTGACCACTCATTACCTAAGGCAAAGCCCAGACGAAACGGAGTTCCACACGGCCCAATTACATAACACCCCACAAACTCCGGCTCTTCTCCTCCATCTAACGCAAAGCTTGGAATACCAAGCGATTCACGATGACCACGGAGGCATACGCCATTTCCTTTATAGAACCATTCGGGGGCTATCCCGCGATTTCCGGACTCTGGCTTACCGCCATCGAGCCCCATCTGAAACATCCTGGCCGAGTCTGTCAGAGGCTGACTTGCAATCTCGTTGTCTGACGAGCCCTGTCCCGAACCAACTTCATCCGCATGCATCTGGTCACGGCTTTGCATACTGCCGGTATGAGTTAAGCCTGTTCCGGTGATATATGTGCGTGAAGTATCAGGGTGGTCGAGCGGCGGCAATAAGTAGGATTCACTGCCAGGCATCCCGTTCCAGAGCTGGTCATAGGAAAGTCTCACTTCACATTGCGACAGCAAATCCGCCAGCAGGTCCTGCAGTCCAACCTGTTGTTCAATCGCATTATGTGCCAGCTTCAGGGTCATATCAAATTGCGGAAACGAAGCCGTTAGATTGATGATTTCATCCTCATCAACTACTCCAACTGCACGACGATTAGCGTCGTGTACAAACTGAACAATACGCATTAGACAATCCTTCGAGAACCAGGAAATTTTCCGGCAATGCCGTTAACGGTAAAGGAATCACCCAGAGGTGCTACTGAGGTGATTCCGGCGCGACAGTGTGCAGTCCCAATGACCGGTCCGGCTCTCTGGCCATCACTTCCAAATACTTTTCTTTCGCAACTCCACCTAAGTAATCTGCCATGGCAATCCAGGCCTCTCGGCGATAATCCCACCAGTGCAATCGCTCTATCTGCTCCAACCAGTCACACAGATGCAGGAATATCAAATCCCTCCAGTTTTGTTCGGTTAGTTGGTAAGATTCACCTGTCTCTCGATTGTGAACGACATAATCTGTGCTGCCATCAAGAATCGCCTGATCAAATGGCTCGCGGTGCACAAAACAGTTCAAAAAAGCAATCCACTCTGCATCTTCGCCAATCAAAGCCTTTAACTCATCACGGCGTTCGACTGGAAGCGTAAATCCTTGGAACAGTTGTGTACCATAGATGGAATGAAACATTCCGGAGCGTGCTAAATATTGTGGTCCGCCCCAACTGCGAACATCATTAAAGACAGAAACAAGATGAGCAAGATATTTCTTATCACCTGAATGCCCGATCGAATCTGTTCCCAAATTGGTCAGAAACTGAACCATCTCACGGTATTGCGGATCCTGGGGCGGGTTGGATTCCACTTCGACACTCATATTTATTCCCTTACTTTACTTTTCAATAGCGACCAGTCGCTCATACGCTCTTAAATAAATCGCTCCGTCGACCAAAGCCGGGGTGGAATAGAATTGCCCTTCCAGTTTATTGGTGGCAACGACTGTACCAGTTGCATCTGCCTTGAACACGACAGCGGTTCCGTTAATTCCAATGGCATAAATGTTTCCACCACCGGCCACCAATGATGCGTAACTAGTGCCAGTCGTCAATCGTTTCACCCACTTCACCTCTCCTGTCTTTATATCCAAACAAGTGGCGACTCCGTTATCTGCCAGAGTAAAAAGCAAGCCTCCTATTGCAACCGGAGATGAAGAATCCGGAGTACTCTTCTTGTGAATCCACAATGCGGAATTCTCCCGTACGTTTCCTTTCGCTCCCAGCTTCCAGGCCATGACGTGTCCAAGCCCACCTCCACCCGGGTTAGCCGACACTCCAACTACGACACCTGAATCAGCCACCGGCGAGGCAATCACCCGACCATAGGGGCTCGCAATCTGAAGTCCGCTGGAATACCAGATCTGATCTCCGGATTCCGGATCGTAGGCATTGATATGGTCACATCCGGTTACCACCAACTGTTGCTTTCCTGCCACGTTGATCAAAGTGGGAGTTGAGTATGCATCAGGCCCGTCGTCTTTTGCCGGGAAACGACGATCATGTTTCCACACCAACTCCCCGGTATTTGCATTGAGCGCCACTACATAAGACGCACCTTTGGTCATACAAGACACAATCAATTTGTCACCAACCAGGCGAGGAGTCGACCCCATTCCAAAAGTGATATCGTAAGCTCCATACTGCTGTACCATATCGACTTCCCAACGCTGCTTACCTGTTTTTGCATCCAGACAAACTAACAAACCGGAACCAAAAAACGCCCACACATTTTTGTCATTGGCAATCGGGGAGGGAGTCGCGGCATTGTGCCTATGTGCATATAGATTGGCCGGTCCTTTCGCAGCCAGTTTTCCAGACCCAACGTTCTCTTTCCACAACGCTGTACCATCGGCTCTGGAAAACGCCAGTACATATAAGCCCAGATCTTTGGTCTGGCTGGTTACATAGAGTGCGTCAGTATTGACGGCAGGTGATGAATTCCCCTGGCCCGGCAGATCAACACTCCAGGCAACAGCATCGTTGCTCCATTGAGTTGGTAGATTTTTACTGGTCGAAATGCCAGAGCCGGATTCCCCTCGAAACTGTCCCCAAGACTGAGCAACAGCTTTCTCGCCCGTAAAAGTCAAAGCCAGAACGGCGAAAAGGGCTAAACACCTCCAGGTTATGCTCTTCATAAGATCCTCTCAATTAACAACTACTACATTATCGAAAAATTGACTGGCTTGTTATTTTAGCGAATTACCCGTCCGCCTTCGAATCCCAAATACCTTACGGTAGATTCACCCGGCCACCGGAAAGGACTAAAGTCTGACCTACTGTAAAATCGGATTCATCTGAAAGCAGAAAACTCACCATCCTTGCCACTTCGTCGGCCTGACCGATCCGTTTCGACGGCGTGATATCAATAAGCCGATCCAACCAAGCCTGATCGCAGTCAGCGAGGATTTCGGTATCGATTAATCCAGGAGCGACAGCATTAACCCGTACGTTATCGGCCGCCAATGCCTGCCCCAGACTACGAGTAAAACCTACCACAGCTGCTTTGCTGGTCGCATAGGCGATTGCATAGGGTTTGGCTTCCAATCCGGCTATCGAGGCAATATTCACGATCCTGCCATAACCTCTGGCAACCATCGCGTCCTTAACCGCCCAACTGCAGTAGAACACCCCATCTACATTTATTTTCATGGTGCGATGCCACATCTGCTCATCAAACTCATCATGAGCAGCAACATCAAAAATCCCCGCGTTGTTTACGAGGAAATCGATTGGCCCAAGTTGAGATTCGGCTTGCTGTATTAACTGTTGAGCCTGCGACTGATCTGATACGTCGGCCTGAACCGCCATGGCTTCCCCGCCTGCTGTGTTGAGTTCCCTGACAGCCTCTTCAGCACGCTCTTTACTCGATTTGTAGTTGACACAAACTTTAGCCCCATACGCCGACAACTGCCTGGCAACAGCCAATCCAATGCCGCGAGATGCTCCGGTTACGACCGCCACTTTATTCGTAAAATCGTATGGCATATTAAACCTCTCCTTTGTGCTACTTTGCTGCTGCGCGAACACTGTGGGCCCAACGAAGTTTTCCATTCAATCCGTTGTAATACTGGAACACAACTTGAGGTCGCGGAAAGGCCACCCACCGCTCGTCTCCGACTTTGAGCGGATTGTTATAGACATTATTAATCTGCACTACACAATAGGTGGGCCCTCGCAGCTGATCTCGTGGCACATCATTTTCCCAGCGAGTGGACCATAAAATATCCACTTCGCGAGGGCCGTATTTAAAGAGCCCGTTAGCCGGACGGTCTCCCTCATCTGTGTAGTAGTGGTTATTCGAATTGTGGGGGCCTGAAGCAAATTCGAAGACGTTGTCTGTAATTTGGCAGGCGAAACTATTATGTAGGTCGCCCGTAAGCACGAAGACAGGTTTATCGAGTTCATCCCAGGCATCGATCAACATTTCCCGCTCATGAAAAAACACCGTCCAGGCATCATCCTTATTATTAGCCCTTACCACGCCACCACCAACGTGAGGCACCATAAAGTTGACACTTGAAACGACAAAAATGAAGTCCGCCTCACTTTCCTTCACTCCATCGAGTAACCATTCGCGTTGCTTCAAACCCAACATAGAAATCTTCTTGTGTGGATCCGAGCGATCGTGCATTTGCCGCTGCCCCCGCGTATCACAAACAAAGAAATCGCAATTAGCCACAGTCATTTTGAAATACGAACGACGACCAATCGAGTAGGGAACTGCCCCATCTTCCTTAAACGCAGGACTTACCTTGATTCGATTTTCATCCAGCACTTCGACGATTTCGTATACTCCAGCATTTTTCAAGCCTCCCACTCCATCTAAAGCATTTTCATTAACACCTTCGGTTCTGGTTCCCCAGTGGACATGCAGATTGTTCACCTGTTCAAGATCCATTGCTTTGAAATTTGCTGTGGCATCAGTCACCACATCTCCTTTTGCCTTAACCATTCCGGTACTCAGGTGAACTCGCTGTGGAAAAGAGGTTGGATTTGCCCACCCCAGATAGTCATACCAGGCACGTACCCCGACATCCCGGAAGACGGCACGCCGGTCTCGCAACCCTGGGCTCCCAGCGCCCCAGATATCATTGAGAATCTCGTGATCGTCATAAGTAAAGAACGAAGGCACCTGGCTATGCCATTGCTCCAACGCCGGAGCACGATCCATAAAGTGCTTGTAATTCTGCCATACTCCGACAATGGCCGGGGCATCCTGAATCAGTTTAGGAGCGATACCTGAATCCTGCCCGACCTGCTGCATCCATTGGGCCGGCGTGAATTCACGCTGAGTCTCGTACAGCCAATCTCCATTAAGAATAGCGAAATTAATGTCATCTTTAATTTCCCGCAACATCGTATTGAATGCCGGCAGGGCGGGGCCATTACTGTGTCCTGGATTCTGGTTATTGCCACAGGCATATTCAAACTTAAAGTTAAAGAGCCCGTTGGGATTAAGGGTCTTATGAACATAATGCTTACTGTTTGGCATCGTACGAAACGAACCACTGCGAGCAGTCAGGTCCGTTACTCCCGGCAAGACCAATTTATAGTAGTACTTTGTATTTGGCTTAAGATTTCGAATTTCGAGCCAGGCAGTGCAATCGCTTTCAAGCGTGGTATTTACCGTATTGCTTTGCTGATCAAGTGCATTCGGTGCAAGGCCATATACGACAGCAAACTCGCCCGGATGCCCTGTTCGTGCCCACACTCCAACACTCGAATCTGTCAATCGTCCCAGAATAGGGCCATGCGTTATATGTTGCTCGGTTTCTATTCCGTGAGCTACAGAGCCAGATAACATGAGAATCAAAAGCACTAGTCTTATCATTGCCAATATCACTTTTCTACTTGGTTAATTAAAAATCCTCAGTGACACGAATGCCCTGATAACTATCTCGCCTTGCGAATTCCTGATCAATCATTGTCCGCACCCCCGGTTTATCGAGGCACCACTCAGGCGCGACAAAGTAATCAGGCGGGGCATCACCGCTAACTCGTTCCACAACAACGTGAGGAGGTGTTAATTCCAAAAAGTCAACAACTGCCCGGACGTAATCCTCGCGAGTGATCAATGTGACTTCACCGCTATTGACCTGATCAGCCAATACGGTTCGTTTTACAGCGTAGAGGTTATGTAGTTTCACTGCATCGACGCCGGAACGAGCCAACTCGCTTGCCGTTGCCATCATATCTTCATGCGATTCCCCCGGCAAACCAAGAATCACATGCGCACAGATTTCAAATCCGCGTCCCCGACTACGCTGCATCGCATCTACAAATGCATCATGATGATGCCCTCGATTCATCCAGTCCAGTGATTTATCATGCATAGTCTGCATGCCGTACTCGACTGACAAATACGTTTTGGTAGCAAATTCCTCCAGCAGTTCCAGAACATCATCGGGGACACAGTCTGGTCTGGTGCCGATCGCCATACCAACGACATCCGGATGAGCCAAAGGCAAATCGTATAAAGGACGCAGTCTTTCCACAGGGGCATAGGTATTTGTAGCCGGCTGGTAATAGGCGATAAACTTACGAACATCATACCTTCCCTTGACTCTGGAAATACCATCCTCGAGTTGATTGACAATATCCTGTCGGCGTACGCGACGACTAGGACTAAAACTCCGGTTATCACAGAAGGTACACCCACCTGTTGTAACCGTCCCATCAACATTGGGGCATGTGAATCCCGCATCCAGACTAACTTTTTGAACTCGCTCACCGAATTTGCTTTTCAGGTGAAAACCGAGCGAATAATAACGTAAACCAGCCTGTCGCCAATCATATTCCGGCGCGGTATTTGGTGAGTTTTGAGTTTTTATACTCATCTGATGTTGGACTAAATATCGCTCTAATCTAGAATACTCGTAACACCCAACCTTAGGTCCTCTGTGACTTAGAGTGGGCGCCCCGATCGAGGGCCTCCCTTATCGTACCAGTTTCCACAAATCATCGTTAGGGGATCCTCATTGAAGTAATTAACTGCTCGTTTATGGCACTATTTTGATGCTCCAATGGGTAGTCCACAAGTTTGATCCGAGCAACGAGTTAGAACAATCCATGAGTAAGTACGGCAAGCTCGAACCAGTCGGAGGTGGAGACACTATTCCGCTGTTACATGACAAACTTCTCGTCGGCAGACGGGAGAGCTGTGACATTGTTTTACGTTTTAAGAACGTCTCTGCTCATCATTGCCAACTCTATGTCAACGAAGGGTATTGGTTTGCCCGCGACTTGAACAGCCGGAATGGCACTCGAGTGCACAACCAACGTATCACGATTAAACGACTCGATCCCGGTTGTGTAATTCAGTTCGCAAAACACCAATACACCGTCGAATACGACCCGGCTGATCTCGGTGCCACCGGGCCGCCGCCTTCCGATGACGACGGCCTGAGAACCATCCTCGGCCAAAGCCTGCTTGACCGCGCCGGACTTGATCGGAGACGAAAACCGGATACCTCCCGTCGCTATGACCCAAGCAATAATGCGGCTGGGCAGATCAAAGACCCAAATAAACCACTCTGAGATAGCTATCCTCCGTCAGTTCAGAATGCGAACTGGATCATCCAGATGCGGATCCCAGGGAAAGGCAGGGCGGACAGTCTGGGAATAGGGGAGATGCCTGCATGACGCTGGTGTTGGTCCTCGGGTATCAAGTACTAAAAACAACTGACTGCAATGTTCAAATGCCATAAGGTAATTCATTGGGTTTTTGGCAACAATAAACTTCATCGCAGCAACATCGATACCGAGGGAAGGATATTGCTCTCCACACCATTCATACGTGGGGAAAGAAGCAATACAGATAAACACTCCGGCTACTTTAACCACTGCAGACGGCCCCATGTGCCCTTCGCAGCCATCCCAAATACCACCTTCATAAGTAAAACAACCATCGGTCAGCCTGACTATTTCGACTTCCAATTGAACAGGTGCTCCCCACTGAATGTCATGCTGATGGCCTAGTTGGAGCGTAACAATCGATCCTTTACCGGCGGCATGACACTGAGCGGCGGCTGCCTGATCCACCACGGGAATCACTGACGGAACGTCGTCCCCCAAATCAATCAGCGAAGGCAACAACTGGACGCTATCGCCAGCCGCCCCTCCACCGCAGCAGTCGGCTGTCTCAACCAGCACCACAGGGCCGTCGTTAGCCAGGCCAAACTGAATGGCTTGGTCAATTTCAAACAACTCAGGCTCCAGGTCGAATCGTTGCTGCCAGTAGAATTCCGCGATCTCTCGCGCCAGTTGATCGGCCAGGAGCTGATCTCCATTTGTGACAACGAGTCCGCCGCCTCCCATTGCCGGAGCGTCCAGGTAAGGGTGCACCAAAAAGGCACTCGTTGAATAAACATCTTCACGCAGCTCCAGTCGTTTAGCCAGATTCATCGTTTCCGCAAATGGCCCGCCCCCTTCAGTCGTCCCGTTGATGGCTCCGACTAAGACCGGTGCAATCCCCATAGCCATGGCGGGAGATAATTGACCGGAAAGAATGTCGACGATCGCCTGCGCACCTCGCATACCTGTTTCTCTGGCGTCACGATGCGGATAAGTCTCCCAGGCAATCAACACGTCCGAATTACCAATCATGTCTTCGGTGATATGAGCATGTAAGTCGAGTGTTGCGACGACCGGAACTGTCGGCCCGACCAAAGACCGCACTTCCTGCAGCAAATCACCTTCGAGGTCGTAGCAACTTTCGGATGCCGCAGAACCGTGGAGAGCCAGCAATACTCCGTCTAATTTACCGGCGACCATAGCGTCGCGAATCGATTCCAGAATTCTCGATTTGATGTGCCCGTACGCTTTGTCTGTCACAAGCCCTCCGGGGCACGCAGTGGCAGCCAAAGTCGGTACAACTTCATAATCGGCAGGCAGCCCATTCAATACTTCGAAATAACCGCCAAGGGTACCTTCCTGGAGAGCCAGAAGCTCGCTGCCTTCCAAATACTGTGTTCGCTTAAACGATTCCAAACCAGTGGGAATTCCACCGAAGTGATTGCATTCAACCAAAAGAGCGCCGACTGCGATATGGTAGGGCATAAATCGTTTAACCTCCGCGAAAACTGCAAATTCACTAAAACGGGCTAAAGCCGATTAAGGTTCATCGCTGCCATCAAGCATCATATTTGCCACTCGGCCCACATCGCAATCACGATGGCGAAATGCTCCGTCAACCGGCAACGTAACACAGGTGACATAATCGGCGGCCTCTGAACATAGGAATACGGCTGCTTGCCCGATATCCTGCGGAGTGCCAAGACGTCCCCACGGCAGCAATGCCCCCTGTTCAGCGATCGCCTCTTCAGTCCAGGTTTCCCACTCGAGCGGCGTATCGATCCAACCGGGCTGAATGGAATTCACATTGATCCTGTGCGAAGACAGCTCCACTGCAATGGTCTTCATCATATGGTCGAGTCCGGCTTTGGCGGCATTGTAGGCAACGCTTAGACCAATCGGCATGACTGCCTGTACGCTCGAAATAAAAACTATTTTCCCGCCTTCACCGCGCTGCACCATATGGTCGGCGACAAGTTGACTAACAAAGAACCCCGAACTTAATGTCCCTTGCAACGTCCGCTCCCAATGCTCCGCTTCCAAATCAAGAAATTCTGCCCGGTGAGAATAGGCTGGGTTGCTCACCAGGATATCGATCTGGCCGGCCTGCGAAAGTGCTTTGCTAAATAGTTCCTTACATCCCTGTTGCGAAAACACATCACCTGCAATCGGGAAGCACTGTCGGCCCATCGCACAAATCTCTTCTGCCGTGGCTCGCAGATCTGAACCATCATTTAAGTCATTAATGATGACATCGGCGCCCGCCCGAGCCAATTCCACTGCACACCCTTTTCCAATTCCACGACCGCTGCCTGTCACGAGCGCGATCTTTCCACTTAGGTCAAATAGACTCATTACACTAACTCCAATGAAAACGGGGTCAACAACTCCACACTGTCAGCCGTTACCCGATAATTATTTTCAAGTCTCATACCGTGAGCCAACTCATCCCCATACAATCCGGGTTCAACCGTAAAGACATCTCCCTCTTCAAAGACGTCATCCCAGTAGGGGTTCAGGTGAGGTGCCTCATGCGGATACAAGCCAACTCCATGTCCTAAATGGTGAGGGAAAACACCCTGTTGAAACTCACCAAGCAGACGATCCACCGCTTCGAAAATCCGTTTTGCCTGTACGCCCGGCTTCACTTCACGTTCAATCAATCCAAAAACTTCCTGAATCAAAGTCCATGCCTGTAATTGTTGCTGGGTAGGCTGCCGATCGACAGAAATCGTTCTGCAATTGTCAGCAAAGTATCCCCGATAACACGGCCCTAAGTCCAGTATATAAAGTTGTCCCGCTTCCGCACGGCTATCACGAGGCGGGCCTCCGCGAGAATTACACTGAAAATCATTCCCTAACAGAGCTGATAAGGGTTCACCTGCGGTGGAAACCGCCACGGCCTGCAATTCATTAAAGACATCCAATTCGTGTATTCCGGGCTCAATAATCTCACGCGCTCGAACGTACATCGCTTCTGTACAAGCGATCGCCTTTTTCATTAAGGCCAGCTCATCTGGATCTTTGCGTCGCCGCAACTGCCATAATTCAGGTTCAAAATCCATCGCTTTCCGTAACGACTCCAAACCCGCCGCCTTCAGCGTATCCAATCCGATGTGTGCGCCGTCAACACCTACTCGGACATCCTGCCCGGCCTTGAGAACCGAGTGCAATTGTTCAGCGGCAACCTGTTGTTGCTCCGGACGTAACGTCGAATGCCACTGAGCTTCATACGTCAATATCTCGTCCGCGGCTACGTTTTCCGGCACTCGATTAGGTGCAATCAATGTTAGCCGGCCAGCAACATCCAGACAGGCAAGACTTGCCATTAGGTGATGGGGCCTAAATCCCGACAAATACTGAACGTGCTCGGGACGACTTACCACAAGACGCTCTAGGTTCTTTTCCTGCATACTGTGCAGTACTCTTTGCTGACGCTGACGACAGCCATCTACAGTTAATCCCATAATTACTCCTAGTAGACTTCCTCAATCTACGGATTGTCGCTGATCAACGATCGTCACGCCAGCCTTCCTCTGGCAAGAACTCAAACTTCCCGCAAGTCTCTCCAGTTGCAGGTAGCTTTGTCACAAGACTGTCAGTTAATACGATCCATCGTTTGCCAGATTATCGTTCAACTTTACAATTAGGAAACACCAAACTCTGATACATCTCTTTGGGAAACAAACCCCAAGAGAGAAATCATGCTCGCTCGGTTAAAAACCTTTACGATGGTTGGTCTCGAGGCCCGACAAGTTGATGTTGAAGTTGACACGGTCTTTGACCCCAATACTCCTAATCCAAATCCATCTATCACCACTGTGGGGCTCCCCGACAAAGCTGTCCGTGAAAGTGGACAGCGAGTCAAACGCGCCATCGAAAATGCTGGATTCCGTCTACAGTATGACCACATCACCATCAATCTCGCTCCGGTAGAGCTTCCCAAACAGGCTGCCTCGTTTGATCTGCCCATTGCTCTCGGCATGCTAGCCGGGATGGGATATCTCGCACAGGAACAACTTGAAAAATTTGCGGTCGTCGGAGAATTATCTCTCGCCGGTGAAACACGACCAGTGCGAGGCGCTCTGAGCATGGCTATCAGCCAGAATCGCGCCTCATCACTTCAAGGATTAATCGTCCCCTCTGCCAATGCCGCCGAAGCAGCGGTCGTTGACGGATCCCGGATTTATGCTGTTGATAGCCTCACCCAGGCTGCGGCCTTTCTCAACGGACAAATCAATCTGGATTGTACTCCCGGAAACTCCGGAAAACTAATGAGACGACACGGCACCTACGAATTAGACTTTGTTGATGTACGAGGCCAGTCACTTGCCAAACGAGCTTTAATAATTTCAGCTGCCGGCGCTCATAATTTGCTCATGATTGGGCCTCCAGGCAGCGGCAAAACGATGCTTGCCAAACGCTTCCCAACTATTCTACCTCCGTTAAACAACGTTGAATCAATCGAAACGAGTCAAGTGTACAGTGTCTTAGGAAGGCTACACCCGAATCAACCGCTATTGGTCAAACGTCCTTACAGGTCGCCGCACCATACGATCAGTCAGGCGGGGCTTGTGGGAGGAGGTACAACGCCTCTACCCGGTGAGATTTCAATGTCGCACAACGGAGTACTCTTTCTCGACGAATTACCGGAATTCAGCCGGGTAACACTCGAAGTTCTACGGCAGCCTCTGGAAGACAAATGTGTCACGATTTCCCGTGCGCGTGGGGCTGCCACATTCCCGGCAGACTTTATGCTTTTGGCCGCCATGAACCCATGTCCGTGCGGCTTCAAAAACGATCCCCCTCGCAACTGTCAGTGCCAACAATCCTATATCGACAAATACGTCTCTCGCATCAGTGGTCCCATGCTCGATCGAATCGACCTGCAAATTGAAGTCCCCGCTGTCCCCATTGAGCAGTTAAACACGGATCACCGTGGCATGACCAGTGCGGAGATGAGGTGCAAAGTAGTACTCGCTCGTCAGGCACAACAGGATCGATTCCGCGGCACCCGCACACATTACAACGCTCAGATGACAGCCCCTCAAGTTCGTAAATTCTGTCAAACCACGAAAGCAGCTCAAACGGCAATTCTCTTGGCTGTCGATACGATGGGGTTTTCTGCCCGCGCTCATGACAAAATACTTCGCGTTGCCCGAACCATCGCCGATCTTTCGGGAACCGATAAAATCCAGGAAGAGCATATTCATGAAGCTGTGAATTATCGACTACTCGATCGACAATACTGGTCCAGATGATTCTATTGCGTTCTCCTCATCCACTGAGAGAAATCGGCCGCTTGAGGATTTGAAAGAATCCACTCGTACAACCACTTATTCGGCAGGAATGACGCCCCCGCAAGCAATCTTACTTACGTCGGATCGGCCAGGGTTGTACACCAACACGATCTGCCCAGGCCTGCCATTTTTCGATCAATTCCTGCTTTTTCTCAGGCAGGTCATTTGATAAATCATGCAATTCCGTACGATCCTTTTGCATATCGTACAGTTCCCACTTTGTAGGCTGATCACGTCGGTAAGCAGAAACGATCTTATACTGCCCGTCTCTCAAGGCCAGATTCCCATGATGCTCAAATCCTATTGCCGACTCGCGATTCACCTCATCACCTGCTAATGCCGGAATAAGACTGACTCCCTCCATTGGTTGAATCTCCTGCCCATCATGAAAGGTAGTAGGGTAATCCGCCCCTGCTGCTTCGACAAATGTGGGCATCAGGTCAATCAAATGTGAAGGAGTGTGAGCCAATCCCCCTTTCATCTTTTTCTCGATCCCTGCCGGCCAATGGACAATAAAGGGAGTGCTAATACCTCCTTCGTACCCATCATGTTTGTAGCCTCTAAAAGGAGTATTGGAAGCATTGGCCCAGCCTAAACCGTAAGCAACAAATGTATCTTCGCCACCGGGCATGGTTTCCGGACCGGTACGTACCCAACGCCCGTCACGGGTTTGCATCGGAGGCCATATTTTGGTTTGAAAGTCGTTAGGCCCCAATGGCTTAAAATCGAAGTTACCTTTCTTGTCCGAGTTGTCTGCACGCCCGTAATACTCAGCACACCCACCGTTATCCTGTAGATAGATAAAGATCGTGTTATCTAAAACATCGTTCCGCTTTAATTCATCAACAATCTTTCCTATCCCCTGATCCATCCGATCAACCATCGCAGCATAGACTTCCATACAGCGAATGTCCCATTCCTTATGTTCGAATTTCTGCCAGTCCATAGCACCTTGGCTCATGCCCCAGTGTTCCTCAATGACTCCCAGTTTTTTGGCTTTGGCATATCGCTTTTCACGAATGGGAGCATAACCATCATCATAGACGCCTTCATACTTTTTGATGTCCTTCTCGAAGGCGTGCATCGGCCAGTGAGCGCTGGTATACGATACATAAAGGAAAAAAGGGCGATCCTGATTAGTTTGGAAGTGCTCATCGATGTAGGTGACGGCATTGTCACTAATCGCATCCGTATAGTAATACGTTTTAGGTTGATATTCGCTGTCGTTAACCGGTGTGATGAAATTGTTGTCCCGACAGAGAGTGGCCGGATCCCAAAAGCTACCGGCGCCAATGATGGTTCCGTAGAATCTGTCAAAGCCTCGCTGCAACGGCCAATTATGATTCGGTCCCTCTGGGCGAACGTGTTTTGTCACATGCCACTTGCCAGACATATAGGTGCTATACCCCGACTTGCCTAACACCTCGGCTAATGTGACACACTTCGTATTTAGATCACCACGGTACGCATCGTACCCCTGGTCACCAGTCATTAGACCAATCCCGGCTTGATGCGAGTAAAGTCCGGTCAAAAGAGCCGCCCTTGTCGGACAGCACCGCGAAGTGTTGTAAAACTGAGTGAATCTGACTCCATTGGATGCAAGCTTATCTAATTCCGGAGTATCAATTTCGCTGCCATAACACCCGATATCGGTATATCCCATATCGTCCGCCATGACGAGCACGATATGGGGGCGAGCCGCGACTGTTATGCCGTTGTTCAACACCGTGGCTGCCACCAGTAACGCCCAAATCAATCGCCACCAATTCTGCATCACTTCTGCCTTTCAATGCAATGCTCTAAACTCGCCCCGTATCGTTACCGTGATCCGGCTTACACGTAGGTATCAAAAATATCCACGGCTGCCCAGTTGTCTTTGTTTTCAGCGATAAACGCAAGATGGCGTTCATGTGTCTGATACTGATCATGAGCAGCCTTATTTTCAAACACGACATGTAACCCAACATGATAGGACTGATTGTTAACTTCACGAGCAAATTCCGGTCCGCGAGCTCCAACACTGTAATACACAGTACCAACGTGACCGGTTAGGTAGTTATCACAGGCATCAATCAAGTCTTGAACTGCTTCCACACTACTATCGCTCAAAGTAAAAAACACCATATGAGCTACTTGTTTATCAGACATTTCGAATCCTTCTGTTTTTCTTATCTCCTGGATACCTGTGCAGCCAGGCGAACGTTTATTTTTTTATTTTAACGGAAATCCAACCGTACTGTAGATTTCAATCGGCCTACCAGACGATCGCTGATACGCCATGTAAACTTCCGTTTTAGCAAGTTCTTTAATTAACGCCACTCCCTTTCGGGCTCCCAGCACAGAAACCGCACTGGCTAGTGCATCTGCCTGCAATCCACTGGCAGCTAAGACACTGACGCTACTGCGACCTTTGAGTGGGATTCCGGTTCTCGGATCCACGATATGAGAATAACGCATACCGTCGTACTCCAAATACTGAAACGCATCACCGCTGGTCGCGAGTGCTACGTTGGACAAAGGTTTTAGGTAGGTAGGTTCGGGGCCCGGCGGAAAACTGCCAACCGCCGCCGGCCAACCATCCTTTCCTGGCGGAGGATCTCCAAATAACACATCACCACTGGCGTCAATAACTGCCGAGCCGAGTCCATGATTTCGAAGTACCTGAAGTGCCTCGTCCGCCGCAAATCCTTTTCCAATAGCTCCCAGATCGATCAAGACCCCGGGCTTTAGAATTTCCACTGTTTGAGCGTCATCGTCTAATTCCAGTTGATGACTCCCAACAAATCTCAATTCCTGACGAATTCGTGCCCGTTCGGGAAATTCCTGTTGCCGTCTAGCTCGTCGCCACAATCTCGTCAACCGACCGATCGCAACATCAAAAGCCCCATCCGACATTTGCCAATAAGAGAGGGATTCTTTTAGCACAAACCATAAGTCGTCACTTACTTTAACGGCTCCTTTCGCCTGACAAAGAAGGGTGATTTCACTGTCGGCCTGATAGTTACTCAATTTACCCTCGATCTCTGAAATCCGCATGAATGCACGTCTGCAAGCATCCTGCGCCACTTTCTCAGTGGGAGCGTAAAGAGCAATGCTGAATTTCACTCCCATTAGCTCTGCTGATTCAGAATACAGTTTTAATTCCCGGTTCACCGAAGATGTCTGGGCGAGCAACGCCGTGACTTGTAGCAAAACCACTGCGAAACTGAAGAATTGCGTGGCAGATTTCAGATGTTTTCGAGGATAGTTTCTCATAAATCCGAATCGATAAGGTTATTGTTGCGGAAATTTCTTCTCATTGTACTTAGCTGCATTAGCAAGTATGCTAGAAGAACAGGTTTTACCTTGGAATTACCGTGGTATCTCCCCTCAAAAACTTAAATTACCTGCTAACTTACGTCCTTCGAATAGAAGCGGAGCATATAAATGAGTAACGACTCAACATCTTCCCCAAACACTCGACGTGACTTCATCAAGAAGTCGACGATTCTGGTCGCCGGAAGCACTGTAGCCGGCAATCTGCAAATTGCGCGTGCTGCCCATGCCTATGGCGATGAAGTCATTAAAATAGGTCTGGTTGGCTGCGGAGGCCGAGGCACCGGCGCTGCTGTTCAAGCCATGAACACCAATGGTGACGTCCATCTTGTCGCAATGGCAGATGTTTTTGAAGACCGTCTACAGGCATCATTCCGAGCGATCAAGAGCAGGCACGGCGACAAGGTCAAAGTGACGTCGGATTCGATGTTTGTTGGTCTGGACGGATATAAGAAAGTCATGGAATCCGATGCAGATCTGGTCATTTTGGCCACTCCTCCCGGTTTCCGCCCTCTGCACTTTGAAGCTGGAGTCAATGCCGGCAAACACGTCTTCATGGAAAAACCGGTTGCCACAGATGCTCCGGGGGTACGCCGGGTACTGGATGCCAATAAGATTGCCAAGGAGAAAAACCTCTGTGTTCAAGTTGGGCTGCAACGCCGACACGAGGAAGCTTATCTGGAAACGATGAAACGTCTGCATGACGGTGCAATCGGCGACATCATCCTGAGCAGGGCATACTGGAACGGCGGTGGAGTCTGGGTGAAGCCGCGTCAAGAAGGCCAATCTGAACTCGAATACCAAATGCGAAACTGGTATTACTTCAACTGGCTCTGCGGCGACCACATCAACGAACAACACATTCACAACATCGACGTCATCAACTGGCTCGCCAATGACTTCCCGGTCTCTGCTCAGGGGCAGGGCGGTCGTGAAGTCCGAAACGGGAAAGACCATGGCGAAATCTTTGATCACCACCTGGTTGAATTCACCTACGCCAGTGGCATGAAGATGTTCAGTCAGTGCCGACACATACAGGGATGCTGGAACAGCGTATCAGAACATGCTCATGGCACTACCGGCACATGTGACATTGCAGCCGGTAGAATCTGGGACGCCAGCGGAAAAGAACTCTTCAACGCACGTGGCCTCGGTCGCGGTGGTCACCAACAGGAACACCATGACATGTTTGCTGACTTGCGAGCTGGTAAACGGCCCAATGAAGCTGAGTATGGAGCAAAGAGTACAATGACCGCGATTCTGGGACGCATGGCAACCTACTCTGGAAAAATGATCCAGTGGGACGATGCGATCAACTCTGACCTGTTATTGTGCGATGTAGATTCGTTGTCATCGCTTGATGACGACGCACCGATGACTCCGGATGAAGATGGCAATTACAACGTTGCCGTACCCGGAAGCAAGGATACTGTCGTACTCTAATCTTCCGAAATTCAAAATAGGGGACTGCAGTATCGTGGTCCCCTATTTTTTTAAAGGCTCTGCTGCATGAACTGCAAAATGACGAACTGCCTACTCATCCCCATGGTGCTGGCCTGCTTATTGATTTTTGGTTGTCAAAATAAATCTGACGACTCAACAGCCTCAACCAATAAACCTTCAGCCAATCAGCCTGAAGAACCACAGTCAACCGACATTGCAACCAACGATCCCACTAACGATAACAGAGCAAAAACACGTGAATTCTCTTTTGTCTATGGTGGCGCTATCACTCAACTACCGCCCGGAACCGAAGTGTCGGTTTGGCTTCCGGTTGCCACCGATACACACGAACAGCAAATACTCGATAGAGACATAAATGTCCCCGGCGAATTTGTGATCGGGCAGGAAACTCGGTTCGGAAACACCGTCCTGCACTTCAAAGCAACTGCCGATGACGATGGTGAAGTTCCGTTTGAAGTAACCTACCAAGTTAGTCGCCGCGAGGCATTACAAGAAGAGTGTGAAGAACTGGCCGAGGGAGACGCCGATCTCTTCCGACAAGCCTCCACCTTTGTTCCGATTGACCAAAAACTATCCGCCGAAGTGCTGGGAGCATCCAAACTTGCGAAAGATTCGTTAACTGCCGGGAGGCAAATCTACGATGCGGTCAACCAGCGAATGCAGTACGACAAACCCGACGGCAAACCCTGGGGGCGTGGTGACAGCGTGTGGGCCTGTGGGAATGGCTTTGGGAATTGCACGGACTTTCACAGCCTATTTATCTCAGTTTGCCGGGAGCAACATATACCTGCTCGTTTCGAAATCGGATTTCCGCTTCCAACTGAACGAGGGACCGGAAGTATTGGCGGATATCATTGCTGGGCTAAATTTGCTGCGGACAACAAGTGGATTCCTGTCGACATCTCTGAAGCTGACAAAAATCCGTCCTTAAACGACTATTACTATGGCAACCTGACAGCCGATCGCATTACATTTACCACAGGACGAGATTTAACTCTCACGCCTGCCCAACAGGACGCTCCCGTCAATTTCCTGGTATATCCATATACCGAAGTCGCAGGAAAAATGCATTCCGTGTTCCGCAAGGGCTTTACTTACCAAGACATTCAATAGACTCCACATTCGACAAAGGTATATTCGTGACTGAAAGCTCACAGGAATATGAACAACTTGATGTTATCGCCGTGGGCGCTCACCCTGATGATGTCGAAGTCGCCTGCGGCGGAACTCTTGCACGCCTTGTACAACTTGGTTACAAAGTCGGGATCATTGATTTGACTGACGGTGAGCCTACCCCTTTAAGCCCAGGCCCTGACGTGCGTCTTGAAGAGGCTCGTCAGGCCGCAGAAACTCTGGGGGTCACAAAGCGAATCACGCTAGACATGCCGAATCGCGCTTTATTTGACTGCTTTGAGCATCGGGTAACCTTGGCCAAAGAGTTCCGCAAATATCGTCCCAGCATTGTGATCGGGTTTGGAGATAAAACGCCCATGGCGTCACCTGACCATTATCAGGCCATGCAAATCACCGATGCCGCTGTGTTTTATTCGAGGCTTTGCAAATGGCCTGACCACTTCGGAGATTTGCCGAGTCACATCATATCAAAACAACTCTACTTTCGACTTGCATTTGAACCAATGCACCACGCTGCCCCAAGCGGTCACATCACGATGGACATCAGCGAAACGTTGGAAACGAAGCTCGAATCGATCCGCTGTTATGAAACTCAATTCCCGGCTGAAAAAGCCTATGTTTACGATCGAGTAAAGTCGTTTGCCATGCAAGTCGGAGCCGAAGCAGGCTATCAGGCAGGGGAAATCTTCTACCCGACGCGGTCGCTCGGAACGTCTGATATTGTAAAGACGCTACAGGGTTAGTGCGCTCGGTCTGCTATTGCCATCACGCGTGACCTTTTACTATCCTTAGACGTCTTCCACAGCGAATATTTCCTGTTGGCCGTGGGGGACGTTGATAATTTCACCAGCACAACCCCACCAAGTGGCATGAATCAATTCCTATTATTCGCAGCCGAAACTGCTCAAGAAACTGCCGAAACTATTAATCTGTTTGAAATGGAATGGCCTGACATCGTCAAGGCAATAGGATTCAGCCTGTTAACTCTGCTCTGTTTTTACATCACCGCAAAAGTTCTTCAGAAGATCTCCGAACGTGTGGGACGCTCGCAGCACATCGATGCGGACCTAGCCGTGTTTCTTGGGCGTGTCGTCAAAACAGCGGTCATGGTAGTGGGAATTGTCACGTCGTTATCCGCCCTGGGAGTTGATGTATCGGCATTGGTTGCCGGGCTGGGCCTTACTGGATTCGCGTTGGGATTTGCTCTAAAAGATGTGATTTCCAATGTATTAGCAGGCGTCTTGATCCTAATTTACAAACCCTTTGAAAAGACAAACTATATCAAGGTCAAAACGTATGAAGGAACGGTCGTCAGCACAGACCTGCGATATACGGTGCTACAGGCTGCTGACGAAACCAGGCTTTTCGTTCCCAATTCAATTCTGTTCGTGGATGCGATTTCAGTAGCCCAACAAGCTCCTGTCGCCACCGACGAACCTGCCAATGAATAAGCCTCAAGCCTGTCACATTCCACGACAACTAAAACGAGCCCCGAATGCAATAAACATCCGGGGCTCTTCCATTGACTACAACGATTCGGCGTTTACTTCCTAGCAGAAGTGAGCACCTTTGGTTGGAGTGTAAACCGCATACAGAGACGAGCTGCCACACATAAATAAGCGATTACGTTTCGTTCCGCCAAAACAGACATTGGCACAAATCTCCGGAAGCAAAATCTGACCGATTCGTTTTCCGTCCGGATTAAATACATGGACACCGTCATAGCCATCGCCAACCCAACCGGCACTGGCCCAAATATTTCCATCCTCATCACAGCGAATACCGTCTGCGAACCCACCTTTCTCTTCGGTGTTACCGTCTTCGTCGGTCATCTCCAACATCATGGATGCATATTCTTTTCCATGCTTCAGATCGGTCTCTTCGACAACATCCCAAACTTTGATATTCCGGGGGGCGTCATCATAATGGCTGGCACCGGTATCCGCCACATATAGTTTTTTGTAGTCCGGTGAAAAACACAGGCCATTCGGCTTGTAAATTTCATCGGTCAGCTTGATTAACTTACCAGTTTTCACTTCAAAGCGATAAATCGCCTCTTTCTGGTAGGGCTGCGGCCAGTTGTCCGTTTTCTCCGCTTTACGACCTTCGTAATCCATCAACCCACCATAACCGGGGTCGGTAAAGAAAATGTCCCCGGTAGCAGGATGTACAACAGCATCATTCGGAGCATTTAGAGATTTTCCACCGTAGCTCTTAGCTAGTTCTGACCGAGTTCCATCGTATTCGTACCGAGCTAGCGTTCGAGTCAGGTGTTCACAGGAAATCTGTCGTCCTTGGAGGTCGAATGTGTTTCCGTTACTGTTGTTAGCTGGATTCCGAAACGTTGACACATGCCCATCTTCTTCCATCCAACGCAATTGAGTGTTATTTGGAATGTCGCTCCAAACCAAATAACGCCCAACACCATTCCAGGCGCATCCTTCTGCCCAAATCATTTCCGGGTCATGATAAAGCCGCATAATGGCAGCATTACCCTGCTTATAACTGGCGAACTCATCATCAATGACAACAATATCCGGATCGGGGTAACGTACGGGCTGTGTTCCCGGTCCGTAATCACGGGCTGAGAGCTTGCTGTTACTGGCCATTGAAGACACAGCCGCGGTGGCTGTGGCGGCTAGCATGAAATTTCGCCGACTAAGTCCTGATCTGTTTTCTTTCATCTTTAGGAACCCATATAAATAAAGCGTGGAAACGTCTTGTGAATGAGTCTAGCTCAACAGACTGTGAATACATCCACACTTGCTGTTCAACCAGAGATTGTCCTTTCGTTATATCACAATTTAAATGCAATATGTTACAACGGATTTCATCGAGGATCCGCTTTTCATCTACCCCAGAAACAGGCAATAAAACTTATGACCACTGACCGCATAGCAACCGTACAACCGATCGAAGAAGACCTGGCATCCCCACGAGTGTCTGCTGTTTATGACGACATCAAAGCGACAAAAAACATAGACTTCATCCCAAACTTCTGGAAAGTCATTGCTGTTAACGTGGATCTCTTGGAACAGGTCTGGGGACAACTGAAGACGCTCATGCATCCCGAAACTGTAGGCCGGACGTCTCACCTGACGCCTGCGATTCGGGAAATGATTGCCGTAGCCGTTTCAGCGACTAACGGCTGCAGTTACTGCGTCAATTCACACACCGCCATCCTTAAAAAACATGGGGTTCAAGATGAAGCAATTGGCGAAGTGTTGGCAATCGCTGGCTTATTTAACCAAACAAACTCACTGGCCGACGGATTCCAGATTCAGTCAGACGTATTCCCGCGTCTGGACTGATCAGCCCTTGGCAGCTACCGAGCAAGAAAAGCAGCGGCTACAGGGGTCGGGCAGGGGACCTGCTCGCCTGTCGGTTCCAAAGCACCGGTATCTGAATCTATCTTAAATAGGACGATCGTACTGCTGGCCTGATTCAGCGCGAGCAGATACTCACCGGTCGGCACAATACCAAAGCTCCTTGGTGTACTTCCACCAGTGCTTTGATTTTCAACATAAGTCAACTTGCCGGTCTGCTGGTCGATTGCATAGACAACAATCGTGTTATGCCCTCGATTGGAACCATATAGAAACTTTCCATTGGGATGCACATACATTTCTGCCGTTGACTGCCCCGACTGCTGCTTCTCATTAGGAGGCAAAGTCGAAACCGTCTGTAGCAATTCCAACTTTCCAGTGCGTCCGTTATAGGCATAAGCATTTGCTGTCATGTTCAACTCATTGATTCCATACCCAAAGTTACCCGTAGGATGAAAACTAAAGTGCCGTGGACCAGCTCCCGGAGCCGTAGAAACAGAAGAATGAGCTTCAAGCTGTCCCTTACGAGCGTTCAATTTATAGACCAGAACCTTATCTATTCCAAGATCACTGACCGCGACGAAACGATTAAACGGGTCAACATCAATCGAATGGGCATGTGGTGCTTCCTGGCGAGCATGCACGCTTTTACCAGCATGTTGAACAAATGCTGAGGCAGGGCTCAACTCACCGTTGCTTCCAATTCTGTACGCCGCAATACTGCCACCAGTATAATTTGCTACTCCGACAGTTTTCCCACTTTTGTCAATCGTCAGATGACAGGGATGTGCGCCGTGCGTACACTGGGAATTGATTTCCGTTAGCTCACCGTTTTTTGGATTAATTGCAAACGCGGTGATACCACCACCTTCTTCACCATTAAATTCTTTATCTTCATTAACAGCATAAAGGTAATCTCCACTAGGGTGAACTGCAACAAAGGATGGGTTCGAGGTTTGCGTCGGCTTATTAACAGCAGTCAGCTTTCCCGATTGCCGATCAAGTCGAAAAGTGTAGATCCCCTTGCTTTCAGGGCCTGTGTATGTGCCAATGTAAACCAAGAACGAATCAGGCTCCTCATAACCTTCAACCGCACCGGAAAGTGAGACATTGAGGACGGCAGGAACCGTAAGCAAACAAAAGAAAGCCATAAAGCGAGGAATCATTAATTATCTCCGACAGGATATGCAACGAGGGTTTCAGGAATTCGGGAACGACCTCCCTGAACGAATAAGGTGATTTATATTACCACAAAAAAACCCCTGCGTGCGAAGACCTGATAGGCCATCGCATTACACAGAGGTTTTGAAAGAGATCAAGACAGCCAGTAGGACTTAACAGGCCAAGCCTGACTGCCGTCGAATTTACCTAGTCATCCCAGGATAAAGCCGCACCACTTTGATATTCGGTGACTCTAGTTTCAAAGAAGTTCTTTTCTTTAGCCAAATCCATAGTTTCGCTCATCCATGGGAACGGATTCGAGCTACCATATTGAGCCGGCAGACCAATACGCTCCAGGCGACGATCCGCAACATATTGGACGTATTCCCGGAAAAGATCTCCATTAAGCCCCATCACACCATTTGGTAGACAGTCTCTCGCGTAATCGATCTCTAACTCGACTGCCTTACGGATTCGGGCAACCATATCCTGTTGAAATTGCTCTGTCCACAACTCAGGATTCTCTGCCTTAATTCCATTAATCAGATCCAGACCAAAATTGAGGTGAATCGTTTCGTCGCGCAGGATGTACTGGAACTGCTCACCGATTCCTGTCATCAGATTTCTGCGGTGGAACGAAAGCACCATTACAAATCCGGAATAGAAGAATATCCCTTCCATGATCAGATAGAAGCCAATAAGGTTCTTTAGCAGTGCCTGGCAACCTTCAAACGTATTGGTTGAAAAGTCGGGATCGAGTACTTCAGCCGTCAATTCCATCTCAAACTCGTCCTTCGCGGCGATGGATGGAATTTCACGGTACATATTGAAGACTTCACCTTCATCCAGACCTAAACTTTCCACAACATACAGGAATGTATGAGAGTGAATTGCCTCTTCAAAGGCCTGTCGCAACAGATACTGACGACATTCAGCGTTGGTCACGTGGCGAAAAATAGCCAGTACCAGGTTATTACCAACCAGACTTTCGGCTGTGGCAAAGAACCCTAGATTTCGCATAATCACAAGACGTTCATCATCAGTCAGCTTATCTGACTTCCAGATTTCAATATCCTTGGTCATTGGAACTTCTGTAGGCATCCAATGATTTGCACAACCATTGTTGTAGTGTTCCCATGCCCAGTGATACTTCAGAGGCATCAACTGATTGACATCAACTTGATTACAGTTAATCAGCAGTTTATCCCGAGCATCGATTCGCCCGGTGTTGGATTCAAGTAATCTACTTACTGGAGATGACATTTCACGCTCCTTTTTCTATCTCTTTTGTTACT
>PBCP01000021.1 GCA_002717145.1 Planctomycetaceae bacterium | reverse complement strand
AATAATCGCCGTACAATCTACGCATTTGTTGAACGTCAAAATCTTCCAAATATCATTCAGGTGTTTGACGCCGCAAATGCAGATTCCTCCACGTCTAAACGACCTTCAACGACAGTTGCGCAGCAGGCGTTATTTGCTCTCAATAGCCCGCTTATCGAACGTATCACGAACAGCCTTGCGAGTCGCATAACGGCGACGGACTCCCCCTCTCAAGTGCAGCAGTTATATCATCACGTACTGTGCCGCAAGCCTACAGTTCGTGAATTGAAATTAGGAACCGAATTCTTGCGTTCCAATCCACTTAACCATTACGCGCAGGTGTTATTGCTGTCTAATGAAGTCTGGTTCATTGATTAGAAGAGGTCTCTTAAGTCTTGGTTATCGAACCTTATTTACATCAACCAACAACTACTGTTCCCTGGCGTTGGGGCACAATCTCATATGTTTGTATATACATCGTCGACCTAATCGTTATTTTACGCAAACCCCTCCAAAAGGCTTTGGTGACGAATGACTGACAATCAACTACCAACCTCGTACTCTCGCAGAAACGTACTAAAGCAATTTGGTACCGGCCTAGGGCTTCTCGCACTACCAGATTTATTAGAGGCCGCCCCCGGTCCATTGACAACTAAAGCCCCGCATTATTCAGCCAAGGCAAAGCATATCATCCACATCTATTTAAACGGCGGGCCGAGCCAAGTAGACACGTGGGACTATAAGCCGAGACTCAAAGATTATTTCGGCAAGCCGTTACCTGTCTCGCTACCGACTGAAAGAGAAGTGGGTGTAGCTTTGCCTTCGCCATTTAAGTTCAAGCAGTATGGAGAAGGTGGACTCTGGTGCAGTGAAATCTTTGCCCGCACCGCCGCGAAACATGCCGACAAGATTTGCGTCATAAAGTCGATGTACGCTAACACCCCAAATCATGAACAAAGCATGCGGCTCATGAATACAGGTGATGAGCGTCTTTCGCGTCCAAGTTATGGTTCATGGCTGACCTATGGATTAGGAACGGAGAATCAAAATTTACCAGGGTACGTTGCAATGTGTCCCGGCCTTCCTGTCGCCGACAGTTCAAATTGGCGCAGTTCCTTCTTACCTGGAATTTACCAGGGTACGTATTTGGATACTCGCAATGATACTGTTGAAAAACTCATCGCGAACATTCGAAATTCCCGCCTATCTCGTGCTCAACAACGCAATCAGCTAGATTTGTTGGCGACGCTAAATCGCGACCATCAAAAGCTTCGATTAGATGACCCCAATCTCGAATCACGAATGCAATCGTTCGAACTGGCCTATCGTATGCAGATGGAAGCGACTGATGTATTCGACATCACGCGAGAAACTCAAGCCACTCAGGACCTCTACAATGCGTCGACCGTTCACGGACGGCAGTTACTGATCGCTCGGCGTTTGGTAGAACGGGGAGTTCGTGTCGTACAATGTTTTCACGGAGATGTACAACCCTGGGATACTCATGGTGGTCTCAAAGATGGATTACGGAGCCTTGGAGCACAGGCGGATTCCCCTATCGCCGGGCTGTTGACTGACCTTGAGCAACGAGGACTTCTTGAAGATACACTCGTGGTTTGCGGTGGTGAATTCGGTAGAACACCAGCCACTGAAATTCCTATCGGCGGTGGCATAGGTACGGGGCGAGACCATAATCATCACGGATTTACCGTTTGGCTGGCAGGAGGTGGCGTCAAAGGCGGTATTTCTTATGGGAATACTGACGAATTCGGTTATCGGGCCGTAGAGAATAGAACACACGTACACGATCTTCATGCCACAATGCTCCACCTAATGGGCATTGATCACACGAACCTAACTTATCGCCACTCGGGTCGGGACTTCCGGCTTACCGATGTACACGGAAAGATTATTAAAGACGTAATTTCATAATTAGAATCCTTATTAACACGGAAACAGCGGTTCCTATGAACTCTTTTAACCTCTGTCGATTCTTGACATGTATATCCGCGGTGGTCCTTTCCACACGCCTGGCCTACGCCGCCGTAGATTTTGAAAAAGATGTGTCTACAGTGTTGATAAAACGGTGTGTCGAATGTCACGACACTAAAAACGCAAAGGGGGGGCTCGATCTCACTAGCCTCGCTGGCTTAGTTAAAGGCGGGGAGTCCGGAACCGCTGTGACGCCAGGTAACTCCTCGGCAAGTTTCCTAATCGAACGAATCACTAGCGGTGAGATGCCGCCGCCGGTCAAGGGCCTACCCCAGGCACTGCCTGCCGAAGAGATTAAAACACTAATCGCGTGGATCGACGAAGGCTTGGCTTGGCCAAGCGACCGAACACTGGACCTTTATGAGCAGACGACGGATGTGCGAGGAGGGCGAGACTGGTGGGCATTCCAGCCAATCACAAATCCGCCATTACCGACTCCCATCGAGAATATGACGAGCAAGAACGCGATAGATTTGTTTATTCATGCGCGGCTTCAAAAACAAGGCTTAACGCCTGCGGCGCCCGCGACACGTAACCAGCTCCTTAGAAGGGTCTATTATGATCTCACAGGCTTGCCACCTTCACCAGCTACCGTGGCAGCCTTTAATAATAACGATTCTGAGAACGCGTATGAGAAGGTCGTAGACGATCTGCTTAGCTCGAAGCATTTCGGAGAACGATGGGCTAGACACTGGCTTGATTTAGTTAGGTTTGCAGAAACCTGCGGTTACGAGCGGGACCAGTTAAAACCAAACATATGGAAATATCGTGATTGGGTTGTTGCTGCGTTTAACGACGATATGCCGTATGACAAATTCATTACGGACCAGCTTGCTGGAGACGAAGTGCCGTACCGTGACGAACAGACCCTAATTGCAACAGGCATGATCCGCGCCGGCACCTGGAATGATGAGCCCAACGATCCGGCCGATTATCAATACACGCGATTAGAAGATATGGTCCACACCACTTCGTCCGCCTTTATAGGACTCACAGTCAAGTGCGCAAGATGTCACGACCACAAATTCGATCCAATCCGCCAAACCGATTATTACCGTTTTGCAAACGCTTTTTGGTCAGGTTTTATTGGCCAGGCCAATCTCGGCGGTCCATCCGAAAAGGAATTGGGGGCCACAGCCTTTGGGTGGACTGATCGTAGCGCAGAAGTCGCGCCGTTGCATCGATTAATCAATGGTGAACGGCAAAAACCAGCAGAAGTCGTGAGACCGGCCTCATTATCAACCATTCCCAGCTTAGAACGAGTGTTCGATCCCCCCCCGGAGAACTCCAAAACCACGACGCAACGTCTACAACTTGCCAAATGGATAACCGATCCGAATAATCCTTTAACGTCTCGTGTTATCGTAAATCGACTTTGGCAACACACGATGGGGGAACCGATTGTCCGTTCTCCTAACAACTTCGGGTTTAAGGGCGAGCTACCCACCCATCCGGCACTGCTCGACTATCTATCCACTCAACTGTTGCAACACGAGTGGAAGCTTAAACCCATCATAAAAATGATTGTCATGTCTCATACATATCGGCAGGCATCTCAGCATCGAAACCATCTTGAATACTCCGAAAAGGACTATCTCAATAAATACTGGTGGCGGGCAAACCGCAAGCGGTTGGACGCCGAGCAGTTGAGAGACTCCATTCTCGCGACAAGCGGGCAGCTAAATAGAGCCTCTGGTGGGCCGAGCTTCTATCCTCAAATGAGCCCCGAGGCATTAGAGGGGCTTTCACGCAAGGCTGGAGCCTGGGGCACTTCAACGGTCGACCAGCGGAATCGGCGTTCCATTTACATGATGACTAAACGATCTCGTTTGCTGCCTTTAATGACCACATTTAATTTTACAGATACGACTCTACCATGTGGACAACGTGATGTAACGACGGTTGCCACTCAGGCACTCGCCTTACTTAATAACCAATTCATCCATCAGCAAAGCCTTGCCTTTGCCGATCGTTTATTTACTGAACACCCCGATGATTCGGAGATACGGATTGTATCGGCCTGGCGACTTGCCACGGGGCGGGAACCCATCCGAGCTGAAATTGACGCGTCGCAACAGCACATTGCTGAACAAAGTGAACATTTCGCTTCCGTCTCCGAATTTGCTCTGGCGCAATCCTCTAGTTTATCCGTGAAAGAAGGGCTTAGTTTATGGTTAGACGCCACGAAGAGACTCGAAATTGACAAGGAAAGTCGAGTGATCGCATGGGGAGATTCATCAGGTTCTTCCCTGGACGGGCAGCAGCCTATTGATGCCGCCCAGGGCGAAGCCACAACCCGTCCGCTTTACGTACCGGATGGCCTCAACGGCACACCAACTATTCGATTCAACGGATCAAATCAATATCTCAAGCTCACCGCTGCCCCCATCACAAATCCCCATTTTTCCATTATCGCCGTAGCAAGGGATAATTCCGATGGAACGAGTCACCGGGAAATCCTTAGTAACTGGAATAGCAGAGGTCGTTCTACAAATTCAGTATTTCTGGGGACCACTAAAAATCACTCTATTAGGTTTTCCGATGCATTCAATCAGGCGGGTCAACTTCCGGACGCAACCATGCCGTTCCTGATTACCGCAAGTAATTCCTCAGAAGCAGCTCAGATGTTTCTCAATGGTACGGTTGTTGCGGATGGGAATCCAATCACGGGGCGTGTGCTAACGGGACCGTATGTTCTCGGAACTCAGGGCAATTACAACTCGGAATTCTGGTTAGGCGACATTTCGGAAATATTGGTTTATGACAGAGCCCTTTCTCGGTCCGAATTGGACCAGATTTGGGGCTATTTGGCACAAAAATATAAATTACGACTAGCTGTTGGCAAGTCCGATCCTCATCGGTTGGCTTTGGCATCACTTTGTCATGTCCTCTTTAATACCAACGAATATATTTACATCGACTAGCGCAGAAAGAAATTCAAGATGCATAAGAGGTTATTTCCCTGTGGGCAAAGTCGTCGAGAATTCGTCTGGCAAATGGGCGGTGGATTCGCCGGCCTTGCATTGGGCAGCCTACTTGAAGATGACGGATTCTTCGGCAACCGTTTACAGGCTGCGGAGACACGATCGTTAGAGCCACGCGAAGGCCATTTCCCTGTGAAGGCCAAAAATGTCATCTTTCTAATGATGAACGGCGCCCCCAGCCAGGTCGATACCTTTGATCACAAACCCGATTTACGCAAATATGCAGGCATGCCGCTGCCAGCCGATAAAAAGTACATTAATTCTGGAAATAGAAAAGTTGGATTCCTGACTCCCGAATTCAGACCATTCAAGCCCGGCGGTGAAAGCGGCTTAATGATTTCGGACTTTTTCCCCCGCGTACGGAAACACGCTGACAAAATGGCGATAATAAACTCTTGCCATGCCGACAGTCATGCACACGGAAGTGCCTTAGTCGCAATGAACACAGGTAGTACATTTATCGGCCGGCCATCTCTTGGCAGTTGGACCGTCTATGGTCTGGGAACTCCTAACCAAAGTCTGCCAGGTTACGTTGTGATGATGGACAAGCGGGGAGGCCCTATTTCCGGGGAACCAAATTACTCGTCAGGGTTCATGCCCTCAACTTTTCAGGGGACCTTATTTCGTCCTACAGGCAATCCCATCTTAGATCTCCACGGCCCCAAACACATTGATCGCAAGGCACAACGTAGGCAACTTGACCTGTTGGCTAGATTCAACGAGGCTCACCTGAAAGCTCGTCCAGGCGGAAGCGAATTGGCGTCCCGGATTCAAAGTTACGAGTTAGCCTACCGTATGCAGGCAGAAACCCCCGAAGCCGTCGACCTATCCAAAGAGACACAGGCTACCCTGGATATGTACGGCGTCAACCAGCAACCAACTGACGAATTTGGGCGAAACTGCTTAATAGCGCGCCGTTTGGTCGAACGCGGTGTCCGCTTCATTCAGCTCTATTCGGGCGGAGGCCACCTTGCGGACACCTGGGATGCACATGTCAGTATTGAAAAGAATCATGGCCAACACGCCGCTGAAATCGACCAGCCGATTGATGCCCTTTTAACAGACCTTGAACAACGCGGGTTGCTGGAATCAACTTTGATAGTCTGGGGAGGTGAATTCGGGCGGATGCCGTTTAGTGAAGGTATGAATGCCCCAGGGCGCAACCATAACCCCTATGGATTTTCCATGTGGATGGCCGGGGCCGGCATTAAGGGGGGGACTCGGTACGGAGCAACAGACGATTTTGGGTTTGAAGCGGTGGAAGGTAGAGCCCACGTTCACGACATTCATGCGACCATTCTTGCTTTGATGGGCCTCGACCACGAGCGTCTAACGTATTTCCATCAGGGCCGCGAAGAAAGTCTCACTGATGTTCATGGGCGTGTTATAAACGACATTATTGTTTAGGCGAGCTGTCTAAGGATTAGGTTGCGGCACACGCCTGGGCTCGACGTTTTCGATTTGCTTAATCCCGACGGGTTCACGTCGCGATTCTTCAATTCGGGCACGCAATTGGACTCGCATCTCCGATTGCACATCCTCATGGTCCGGTCGATCTATAAGATTGATCAGTTCTGACGGATCGCTTTCATGATCGTACAGTTCGGCCCCAAGACTCGCATGCTCGCCCCATTCCGTATAACGATAACGACTTGTCCGAATAGAATAACCATTTGCATATTGCGTGAACGCACTGCTCCGAACGCGTGCCTGAACATTTTCTAGAATCGGACGAAGGCTAACACCACTAACGTTCCTGGGTAATTGCTGGCCTGCCAAATCTACCATGGTTGGAAATATATCCACCATTTCGGCTAAACCGTCTGCCTGTTTTCCACGTTCAGAGACTCCGGGCCCTGCGATAACGAGCGGAACACGAGTGGCGTTTTCAAAAAGCGTGGTCTTTTGCCAGTGCCCATGTTCGCCCATGTGGTAGCCATGATCCGATGTGAATACAACTATGGTTGTTTCATCCAGGCCCGTTGATTCTAATTCGCTCAGAATTCGGCCGAGCTGTGCGTCTGCAAACGAGATCGAAGCGTAATATGCCTGGATCGCCTGACGTGCTATAGACTCCGGCAGGTCGATTTGGTCTTTTTTGCGACGTATGGAATCAACAGCTGGGGGAGGTAATTGATTAAGATACTGCGTAGGTACTTTGGGAACAGCTATTCTATCAAGCGGGTACAAATCGAAGTATTTTCTGGGTGCTACATATGGCGTATGTGGGCGGAAAAGGCCCACCGTCATGAAAAAACGGCGGCCGTCCTTTGAGTATTTTCGTAGTAGAGACACGGCTTCACTTGCGGCGATACCGTCCGTCTGCTCTTCATCCACCCCGTCAGCGGCGAGCCAACTCAAGGTCCCACCAAAGTTATTCGGAATTAAAGAGAATATCTTATCTTCCTCGTCTTTATCACGACCGCGCGGATTGATAGTGTAATTCCACGAATAGGGATCGTCGTGCCCTGATGTACCGATGTGACGAGGCACGTTGTAATGAAATACTTTGCCGATACGTACTGCAAAGTAGTCGTCTTGTCGAAATACCTGAGGGATCGTCAAAGCATTGGGGATGTGTTCTCTAAGGTATCTCGCGTTACGACGAACCAGAGTCTGGTCGGGATACATACCAGTCATAAACGAAGCTCGCGACGGGCCGCACAAGGGATATTGACAATGTGCATTGCGGAAAAGCACCCCTCTTTCAGCCAGTCGATCAATATTAGGTGTTTGCACAACAGGATGCCCGTAAATCCCGATATCGCAGTTAAGGTCATCACATATAAGAAATAGGACGTTTGGTTTCTCCGTAGCCCAGCAATTTCTCGTTAGACATAAAACCACCATCGCCAAAACACGGATAAGCAATTTCTTATTTAACATCTACGCTTTCCTTTAGCCACTAACGTTTAAGTTCGTAAGTCAGACCCAGATCATTCTCGAAGACGTTATTTAATTTCACATCCATCTTTCTTCGGAACAGCTCTACGATTTCTGCGAAATCTTCATGGTTAGCGAGATTAGTGTATTGTTTAGGATCCTTTTGCATATCAAACAACTCTTCGCCTGCCAGGCCATTACTACCATATTGAATGTACGCCCAATTTTTGGTCCGAAGCAAGTAGCCTCGTCCGTTCACGCAAAATGCCGCATCGCGAACTTCATAGGTTGCCTCATCCAGCATTTTAGAAATATCCTTACCTTGCAACCGTACTGGTACCTTGAGTCCGCACAGGCTGGCAACAGTTGGGTAAAGATCCAACAATTCCGTTAACGAGTGGCACACCGCAGGTGCCTTACCCGGCACACTGATAATTAGCGGAACTCGTGCAGATTCCTCATGCAAGCTAACCTTGGCCCAAAAATCATGTTCACCAAGGTGATAGCCGTGATCACTTGTAAAGATAACGATCGTGCGATCTTCTACGCCCGACTCTTTCAGTGCTGTCAGTACCTTGCCCACCTGTGCATCCATATACGCAACGGAAGCGTAATACCCGCCGACCGCCTTACGCTGCTGCTCCAAATCCATTTTCATATTCTTACTGGTCTTGTAGTTAATCCCAAGCTTCGGAATATCGTCCCAGTCTCCTGCCACTTTCTCAGGTAAAACCATGTCGTCATACGCAAAAAGCTTATAATATTTCTTCGGAGCAACGAAAGGGACATGAGGTCGAACGAATCCGACACCAATAAAAAATGGCCTGCCTGCATGTTTACGGATCAATTCTGACGCTTTTACGGCCGTTCGGCCATCTGAATGAGCGAGGTCATCACCCTCTGCCTCTACGACAACGAATGTGTTGCCTCCCTTAACGGGTTCAATTCGATCAGGATTGCCTTCCAAGGTCCAGCCCTGACCAGCCGCCTTCCACTCTGGCCCCTGGCTATTAAATCTTTCTGTCCAACACCGTTCATCATCCGCTCCATTGGTTCCTTGTTCAATTCCCCCTGGAACACCCATATGGAAGATTTTACTCACGCGGGCCGAGTAATATCCATGTTGGCGAAAATATTCCGCCCACATCATGCGATCACCAATCATCGGCCTTGGGCTTTTGTAACCAAGCATTTTCACAGCGTGGGGGTAATACCCCGACATGAACGAGGCCCGCGACGGCCCACAATACGTTCCCTGACAATAAGCTCGAGTAAACCGAGTTCCCTTTGCTGCGAGAGAATCTATGTGGGGTGTCTGACAAACCGTATTCCCATAACAGGAAAGTGCCGTATCGGTAAGATCATCGGAAATGATAAAAAGCACATTGAGCGGGGTTTGCTCGCCCCGGCAGTTTTCAGCAATCAACGCGCCTAAAACAATCAACGTCAGAAATAGTTGTAATCGCATGGATGAATAGCCCCTTCGGTGGACATCAGTGAACTCGATTATTTTAACAGATTACCATGCATAACAATTTATCCGCTGTTGCCGGTTAGAATTTACAGGCATTAGCAAAAAATGGGCGGCTATCTAACAAGACGACAGCAGCGCTGCCTCCGTTCCTAGCCAGGTGGTGCGTTTCCCTCCGCACCACCCTGAGTTACATCAACTAGCAAACGCCCTCTCTCCGTCCCTTTTCTAATTAGCAATCCTACAAAGACGGAAAAAAACAAAATCGACCGTCTGGCTATCTCGGTAGTTAGCGCGTGGATTTCAGAACTTAAGTTTTGCGTTAGAATTAAGTAGTCGACATCTAATTTTCTCGAATACAGGCAATCATGACTCATACTGCTCTGACCAAGGCGTTTCTGTTCACCCTTCTATTTCTTACATCCAGCATCGTTCACGGGGCAAAGCAAGAACGGCCTAACATCATCATCATTCTTGTCGATGATATGGGTTTCTCCGACATCGGCTGTTATGGGAGTGAAATCGAGACGCCAAACTTGGATTCCCTAGCGGCAAACGGTGTTCGCTTCACGAAGTTTTACAATAGCGGCAGATGTTGCCCCACCAGAGCGAGCCTGATGACTGGCTTACAACCCCATCAAGTTGGTATAGGTCACATGACGGAACCTCCGAACCAACCCTTGGAAATGGATGGACCCTACCAGGGATTTTTAAATGATCAGTGCCTCACAATCGCCCAGGTCTTAAAATCAACCGGTTACCATACTCTAATGACCGGCAAATGGCATCTTGGATACGCGGACCGTGCAAACTGGCCAATGCAGAGAGGCTTTGAACGGTTCTACGGAGGGATCACTGGAGCTTTCAACTATTTTAAGCCAGGTGGTGACCGAGTCATTTCCGAGGGCAATCAGGAAATTCAAACTCCTAACAATTGGTATGCCACGGATGCCTTCACCGACAAAGGAATCGAATATATCTCTGAAGCTAGGGCAACAAACGACAACCCCTTCTTTCTATATCTGGCTTTCAATTCTCCCCACTGGCCATTAAATGCTAAATGGGAGGATTATCTAAAATATCGTGGGAAGTACAAAGCTGGTTGGCAGGAACTTTCCGATCGACGATTTGAAAAACAGAAACAACTCGGTCTTTTCGATAGCAGCGTCAAACAGGCTCCGCTTCAGGCTCCGCGGTGGGAGACCTTAACCCCCGAACAACATGACCGACTGGATGCGATACAAGCGGCCTACGCCGGATGCATTGACAACATCGATCAAAACGTGGGCAAACTCGTCACCTACTTGAAAAAGAGCGGGCAGCTGGACAATACATTAATTTTCTTCCTTTCCGATAACGGAGCCTGTCAGGAAGGTGGTATCCTTGGCCGTGGTGACGAAGCAATGGTTAGGAATCCACCGTTGGAAACTGTAGATGGAGTACGACAAGGGCTGGCCTGGGCCAATGCTAGCAATACACCTTTTCGCCTCTTTAAACATTTCGTACACGAAGGCGGCGCCTGCACACCTCTCATAGCGCATTGGCCGAAAGGGATTCCTGTGAAACGCAACGGATCATTCGCAAGACAACACGCATACCTTCCCGATTTCATGGCTACATGCATTGAGTTATCGGGGGCAGTCTATCCAGACACACTTCCTAAACTTGTTGGAAAGTCGCTAATGCCGGCGCTCAAATCACCACGTAAGCCAGTCCACACTGAAGCACTGTACTGGGAGCACGAAGGGAATGCCGCCTTACGCCTCGGCGATTATAAATTAGTACGAGAGTACGAGAAGCCATGGGAACTTTACGATCTCTCGAATGATAGAACAGAATTGATCAATCTTGCAGCCTCCAAGCAGCAACAAACTTCCGCGTTAATACGGCAATGGGAATCCTGGGCGAAGGACACCGGCGTTGCTTTTCCCGAAAGGTTCAACATGTACCGATATTTACGTGAAAAACAAAACAACAAGTAGCTTGTTTAGATTGCAATTAGCCTGAAATCTCTCACAAATCACGAAGAAAAAAACGAGCGTTGTGCAAACATGAGTTCCCGCGAGAGGCACCACAGTCTCTTCGTACGATGAACGAAATGACTGGGTGTTCTATAAAGACTTCAGATACTCAATAAGATCCGTAAGTTCTTCTGAATTCAGAGCCCTTGAACCAGCTACTTTTTCCGGCGAATGATCCTCTGAGAGCATCGCCTCCAAGGATTTAAATCGCCCATCATGCAGGAATCGAACTTTGCGATAAACGCCCAGCAAAGAGGGCGTGTTATACCCTTGATAGGCATCCTCGTCCTCACCGGTATTCACATCATGAATCTCGCCGTCAGTGAAATATTTACCATGGTGGCACGTCAGGCATCCGGCACTCTCACTTTCGAATATCTTTTTTCCCCGGATTGCGGCGGCAGTGAAACCACCATCCGCCTTACGATATGGGTTCATCGGACGTTTCAATGAACCTAGAAATTCGACAACTTGTGCAGCCTCCTGATCCGAAACACCTTCACCCTGCATCGTAACAGTAAACGATTTTTTCATCGCGTCACTTAAATTTGACTGCCATCCGTGCCATGTCCATGGCATTGTTTGGCGAATATTGTACAGAGGTAATACAGTTTTATTTGACAATTTACTCCCGTCATTCCAGGTATCCATCGTTCGCGAGCTTAACCCACCGTTATAGTGGCAGCTATGACAGCTGTACCATTGATCGAGGCTCCGAGTGCCATCATAAAATAAAGCAACTCCTAGGCGAGCCTGATCACGGGGCGGAGCAGCGCCAAGAGAAATTTCGTCAACTACCGACCGGGATTCAATATCAACAACTTGGATTGAATTCCTAATATAGTTAGCAACGTAAACCGTTCTTCCATCTTCATTGATAGCCATTCCCATAGGACGCCCACCAACATCAATTCGGTAGAAAAGGTCGTTATCCGCTAAAAGACGCCGATCAATAAGATCGCCTGGTCCTCCACTTCCCTTAAACGGGAGGTCGGGTTTACGGTACACTAGCAACTCATGAGTACCTGATGCAGAAACCACCATTCGGCGTTCTGTGTCATTAATGACTAGTCCATGAGGATCCGCTACTGCCTTTCCGGGAACGTCGAGGGAGATCGCTTCACGGTAAGCTGGGCCGTCCAGTCTGGCCCTGCCAATCCTACTGGCCAACACCCATCCTAAACGGATGAACTGCGGGGTAATTGGATTATCTCTATATACCATCCATGGAAAATAAACATATTTCCCGTCTGTTGAAGCGTGTAAATGTCCGATATTGATGGCACCGGTCATGTATTGTGTGTATAGTCTTTCACCTGTACCCGTATCGATCACCGCAATACGGCTATCGCCACTTAATCCCACAGCCAGCCGTGCGCCATCTCTCGACAGAGTCAGATATCTCGGCCAATTTCCAACCTCAAATACCCTAGTAACATTCATCGTCTCCAGGGACACCTCTGCCACCGTACCGTTTGCCGTGCACCCGACGTAGAAAACGTCTGTATCATCCGCAATCGCTAAACCAACAGGTTCAAATCCTACGCGAACTCGACCAGCCTCCCGCAATACTCCATTTCCGATACGAAGCTTTACTACTTCACCCGAATACATGCAACTTACCAGAGCAAACTCTTCGTTTTCGGTAACATCGATATACGACGGATGTTCGCCGACGACTAGTTCATCCAGGACGCGATTTGCATCAAGAGATATCAGGCTGACTGAATTCGAAGTTTCGTTCGCCGTGACAAGCAGTCTTTGTTGTCGAGCAATCGCGACGTCGGTAGGTGAGCGATGCGCAATATCCTTTGTGGCGTCCTCAGCCGCACCAGCAATTAGGGTTAGCGTGCTTACAAATACCAAGATCCCATAACGGAAAGGCGACTTCATGACGTGATGTAAACTCCACAGGATAAACTGGACGACTTTTCCGACAATCATGATAGCAAATTTACGAGGACGTTTATGTTTTCATCCCTAAATTGCTTGAATGTCTGGGAGCTGAATTCTATACTGCAGGGGCTAACCTTAATCAGTTTTAGCTTAAGCTTGCAGTCAAGTTTAAGCATTCCATACTCAGGAGAATTACTATGAAACGTTTTCTAGCTGCTACGCTGGCCGTAATGATGATGGCCTCTGGCGTTTTCGCTGCTGAAGTCAAAAGTGGACTTCAGGCTGGTGCCGACATTGGTGCCTTTTATGTTACTAAAGTTGCCGGCGCTGAAAGCGATGGCGTGAAGACAAAGGCGAATCTTTGTTATCGTTGTAAAAACGGCAAACGTCCACAGGTAATGGTTTTCACGCGCTCAAGTGATGCAACCGTAGTTAACCTGATCGATCAGCTCGACGCAGCAATTGCCAAGAATGAATCAAAACAGCTTCGCGCATTCGTTAACGTACTCGGTGACAGCCGTAACGCTGCAAGCAAAGGAGTGAAATCAATCGCTTCTGCAAGTAAGGCCAAGAATGTACCTTTCGTCCTTCCTAACGAATACGAAAACGGCCCAGATAACTACCAGTTGAATCCTGAGGCTGAAGTAACCATTTTGGTTTGCAATAACCACAAAGTGTTTGCAAGTCATGCCGTTTCTTCTGCCAAGGAACTCGACGTCAAGAAGATTCTTGAAAGTGTCACTAGTAGCCTCAAATAGGCTTCTCGCACAGGAATTCACTTAACGAGCCTTCTTTACCCCCAGCTAGGGTAAAGAAGGTTTTTTTACATATCTCGGCCGTGTCTGCTTCGGCTTTTTTCTGGCTTGCCGTTCCTTTACTGTTAAAATGCAATTTCTTTTGCCGTTCAACCCGAATAATCGAAGAGTCAAATGCTACGCATCCTCCAGATAACATGCATCTTCGTCGTGTTTTACGGTACACCAACCTCGGCTCAGTCCCCTGCCGCATTTCCGAATTACAACACTGACGTACTACCCATTCTGGTAAAACATTGCATCCTATGTCACGGGCCAAGCAAGCAAGAAAGCAATTATCGAGTTGATCGCATTGCAAATCTCCTATCGACCGGTTCGTCAGAACTCCCTGCAATCGTTCCTGGTGATCCCTTGAAAAGCCATTTATGGCAACGCATCTCCTCGAATGAGGATGCAGAACGTATGCCTCCCAAAGGGCAAGGCCTTAGCAGTGACGAGAAGGCGACGATTAGAACATGGATTGAAGCCGGCGCCAGGACGCCTACAGCGGTCATCAATAACGCCAAAACAGATCACTGGTCTTTCCAAGCGTTGCAGAATCCTACTCCGCCTATCCTCAAGAACCCGGAAAGCGCCATCAACGAGGTCGATGCATTCGTACTGGCCAAATTGGAACCCCGCCGACTGTCTCTTTCTGCACCTGCCGATAAATACACACTGATTCGTCGAATCTACCTCATCATGCTAGGTTTGCAGCCTACAGAACAGGAAATTAAGACATTTGTGAATGATGAGTCACCAGACGCTTATCATCGCCTTGTCGAAGACATTTTATCCAGCCCACATTATGGTGAACGATGGGCCCAACATTGGCTGGACTGTGTCAGGTACGCAGAATCGACTGGATATGAAATCAATAAATCCATCCCTAATATCTATCCATACCGCGATTATGTCATCCAGGCTTTCAACGCCGATCTCCCCTATGATCAGTTTATACGAGAACAGATTGCAGGTGATGCATACCGAAAAGATGCTGCGACTGGCTTCCTCATGGTAGGTCCGCATGACACAAACCCCAGTCCCGATCCTCGACTTACCGCCATGCAATTTCAGGATGGCCATGACGAAATCATCAAAACCGTAAGCGCCGTAACCATGGGCCTTACACTTGGATGCGCCAGGTGCCACGATCACAAGTTTGATCCGTTAACGCAGCATGATTATTACCGAATTCAATCCATCTTTGCCGGCGTGAGCTATGGCAGCCGGGTGGAGCAGGGTGACGATTATGATCGCATGAAAACTGAAGCCGACAGATTAAAGCCTGAGATTGAACGTTTAACCGAAAATGCAGCGACATTACAGGAACAAACTGGATTGCAACAAGCCATCGATTTACGTGAGTACGATGAGCATTTTAGCGCAGTCGAAACTAATCGAATCCGTTTCCTGATTAATCGCACAAATGATGGGAGTAACCCGGAGTTGGACGACGTGGAAATATGGACCGTTGCCACCGACAACGAGTCTAGTATTAATGTTGCTCACCGGGATTATGGAGCCGTGGCGACCTCTAGCCCAACAGCCAAAGGAAATCAGGGCAAGGGGCCTGAGCTACTGATTGATGGTAGCCGACAACTCTTGCTTTATTTCAAAGCCGCGGACAAAGAAAATGTTTGGATTGAAATTCAGTTAAATCAATCGCATTTGATCGATCGAATAACCATCAAACCACGTGGTCGAGCCGTTCCAACAGATTATAGAATCCAAATACCTTCGGCGGACGAGGGTTGGAAAACTATCAAGGATTCCAGACATCGTTATCCACATTTGACAGACACAGGCGACATCAAGAAAATTCAATTACTTGGTGTTACCGACAAGCAAAAGACTGCAATCGTACAGAATTCCGCTTCACTTAGAGCTGTTAAACAGCAATATGACGAACTCATACGCGGCCGTCAGCTATATGTAGGGCGACTGCACACTCCGCGAAACACTCATCTTATGGAGGGAGGAGACCCTGAAAAACCAGGCGCCGTCGTCGGCCCAGGTTTTCTATCAGCACTATCCGATATTCAACTGGATGACGACTCTACCGACATCCAACGCAGAAAAGCGCTAGGAGACGCTATTGCGTCAAAAAGCAACCCGTTGACCGCGCGTGTCATAACCAATCGAATTTGGCAGCATTATTTTGGTACCGGAATAGTGGATACCCCTTCCGATTTCGGGCTTAACGGCGGCCGACCTTCACATGGCCAATTATTGGACTGGCTAGCAAGCTATCTAATAGAACACAATTGGTCACTCAAACAATTGCATCGAAAGCTACTGTTGTCGGCAACTTTTCGACAGGCTAGCCATACAAAACCAGAAGCATTTTCCATCGACGCCAATTCGCGACTCCTCTGGCGGTTTCCACCTCAGCGACTGGAGGGTGAAGTCCTTCGGGACATGGTATTGCAAGCAAGTGGTAAGCTCAACACCAAACAGTTCGGCGAACCCTTTAATTTCTTCGAAGAGACCACCAATCAATTTGCGAAACGCGTGCCCTTGAAAACCTTTGACGAAACGGGATGGCGAAGGATGATCTACGGCGAAAAGGTAAGGCTAACTCAAGTTGGAATCTTCGGAGTTTTCGATTGCCCGGATGGGAGTCAAATGACACCCAAAAGGTCCGTTAGCACTTCGGCTGTGCAAGCGCTCGCCTTATTCAACAGCGAATTTGTAAACAGACAAGCACAATTTATGGCTGACGACATAAGTAGCCAATTCCCTGACGATACAGAGAAGCAGATCATCTGCGCATTCGAACGCATATTGTCGAGACGGCCCACACAGCAAGAGCTGCAGCAATTAGTACCATTTGTTGAAGATGAAGGCCTGCATCATTTGGGGCGTATACTATTTAACCTCAATGAATTCGTCTTTATTAACTGATTACAATGTTGAGTGACTGAGCGACAGTTGACTCGCTCCTTTTATAAGAAAGCCTTCATATCATCATGAAAACGTACGAACAGGCTTTTTCCGGTAAAATGAAATCAAACTAGTCTTAAATTGGTAACCCTCCGATCCCAATGAAAACGCAACTGCTTGATCGCCGGAATTTTCTAGGCCAGACTCAATTTGGTCTGGCCGGAATTGCGTTATCGAGCCTCCTGGATTCCCAGCAGGCCCTAGGAGACGGTAGCATCGACTACGATGCGACAAAGCCATTTCAATCTCGCTCCCCTCATTTTGCTGCTCGTGCTAAGAACGTCATCGTTATTTTTTGTGCCGGTGCCGTCAGCCATGTTGATTTTTGGGAATATAAGCCCGAATTAATTAAATATCATGGAAAGCCTCTACCCGGCAATGAACGGTTGATTTCCTTCCAGGGAGAAAATGGCACTCTCCAACAGCCGCTTTGGAGATTTCGTCCTCGTGGTGAATGCGGTAAAATGATCTCCGATATTATCCCGCATATAGGGTCATGCGTGGATGATCTCTGCTTTCTTCATGCCGTGCATACTAAATCGAGCACCCATGGTCCTGCAGAAAACCTAATGTCTTCCGGTTTTAATCGTGAGGGATATCCAGGAATAGGCGCGTGGGTCTCCTACGGACTCGGAACTGAAAATCAGAACCTGCCGGCATTTGTTGCTATTGAGGACCCTCGTGGCACTCCACAATCCGGCACCAACAACTGGACGAGTGGTTTTCTACCCGCAGCTTTTCAGGGAACAGCATTTAGTACCACCAAACCAATTCAACACCTCCAAACGCCCCCCAATGTCACAGCTGTTGAGAACAGACAGCATTTGGACATTCTCACCTCGTTAAATACACTTCATCAGAAACGCTATCATACGGATACCAATCTAGCCGCCAGAATATCAAGTTATGAATTAGCAGCGCGGATGCAATTATCAATTCCCGAAACCACGAAAGTCGATGACGAACCGGCACATGTACAAACATTATACGGAGCGGACTCGCCTAATAAGCTGAAGGCAGATTTCGCAAGGAATTGCATTCTCGCTCGGCGACTCGTTGAAAAGGGCGTACGGTTCGTGCAATTGTTCAATGGCGCCTATGCCTCTGGCGGTAAATTGAACTGGGATACTCATAATAATATGCCCGGATTGGTTCCCGGACACGCTGAAATCCTCGACCAACCGGTTGCCGGACTACTCAAGGACCTTAAGCAACGGGATTTGTTAAAGGAAACCCTCGTCTTTTGCTGTACAGAATTTGGACGTATGCCCATGTTTCAAGTCGGCAATGACGGGCGCGATCATAACCCGGAAGGTTTCACTGTTTGGATGGCCGGGGGAGGTGTGAAAGGCGGCAAATCATACGGCGCTACGGATCCCTTTGGCTACAAGGCTGAGCAAAACCCACTGACTGTTCATGATGTGCATGCCACGATGTTGCACCTTCTAGGCTTAGATCACACTAGGCTGACCTACTACCACAATGGACTGCAGCGCCGATTAACAGACGTACACGGACATGTGGTTAAAGAGATCATCAGTTAACACTCGCAGATGCATCCACGTTGGCCTGACTGTCCTTCTGACCTGCGGCTTGGCCTGTCAATTAGCCGCCAACGCTTCGCTACATTCTTTTAATCACTCGATGGCCTATATTATTGCTGGAGTCTATGTACTAATTAATTCGCCAGCTATATTTTTTGGTACTGCGATCTGGGCTGCGTTTGGAAATGGAAGTTGGCCTCTTAGATTTCCAGCCGGCTTGTTACTAACCTAGGACTATTTCATTGCGAGTGTACTAATTTGGGTGAAATCTCGACTACACCATTCATAATCCCCTCCAGTGGCGGATGTTTGTAGCAGTTCCCGGTTTTTATGGATTTCTTTTAGGCACCTTGCCAAAGCAAATTAGAATGGGCAGCTCGTTAGGACAGACCGCGGCGTACTACATTGGAGCTATCACCAAACCAGTTCGCGAATCGTGGTGTCGACAAATTCACGGTATCTCGAGATACCATGGCCTTCGCCCTGCAATTTGAAATGGACATAGTTCGCCTGCGGGTATGAGAATTCGATGACTCCTGGTTGCAGTATATTTCCATCACCGTCCTGAATGATTTTTCCTTGATACCCAAATGCCCTGGCAAACGCAAAGGCGGTTTGCTGCGCGGAGATGTGTGCAACATTGCCGCGATTACCACCGTGATAAGGAACAACACGGTCATCCGTGCCATGGAAATACAGTACCCGCGGCCCTCGTGTCGGCCGTATTTCTTTGTCATACAGGTTGAGGCCATTCTCACCTGACACCCAAAATGTCCCATCGTGATATTGCTTTTCGATCATACTAGCCACCAGACATACTGCCTTGTGAAATGGCTTGTGTTTCATCTCAATTAGAAGACGGTGGATCATTCCGCTTCCGTTCGATGAGCCGATCAGCGTGATATTATCCATGTCCGCATCACGTTCTCGCATCCTTAGGTATTTAATGACCTCTTCAATGAATTCCACATCGGGGGCCTCACTAGCCTCCCCGTATACGTTCCAACTACGTCGATAACCCTGCGGGCAAACGAATATTACATCACTTAGATTACGGAATTGAGTGATAGCGCGATCAGCCTGACCTCCATTTCCATGCAGATAGATCACTACGGGCAACTTCTCCTGGACCATCACGGGTTTACGAATCAATACACGCCGGGCCCAACCACCGGATTCTTGGCCCCAGACTTGTCGAATTCTGAATTCCTCAACTCTAGTTTGAGGTCTCTCCACCGGTGCAGGACGCCCCATGGCCAAAATATGTTCGCGAACGGTAATCTTCCCGTCGTTGTCGCGGTCATTTCTTCCAAACAGATTTCGCAAATTCTCCGGAACTTCCGAAATGACTAAAACTCCGTCGCCGTTCATGTCCCATGATTTAAATATCTCCAGTGCTTTCGTTTGTCCGGCCGATTCCCTACTCAAGACCAATACAGCCGCAATCGCAAGCATTATTCGGACCATTTTTCCACCTCTTTACAAAAAGTACGTCGCCATTAGTTCGCAACGGAACATGTTACCGATGAATCACTATGCCCACCGACACTTATTTTAGCCTAAAATGAAGCTATACCAATCGCATACCCAACTTTGAGGTTATCGCAGCATACCTTATGAACGACCATCACTCTGCCATATCGCGTCGAAGCTTCTTTCAGGCCGGTGGGATTTCGTTGTGTGCAATTCCTCCGTTAGGGCTATCACTGCAAGACGTTCTGGCTGCCGAGTCTTCTACCAAAGGGAAAACGCGGATCAATGTAATCTTCATGTTTCTCCAGGGTGGGGCAAGTCAACTTGACATGTACGACATGAAACCCAAGGCTCCCAGCGAAATCCGTGGTCCTTATTTTTCATCCTCGACGAGGGTTCCCGGCTTCGAACTCAGCGATCAGCTTCCACTACTAGCCCAACATACGGATAAGTTTTCATTGATTCGCTCAATGCATACTTTCACTTCCAAACATGGTGAAGGGGACGTCCATATCATGTGTGGAACCCCCGTCGACAAAAACCTCCAGGGACCGGGAATCGGAGCAGTATTATCCAAACAACAACCTCAGACAGCTCATATACCTCCCTTCATCCATTTTGGCGACATGAAACACCCTGCCTATTCCGCACCAGGGTTCGCTGGCATCCTTGGGCGTAGTTACGATCCCTTTGTTATTAAGCAGGATCCCAATTCCGCTTCATTTCGAGTCCGTGAATTTGATGTTGCCGAGGATATCGATATCAACCGGCTCAGCGGCCGTCGATCATTATTGCAATCCCTTGATAAATACCAGGCTCAACGCGAAGCACAGCTTCCTTTTGCTCGCGAGCATGATGAGTTCACCGGCCGTGCACTGAGCCTCGCTACAAGCCGCAAAACAAAAGAGGCATTCGATCTTAGTCGCGAAACCGAGTCCACCAGAGAACGCTATGGAAGAAATCGCGTAGGCCAGGGGATGCTTATGGCTCGTCGTCTGGTCGAAGCTGGAGTGCGATTTGTAACGATTCAAGGATACGTGGATACTGGTATCTACGCATGGGATCATCATTGGGGCATCTTTCCTCACATGGACATCCAGTTACCAATTTACGATCGGAGCTATTCCGCGTTGTTGGAAGATTTGGACCAGCGAGGGATGCTCGAGACCACTTTGGTAATAACGGCAGGGGAATTCGGAAGAACGCCACGCATCAATGACAACAAACGTGGCCCCGGCCGCGATCATTGGGGGCGTTGTTTTAGCCTTACGCTTGGGGGAGGCGGCGTAGCCACCGGAAAAGTCATCGGCACCAGCGACAAGTACTCGTATAGTCCCCAAGATCGGCCGGTTTCTGTACCGGATTTCGTGGCAACAATCTATGAGGCATTAGGGATGGATCCAAACGCCGAAATCGTGAGTCAAGGCAGGCCCGTAAAAATGCTGCCCGATGGGTCGCCTGTTCGCGAATTACTTTAGTCAGGATTCGAGAAGCAAGCCTAACGTGTATCTAGCCGGTTTATCAGCTTAAGCTTATCTAGTTCTCTTTTAAGTATCCTCGCCACAAACCTGTTGCCAGCCTGGTTCCAATGTGGGTCCGTTTCAAACACCAGAGGAAATTCATTCGTTTGTTTGAAGTCGCCGAGCATGTTCACAATGGGGAACCCAACTAAATCGGTCTTTGCATCAAAGTAGTTGAAGATTTCATTCTGGTAGGATTCGTAATCTCCATACGTGCCGGCCTCCCAGTTGGACGATGATTCCACCGTGCTCCAGTGATGATATCGGGGAGCAACAAACAATATGAACTCAATCTCATTCTGCTTGCAAAGCGATGCAATCCTTTCAATACTTGCCAATGTTGCGTCAAAAAACTCCCTTGTCTCAGAAAGGGGATGCCTATAGATAAAGAACCTATCATCCTCAATATTTCCGTCCACGGGTATCTCGAATTGATAGTAATCAAGCGGATCATGGGGGGCATAGTTCGAACTAAGTCTGTCTAACAACTTAAACGGGGCGAGCAGTGAAGGGTGTACGGGTTTCGCAAGTCGCCACAGGGCACCCAAATGTGGATTGGGTTTAGAAACTTCGGGACCGCTAAAGCGCGGGCCTGAAGAAGTTTCATCAAACCCAAGACCATAATGGTAGTCATCACCAATGTCTGTACAGTCAAGCATTAAAGTGACGACGTCCGGTTTATATTTCAGAAGCGTCAGTTTCATTAACTGTTCGTGTAACAATGGCGAGTAGCTCAACATGCCAGCATTAAGTACTCCGATATCCGACCTTCCCGATTCACGGTAAAGCGCTTCGAGTTGCTCTGGATAGGATGATGAAGCCGGCAGCCACGCCCCAAAGGTAAACGAATCACCCAGACATATCACTCGAACTGCTTTCTTTCGAAACGCGTTGACCGAGTAACTCGTTCGCAATCGATCCTGATTGGTTTCAACTATTACCTCGCGGCCCTCAAATTGCCCCAAATGGTAAGACGAATCTGGTAAAAGCACGTGATGTTGCGTATTCGATCTAACAAATTCAAACTCACGCAACGCAAGTTCCGGCTTGATGATTCGCAGCCCTATTTCTATGGCAACGAGGCAGCCGAAGAGACTGAATCCCAGTAAGACATACTGTTTCCAGAATTCACGAATTTTCGCCAACGCCCTACAGAACGCGACCCCCAGCAACCAATACAAGCTGATGGCCTGATAAGCAGTATAAGTATCGACTGAGCCGTCATTCGACATACCATTCAGGCGCCCTGAGCTAATTAACAGCACGGCCGCTAATGACAAGACCGTACCACAGATAAGTAAGCATCGAGCTAGCCGAGGCATTTAACTTCCATCCGTTTCCCATAAAAATTAAAGGCGAATACTACTACTCAGGAATTACGGCAAGAGCTCGCTCATCACCGCAGACGAAGTAGCCTAAAGGATTGTCTTTCATATCAAGGATCAACCAGGTATTGTTTTCGTAAGAATTCTGTATTCGCGTGCCACCGGCACCCAACTCCCCATACAGCTTGAGCTTACCGTCATACCCAACCCAAACCACTTTTACTTTATGCTTGCTGCGGTTCTCAAAAACGATCTCTATGTTTTCTCCATTCCCCGATTTAGGCGCGTTAGACACGTTCGTAGTAGGGATAAACTTCAGGATTGATTTTGGCGGCATTGTTGGAGCATCGGGATCCGGCAATACGATGCTTTCAAGATCTATCCCTGTAATCACCTTAGTTTGCGGCAACATTTCTTGGAGGCGCTCAATGCCGTCTGCGGTAATCTTTGTCTGCCATACATAAAGACTTGATAGCGATTCCAGTCTGCCGAGTGATGCAATCCCTTCGTCTGTAATTACCGTCCCATATAGATTTAGATACTCAAGTTGCTGAAGATTCGCTAGTCGAGCCAACCCCTGGTCTGTTATATCAGTCTCTTCCAGGTGTAGTCTTCGGAGCGTCAGCATATTCCCAATATGGACAAGTCCGGCATCGGAAATTCTGGTGCGTTTAAGGTTGAGCACGCTGACGTTTTTGACCTGCGAAACAATTTCAAGATCGACGTCCCGGATCGTTCGCTTTCCCAGGTGGAAGGAAAGTTCCAATCCGCCGGCAACTTTGCGTATACGTCCACCTGCATTGTCAATTACGTCAAGCTGTTCAGTCGTTTGTGCCGCCAGAGCAATTGGCGTCAAAACTATTAACAAAAGACTAGAAAGCAGTCTCATCCGCTGACCCATTAAAACAGAGGAAGTGGAGTGCCGTTGCAAATCTGAAACGGTCGATCAAACTGGTCTTTCAATTCGCAATGAGGATCAATTCCCATCGCTGTTAACGCTGTAGCGTGAAAATCACCAGGAGTACAAGGATTATCCTTGGGTTTTGCCCCATTAGCATCACTACTGCCATACACCTGGCCACCACGGATCCCCCCTCCGGCCAAAGCCATTGAGTAAACCGCAGGATAGTGATCTCGGCCGGCATTATTATTAATCTTCGGTGTTCGTCCAAAGTCTGTTAGGAAAACGACCAGTGTTTCTTCCAACAACCCCCGCATTTCCAAGTCGGTAAAAAGAGCCGACACACTACGATCAAATATCGGAAGCAACCTCTCTTTAAGCTTCTTGAAATTATCGCGATGAGTATCCCAATTCTCACCACTTCCTCCGGCTAAGTCACCAGCTCCGGCACAAACCTGGACCACCGGTACTCCAGCCTCAGTTAATCGCCGGGCTAACAACATACTCTGCCCACCGATGTGATCTCCGTACATTGCTCGGATCCTTGGATCTTCGTTTTCCAGGTCATAGGCTTCACGAACATCCGACCCCAGCAAAATATCAGCCGCCATCCTGCGAAAACGATCTAGCCGATCGTACTCCGACGCCTGCCCCACGGTTCGCTCCAATTGAGCCTGCAACTGTTGACGGTTAAGGATTCGATCTCTATTTAGATTGAGTTTTAAATCCAATTCACGGCTGGTATACCGCGAAACTCCACGAAAGGGTTTACCAGCCGGAGTACGCATTAAAATCGGATCATAATCGGATCCTAGCCAGCCACCATATTCGCCGGCCATTAGAGTACCATTGTCGTACATATTGTAGGGAACACGAATCGCATTAGGGGTGCCCGAATTGGGGTCCTGGAAGCGACCCATTAAGGCGGCCAGTGAAGGTGAGTTCGTTCGATTTAAAGCCTTAAGCCCAGGAGGAGGTGCATGACCGGTGATACTGTGATACATCCCCTGTTGATGGCCACCCTGCTTGTGATAAAGACTTCTTACTATCGCCATTTTGTCTGCATGCATCGACATTAATGGCAGATGCTCTGAAAAACGAATCCCGGGAACGTTTGATTCTATCGTCTCAAATTCCCCCCGCAGTTCTGATAACGCATCAGGCTTGGGGTCCCAGGATTCATAATGGCTGATCCCACCCCAGCAATAAATCACAATGCACCGCTTGGCTTTTATCGGTAATGCTGCCTGCGCCTGCATCTGTAGAACTGTCGGTATAGAAAGACCAGCAGCGGCTACGCTACTCTGCAGTACCTCACGCCTTGTATGCTTTAATTGGAACACTCTTTCAAACCTGTATCTCGACATCGCCTTTTCACGGTGGACAATACCTAATTTTACCAGCTTTCGTCAACTGACACATTAATAGTATCGGCGAGATGTGAAATACAAATGGGTAGCGAAACGAAACACGCCGTTTTTGAGGTTCTAAATACAAACTTGCTTCTTTTATATCCCTTAGAATATAGATAGCATGAAGACACAATTTCTAATCATCGCCTGGCTTACGCTTCTTTCCGGTTTTACCATTCTTGAGGCCGAGGAGTTTCCACGTGCGGAGCTAAATCATTTTGAGCGAACAATCCGTCCGATCTTGATTAAACACTGCATAAAGTGTCACGGTCCGCAAAGACAGGAAGGTGACTTACGACTCGATTCAAGGGAACAACTCCTGAAAGGTGGTAATCGCGGAGCGGCAGTCCATTTAGAGAAAGCCAACGAAAGCTTAATCCTCATGGCACTAAGGCATGAAAACGATCTGGAAATGCCTCCCGGCGTATCCCTTTCTGAATCTGTTCTCGCTGATTTCGCACGATGGATATCCCAAGGTGCCGCATGGCCTGAGACGTTTGATCTCCCGATCGATCTCGATCCCACTCAGCATTGGGCCTTTCAGCCCATTTCAAACCCTCCGATCCCCGTCCACACGCACCCTAACGGGTCAGGGTCAACCGTTGATCCGTTTGTGTTAACGCAACTTGCAAAAAAAGGGTTAAAGCCGTCCCCCAGAGCATCGAAACAAACACTCGCTCGTCGTGTCTATCAGGATTTAACCGGCTTGCCTCCCACGGTGAAACAGCTAAAAGAGTTTCTCGAAGACGATACCGCCGACGCGTATGAATCGCTTATTGACGAAGCTATGGCAGATCCTCAATTTGGCGTGCATTGGGCGCGCATGTGGATGGATATCGCTCGTTACGCTGACAATAAAGGATATATTTTCTATTTAAACCGCGAATTCAAATGGGCTTATACGTACCGCGATTACCTGATTGAAGCATTTAACGACGACCGGTCATATCGGCAGATGATCGTCGAACAGCTCGCCGCTGACAAACTAGTGAAGGATGATCTGCGTCCTTTACGAGCAATGGGGTTCATCACCTTAGGCGACTATTTCGTAAACAATAAATACGACATGATTGATGATCGAATTGACGTAATAACGCGTGGTCTCATGGGACTCACGGTAACATGCGCACGTTGCCATGACCACAAATTCGACCCAATTCCCACTGCTGATTATTACGGACTCTATGGCGTTCTCGATAGCAGTCACGATCCGATCGTGCCCCCGTTTTTTGAGCAACCAGAGGCTACCCCGGAATACATTAAGTTCAGAGAACAACTAGCAGTTAAACAAGCGGCATTAGAGACATTCGTCGGCACAACAATTTCACAGCTCAAAGAGGATGGGAGAACGCGGATTGCCGATTACCTCATGGCTGCCTACAACGAACGCAATAACCCCGACTCCGATAACTTCATGCTTCTAACAGAAAAAGGTGCCCTCAATCCTCGCATGATTCGACGTTGGAAGAACCATCTTAAGGAAAGTCATAAGACACCAGCTTCCCTGTGGCATGTCTGGAATGCATTCGCTGCTATACCGGATGACTCTTTTACGAACCAATCCGGCCAAATCTATCAAGAGCTTCTAGGAGTTAGGAATGATCTCAACTCGATTGTTACCGAGCACGTACTGAGCACACAACCAAAGTCGATGCAGCAGGTCGCAGAAGGATACGAAAAAGCGTTATTACAAGCAAAAGAAACCGTCAATAGGGAAGGTGAAGCGTGTGATGACCCAGATATCATACAGCTCGCATCATCGCTTTACGGCCCAATGGCTCCGCCCGATATCCCGGTTAACATCGGCTTTGATTTTCTCGACCTTTTCCCTGATCGGACTACCCAGGCAGAATTTAAGAAGGTATTGGAGGATGTAGAGAACTTCATCAGGAATGACGCGGCCGCGCCAGCCCGCGCTCTCGTGCTTAAGGATAACGAAATTCCTACGGAACCCTACGTGTTCAAACGCGGCAATCCGAACCATCGCGGCGAATATGTTCCACGTAAATTCCTCTCCATTCTTGACCCAACGGGATCCCCATTTGAGAATGGCAGCGGCCGTCTCGAACTCGCACACAAGATTGCAAGTCCGGATAACCCCTTAACTGCACGAGTCATGGTCAATAGAATCTGGATGCAATTAATGGGGCAGGGGATTGTGTCCACGCCCAGCGACTTCGGAGTACGGGGTACTAAACCAACACATCCACTATTACTAGACCATTTAGCCACTGAATTCATTTCTAGCGAATGGTCTATAAAATCTATAATTAAGCGGATTGTCATGTCACAGACCTACCAGCAAACCGCGGACGCTCCGGCGACTCCGGCATCGGATCCAAATAACACGCTTTATTGGAGAGCCGAACGCAAACGACTGAATTGGGAACAGACCCGGGACGCAGTCATTCACGCAACCGGGGAACTCGACTTAGTAACATCCGGCCCATCGTTTTCCTTAGATAATGCATGGACACCCCGCCGCTCCGCCTTTAGTTACATTAACCGACTGGATATCCCAACTCTGCTTCGCACATTTAATTTCCCCAGTCCAAATGCTAGCTCCGGCATGCGTTCTGAAACGACTGTACCACAACAGGCGTTATGGTTTTTCAATAATCCATTTATTCATGAAGCGGTTAATCGCATATCCGCACGCGCCGAACTAATGGAGGCTAATACGGAGCAACGCATCACTTTCCTTTACCTACTGCTCTTTAGTAGGTATCCGGAAGCAGCGGAACATGCAGCCATTGGATCATTCCTTTCGGAGGAAAATTCGGACGAACGCATTCAGGACCTGATCCACGTCTTGTTGATGTCGAATGAATTCGTCCATATTAACTGAGATGCCATGAAACACTACTCAACACAATTCGATAGACGATCCCTTTTAAAACGGATTGGCATGGGATTGCCGGCACTCGGTCTGGCTGCCGCTTTAAATGCCGAAGAACGAACCGACTTCAAAAGCCAACCACATTTTGCACCAAAAGCAAAACATGTCGTTCATCTCTTCATGAATGGCGGCCCAAGCCAGGTCGACACTTTTGACCCAAAACCAGAATTGGATAAATGGCACGGCAAAGACATCGGTAACCTCAATCTCCGTACCGAGCGGCGGACTGGCGCACCGATGAAATCGCCATTTCGATTCCGCAAATTCGGCGAAAGTGGCATTCCAGTAAGTGAGCTATTCACGCGTACTGCTGAACATATCGACGACATGGCGGTAATACGCTCCATGTACGCCGAGGTCCCTAACCATGAACCATCATTGATGTTGATGAATTGTGGAGACACTCAATTGCCTCGCCCAAGTTTCGGGTCTTGGGTGACCTACGGCCTAG
>PBCP01000020.1 GCA_002717145.1 Planctomycetaceae bacterium | reverse complement strand
TTCCCTATTTCTTCAAGTTGCAGGACATACAGTCGAGCAACAACTTTTGCTGTCTTCACAATATCCGCTACTAAATCGTCCGTCAAAATACCTGACTGAACAGCCTTATCAAGTCGTTCGAAATGAATATCATCGCTTTCGGAATGGTATAGGAGAAACTTAATCTGAGATTCATCCAGTTCCAACTGTTCTTTAATCCGTTCACCCCAGCGACGTGCAACTCGTCGGCCCAACCCTTCAATAATGAACATTGCACCAATCAGGTTAAATGGATTTTCCCGGCTAGCTTGTCCTAAAATATATTCCGACAACGCTTCACTTCCAATATTCTTACTACCGTTTTGAATCGTCTGCAGATCTCCCCCGACCGAGACGTAATCGCTTTCCAACATTTCGAAGTCACGGTGTTCATCACTTGAATGCCCAATAAAGGCTGAACGAATTTCAAAGTGTTTCCGGGTCACATTAGAAGCCGCTCGAGAAATCCATCGTGATCCATCAATCACTTGCTGACGCAGATTATATAACAATCCGCGATAGTCCTCGAACGTAAGCCGTCGCTCATTCATCTTTTGAATCACCGGAACTGTGTTCAAGCGATTTTCAAAATCGCTCCAAACTCCGGAAAGCTGTCTCACCAAACGCTCTTCAATCTCCGTCCCACTCGTTTTGATATCTGGCGCTACAATTTCGTCCGTACCTGAAAAACATACCGACTGGTTGCCTATCGAATCGTCGTTACTTCCAACAACTTTCAAAATGACATAGCCGAAAAGAAACCGACCACTCTCAGGTACAATACATAGCAGTCTCTGTCCTGATTCCAAATATCCTTCATTGAGCATTTCCTCCAACATCAGATAAAACGAAGCTGAACCCATATTTCCCCGAGAATATAAATTACTAAAAATCTTATCCGGCTCGATCGTAATCCCCCCCTTCACCAATAAATCGTAAGCCTGTTCTCGAAAAATATGAGACGAATAGTGGGTCACCCACCAATCGATCTGATCAGAATCGAGTTTACCTTCTTCGACCAATTCGAAAACGCCATTAATGCATATACGAATCACGTCATCCAACATGTTGACGGTCTGATGTAGATTAATTGCACCATCACGCGCAGCTTCCATGTATCCGGGATAATCTAACCAACCATAAACTTCATCTTTGGACACATTGTCTTTCTTACCTACATACATACAGGGAGCAAACTGGCTGGCATAGGATTTGATATGGATCGATTCAACTTCGATTGACAGTCCCGTGGAATTTGGCTGGTCGGAGATTAACAAAGCTCCAGCTCCATCGGAAAGCATCCAACGCAAGAATTCTGTCTCAAAGGGCAGTCTCTTTTCCTTGCCAAAACCCTGTTCTTCAAAACGAGTAGCCTTCAGCAGTCGACTTGCCAACTCACTGGCCACCACTGCCGACTTTGAAACTTCACCAGCTTTCACTGCTGATACACTGTGCCTCAACGCCAAAACACTGCTGGCACAAATTCCGTGAAGCGAAGCAATCTCACATGGCTGATTCTTGAGTTCCCCATGAACCATACTGGCGAATCCCGGAAGAGGCAGGTCTCCCTGGCTGGTGGCGGTTACTAATAGCTGCAGATCATCAAGACTAATCTCTGAACGACTAATGGCATCTCGTATCGCATGCGCAGCCATCGCAGCATTTGAAATGGTTGTATTCTGGTGCTTATCTAACGCATAATAACGACTCTCAATCTTGTTTTGCTTCAAGACTTTAGGTCCCACTCGAGAGGATACTCCCCCAATCCTTCCCAAATACTCTTCCATTTCATCGTTCGGAATAGGATTACCTGGTAAGTATTTTCCTATTTGGTTGATATAACATTTCTTCAGCATAAAGCACCTCCAACCTTTTCCAACGCATTAGATGAACCACCTCTCATCTTAGAAATAGAAGAGCGTGACTATCAATCCACGAAATCATACAATTCATGCATAACGACGGCACTGATTGTAGTCAAACAATTACAAAAAGCATTTTTCTGACGAGCGAATCGTGAATTTACCAGNNGACCTTGAATTCTATAAACGCGAAATAGATCCTTTTCTGCCGGATCGTATCTATGACGCGCATACACATATCTGGAAACCAGAGTTTTATCCATTCACAGATCACTCTGTGGACTGGAACGATTATCTAAAAGACATGAAACAAATACATGGCGACCGTCCTACCTATGCCATGTTCATTCCATTTATTGGCAAGGAATCTCTTGGATTTCAATTGGAAGCCAACGAATGGGCCGCTCAGCAAAAAGATGCTCATCACTTCAATCGTTGCAATTTCTTTGTGAAACCCGAAGACGATCCGGATTGGATTCTGGAACATGCCTCTCGTCTGGGAGCTACTGGCCTTAAATGCTATCACACCATGGCACAGACTGTGCCAAGCTGGGAAGCTGATATTCAGGCATTTCTGCCAGAAAACCAGGTCCGGCTATGCCATGAACAGGGTTGGTTTATCACACTTCATATCGTCAAAAAAGATGCGTTAGCGAATGATGCCAATATTGAATGCATCAGGTACTACTGTGAAAAATACCCGCAAATGCAGTTGATCCTGGCCCATTCTGGCCGCGCATTTCAACCCTCTCATAACCTGCGTGGGCTTCCTAAGCTTCGAGGACTACAAAACCTTTGGTTTGATAGCAGTGCAAATTGTGAGCCTCTCGCCCATCAGGCTATTTTTAGAATTCTGGGGCATGAACGGTTCATGTACGGGTGCGATTACCCCGTAAGCCATTTGCGTGGACGTAGTTTGGGAGTTGCGGATTCGTTTTTATGGCTATATGAAGACACACCTGTCTGGGGTGAAAAGCACGCCCAAATTAATCCGGTCCTGGTTGGTCTCGAACATCTAAGATCGCTTAAATGGGCATGTTGGTCCGAAAAGCTATCCGACAATCAGGTCGAAGATGTCTTCTGGAATAATGCAGCTAGGCTGTTTCAGATTCAAAACTAAAGNCCTGACAGTCTAAGACTCATAATGCTCACGAAGAACTTTCGCCCAGGCCATAAATTTTCGATCTTTCTCTGCCACCACTCGTTCGTAATCTTCGTCAGGGAACTCGAAAAAGCCGGCTCCAGTCTTCAACCCCAATTTTCCCTGCAACTGCAAATCCGCAAGGGCCTCCGGGAGTTTCGTATCACTGCGAATCTGACTAGCCAAAACTTCATACACTTTGGTTAGGACATCCCAACCACCAAAGTCTCCGACACGCATTGGGCCAACAGCAGCCCAACGCAGTCCTAAACTTCCACGCACGGCGATATCTAGATCTTCGGCGGAAATCACCCCTCTTCCCACTAAATCAAGCATTTCACGAAACAAGGCAATCTGTAGTCGATTTAAAACGAATCCGGGAAGTTCCTGGTGAATACGAACGGGATGTTTCCCAAGTTCCTTCAGAAATCTAACGACCTGGTCGACAGTCTGTTGCGTCGTCTTTTCACCGGGAATAACCTCCACCACCGGAATAACATGCGGAGGATTAAACCAGTGAGTGTTAATCGCACGCTCCGGTCTACTTAACAACTGAGAAATTTCCGTCATTGGAAAACTCGAAGTGTTACTAGCAAGAATTGTGTCCGCACTTACAATCGTCTCACATCGTTGAAAGAAGGCCTTTTTTAATTCCAAATCCTCTACGATGGCTTCAATAACAAATTCTGCCCCCTTTAACGCTTCTGATTCGTTTTTACAACAAACGATCCTTTTCAAAACTTCTGATTCGTCCACTTGTGGAATCGCGCCGGCATCCATCATCACTGACAGATTACCGGAAATTCGATGATGTAACTCTTCTAAGAATTTGTGATTAGTATCAAAGACACGAATGTTAGCACCTGCCAGTGCAAGCGTCTGTGCAATGCCATGTCCCATTGTCCCCAGACCTACGACTGATACATTTTGAAACTCCATTGCTAGTCGAATTGTCCTTTCGAATTGAAGCGTAAAGATTTAGATTCCCGATATGTTACCTACCGTTTTTTACAGGAACTGCAATCATATCCATTAGAAATCCCGGATTTCGCTCTCCGATGACTGGCACTGTTGCTTTGGAAGCCGCCGGAGGTCGAAGTGGGGTATAAATCTTAGGGCGTAGGCTCCCCAAAACGCTGCTTGCCCGACCATCTATAACATAATAGGTTGCTTTCACGAGATGTCTTATATCAGAATCGGCCTCATGCAAAGTCTTTGTGAGTAAGTCGAATGTCTGTTGAATCTGGACTTCAATATCCGAGTCAGTCGAAGATATGCCGCTCAAGAAAATTGTGGGGCCGGAATTGATGCGGCAGATACGGCTGAACACCGGTGAAGACGTCATACCGGGAGGAGTCAGGTACTCGACCACAGGCTTAGTTTCATTTGCCTTACCTCCCCAGATGACCATCTCAATTTCAACCGGTACGATTTCTGATGATTGCCATTGCACGAAGACTACGGGAGGTTCATTCCCTTCGCCAAACACCTGGGTAACCGCCTGCATTACGAACTCTGCTTTTTCCATTGGCATAAGAAAAGCTTTGATAGAAGCGACATCCCGTTTATTGCGTTTTAGGAATTCCATGGTAAGAAGTAGTCCCTGCAGCGTTTGGGCTGCAGCTTCTTTTAAGTTCACCTCTCTGGCCGCCTGCCCGGAAATATAGATTCGCTTTCCTCTCGGCATCATGCTTACTTGGTTCCGATTAGCAACGATCTTTTCTACCTGCGATACCTCCCTTCGTGACACTGCAACAAAATCCAAAGCAATGGTTTTACCATCAGGCAAAGGGGTTACGACGGAACAGATTGCAGGACATTCCTGTTCGGGATATTGCTGTCGAATAAACCGTTCCAATTGGCTCAACCTTTTAGCCTGCGTGGCGTATAGATTCAGTTTTGCCACCTCGTCGAAACTAGACTGACCTCTCTTTAACAGAGTTTGAGTCGTGGCCCAAAGTTGTTTCTCATCAGTACTTGTCACCTGAGAAGAATGAAGCAACGTTGTATCTTGGACGATGACGGAGGATCGTTGAGCATCACTATTTTGAACATGCTTCATCGTCTGAGCGCAAACAGAAGTAACCAACGCGAGCGTGATCATTGCGGCATTCCATAGTGAGCGTATCAAAAATCACCTCGCACAAAGTGTTTTAGCTAAACCGATGATTTTGTCGAGACTGCCGGCGAGCGGCTACCAGCCTCTAAAATCGCGAATGTCATTATTAAAAGCGATCCGTTTATTGATCGAGTAAAGTGGAAATTGATGGTTTAGGTGGCAAACAATTGAGACGGGTCCTTAAACGCCTTGAATTCCAGTGCATTTCCACTCGGATCTAAAAAGAACATTGTCGCCTGTTCACCAACCTGACCTTCAAAGCGAATACATGGCTCGATGACAAATTCGATCAAATGCTCTTTCAATCGATTAGCAAACTCGTGCCATTGCTCCCATTGTAGGACTACTCCGAAATGCGGGATCGGAACATCATGTCCATCCACCGGATTGGTACTACGTTCTATCTGCAATCCATCTTTTTGATGGATGACAAATTGATGACCAAATAAATCGAAATCAACCCAACGAGTATCTGAACGTCCTTCATTGCATCCAATNACCTCTTTATAGAACTGACGGGCAACAGTGACATCATGAACCGGAACAGCTAAATGAAATGGCTGCATCGTATGTGTATCCTCCAAAGAGTGTGGAAATGAAGAACCTGTCAATGCTTGCAATACTCAATTCTAAGCTATCGATATTCCACTAACGCGGAGACAGCCACTTAAGTTTTGAATTCGGGCTAGTCGAGAGTGGCTGCGGTTTCACTTCGGTGACTCTGTTAGATAGTGGAGATTGTGTGGTTTGCTGAAGAACGACGGGGTGAGCCTGATTCACTGACTGAGGCCGACTGACATTTGTAGTTCCATCGTCCCGCTGATGGATTACTCTGGAAAAACTTGCCAGCGTGGGGGATTGAGTTCGAGCATTTCTACTCTTATGACGTGATGTCCAGCCGTCACCTACCTGTGTGACAGGATTGAGTTGTTTGATGTCAGCAGACGCTTTCACCAGATCAGAGCGATACCCGATCGGAACTAATTTCTCATCATCCAACTGAGTTCTTGACAATTCTATTGAAGGCCGAGCGACATCACTTGTCGCTACTGCCTGAACGACCTTGCCCTGTCCAGGCAGCGGTTCAATCCGCGGACTTCCTTTACCTACCCAGGTCACCCATTTGGTTTGCAGATCTGACGCATCTTCAAACGGATAAAACTGCTTAATGGAAGCGTCCCAATCCTGATCCTGCATGGCTCGCTCCAGAAACTTAATAAAGGTTTGTTTGTCGTGATGAGCAATAAGATACTGACTGACTGAAAAACCCTGTGAATACAACGTCATGATATCTCGCGGGTAATCTTTCATCCGCAACATTTGATTAAACGGGATTCCACGTTTTGTAGTGAGATATCTCAGCAATAATGCATGTTGTTTTTGTTTTTCAGACGAATGCTCCACAGTAGTACACGCGCCTTCATCGGCCCAGCGTGGCAACGGGCGACCAAAGTGAGTTGCTAAGACGGCGTGACTAATCTCGTGTGGAAGTACAGAATCCAAAACCCGTTGTCTAGAACCTTGCAAAGTCATTTGCCATTGCTGGGGAACGTTGTCTACAAATACGAAACTGGTGACACCTCCGGCACCAAGATGTCCCGCAGTATGAACCCGGATGGGAATGGGCTGAGTCCAGGGGGGCAGTTCATACCCAAGCCAATCTGCAGAGAGTTGTTTTCGAAATTCCTCTGCTGATACAGCGACTTCCCTCGCTAATGACGGGCTGCTCGCTGTAACCACAAAATTTTGAGTTCTGAAGCTTGCCCCCGTTACAGTACAAGCAAGCATCGCTAAAAACAGCGCTGCTTTTCGCGCATCCATGCCAATCCCCTTACGCTTCCCTGCGTGTGCCAATCAATGCAAATTTCTGCTGACAAACCAGTGACACATCCTGTGCTCTGGAATTCGCCCATTAGACATCGAATCCGTTGACTGAGCCTAGACCAATTCAGCCTTCAATATCTGCATTTGCGAGGATTTAGCCTACTTCATTAATTGGCTCTGGAGAGATCTTCGCTTCAAGTTCGCGAAGTAGTTGATTATTTCCTTCCGGAAACCTGCAATTGTCAAGATCTTCTCTATTCATCCAGACAAAACCATGTTGGGGATCAGCGGAATGCTCGACAGAACAGGCAATAAAATTCAATTCAACGCTGGCATGGTCATAATGATGAATGGTCTGCGAGTACAAACCAACGGGCACTACTTTAATTCCTGTTTCTTCCAGACACTCGCGAACAGCCGCTTCTTGAATCGTCTCACCTGGCTCAATCTTGCCACCCGGAAACTCGTGGTATCCTGCCAGCGAATCACCGGAATCTCTGATTCCAACAAGAAAGCGGTCGTTGTGTTCGACCACAGCGACCGCTATCCGTTTGTTTTTTTGCATGATTTGAGAGCCGCAGCTAGCTTACTGATTACCGGCTTGTAGTTCACGCACTTTATCAAGCAGTCGCCCCGGTGAACCCATCGCGTTATATCCGCCATCAATATGCAGTACTTCACCAGTAATTCCGTTGGAGAAATCTGATAGCAGAAATGCTCCGCTACGTCCTACTTCGTCATGAGTGATATTGCGGCAAAGTGGAGCGATATCCTGATACATGGTTAGCATTTCACCAACCCCGGCAGCACTTCCTGCAAGAGTCTTAAGAGGCCCGGCACTAAGAGCATTTACTTTGATACCACGAGGACCAAAGTCATAGGCCAGATAGCGAACGGCCGCTTCGAGTGCCGCTTTACAAATGCCCATGACATTGTATCCTGGCACACATTTCTCACCACCGAAGTAGGTCATGGTCGCAATCGATCCGTTCTCTTTGATGATATCTTTCGCTGCATTCGCAACGGCAATCAAACTATAAGCACTGATCTCCATCGCCATTTTGAATCCATCACGGCTAGTCTCAACGGTATCACGAGACAAATCATCCCGATCAGCAAATGCGATCGAATGCAATAGAAAGTCTATTTCACCGAATTCCTGTTTGGCCGTCTCCATTACTGAAGCGATATCTCCATCGTCCTGTACATTCATCGGGACGACAAATTTGGTTTGGTCCGGATACTGATCTGTACACTTTGTAACTCGGCGACGATTCTTTTGTTTTTCATCATCAGGACGATCCGGGAGATGGGTAAAACCGATTTCTCCTCCCTCATCCATAATAGTTTTGGCAATAGCCCAGGCAATGGAGCGATCATTGGCAACACCAAGAACCAGTCCTTTCTTACCGTCAAACATTCCCATGAAAAACGTCCTCTAAATGAATATTGATTTGAAAATCTATGTGAGTCAGTTGTTAAGGATACTCTTAAATGAAAAAAGAAGTAACCCAGATAACAACGGCCTGTGTATCAACCGTGGTACCGTGACCTGTGAAGAAAAACTCAGTTACCAGAAAAAAAACGGGAGCCGCAAAACAAAGTGAGTCAATTCTATCGAGTATCCCGGCATGACCCTGTAGTAGTGTCCCGAAATCTCTAACGCCTCGATCGCGCTTTATCGCCGACATCGTAATCCCTCCGGCAAATCCGGTTAGCGAGACGACAACTGCAATGATCGCAGCCTGCCAAAACGCAAACGGAGTTACCCAGGAAAACAGTGCTCCCAAAAGAGCTGAACTTGCCGCGGCGGCGATGACTCCTTCCACCGTGCGACTCGTATTAATCCTGCTGGCAATTACGTTGCGTCCAATTAGTTTTCCCCACCCGAACTGCATGACGTCATTGAGTTGCGTTATCAACACAAAGAAGAACAGTAGCCCTTTGTTCGCACTTTGATCCTCACTCCATAAGTTTCCCGAACTATCCACAATTTCCAGATATAGCAGTGCTGGAGCGAAACTGAGTGCATAAACACAAATCAGGATACCGATGAGAATTTTTGCAGATCGTTCCAAATAGCGTTTTTCATCATTAGCTAAAGCAATACGCATAGGAACAAATAACGCGGCAATAATTGGAAGTAGAACTTTGAACATCTGGCGTTCATCGTTCAATCCCACCAGCACAAATTGCAAAGGCGTAAATATCACCAACACCCAAAACAACGCACGGTGATCACCCCGACGAGTCGGAGTCATGGTGATAAACTCCCGCAAAGCCCAGAAGGCGATCATGCCAAACAGTACAACCGTCCCGGTAGGGCCAATCACTAATCCCGCGATCAAAATGGCACACATTAACCACCAGGAACGAATCCTTTGGTTAAAAGATCGAACGACCGCACTATTAAAGCGTTCCTCTGAACTTCGCTCTAACAACTCACCAACTGCCGAACCAATGATGAGCAGAATCATCACTGCGGCAATTAACCAGGCGGTTCGATTATCAAATGGAATAAAAGACTTTTTCGTCCCTTCCATAAATCCCAATATAAAGGGATGCAATGTCTCAAAAAGCATTACTCGTCTTCATCCCTTAATTTGATGATTGACTGACGGGCACGATCGAGAAACTGCTGTTTCGATTCACCCTGCTCCAGCCATATTGGAGTTCCTATAGTGATGTTGCTAAGCAGAGGTACCGGCAAAACTTCACCCCGAGGTAATATGCGATTCATATTGTCCAGATAAACCGGTACAAGCTCGAGATCCGGTCGTTTCTTTGCTAGATAATACAAGCCACTCTTAAATCTATTCATTTCTTCTTTAGCGTTGCGACTTCCTTCAGGAAAGATGATCAAGCTGTATTTGTCATCCATTTCCCTGATCATCAAATCAACAGGACTCTGATGAACTTTGACTTCCCGACGATCAATCAACAAAGCGTTAAATGCACTCGCCACATGGCGACGCAACCACCCTTTCTCCCAGTAATCCTTCGCAGCTACGGGACGGGTGAGCTGACGCAGATGAGGAGGCAGCCCTGCCCACAACACTAATCCATCCAGATGGCTGGTATGATTTGCAAAATAGATTCGCTGGCAGGTATCCGGCATCGCATCTTTCCAGCGCACGGTATAGCCACTAATGAGCTTTGCAGCTGCTACAAGCAATCGGCTGGTTAGTTGCATGTTTAAAGTATCCGGTCTGAAGACTATTCAATTATTCTAATAGAACGTGTAAAAACTAGTACTATAGAACAGCTACGAATCCCCACATTCCGATGTAGATTTACTCAGTAAAACGCTACGAAACCTATATGCCTAAAGCAATCGTCATCACTATTGATCAACTCGGTGCCAGATATCTGTCTCCCTACGGAAACACCTGGAATCCCACTCCGGGCTTCGACAATTTGGCCGCTAGCGGAATGACGGCTGAATACTGTTTAAGCTCCAGTACTTGTCCTGAAGCCTCCATGCAAAGCCTGCTAACCGGTCAGCACCCAATGGCAAGCAAACCCCAAACGTCCTTATTACAAAATATTGCCGAGCTTGGCCAATCCAGCCTGTTGATTCAGGATGGGGATTCAATAAGTGGTATGGATTGCTGTCAGGACTTCTCTGAGATCAAAAGCATTCCTGCCCCCATCGTCTCTGAAATGGCAGAGTCGCTGGAGTATACCGCCTGTGCCCAATTTGTCAGTCTAGTCATGAAGGAATTGGAACAGGGAATCACACATGACCTGACCTGGATTCACTATAGTAGTTTGGGCGTTCTATGGGATGCACCGTTGCCATACCGCGAACAGTTCTTTGGAGACGAAGACCCGGCTGTAGCAAATTTGACCGAACCTCCTACGGGACCACTTTTAGATCCGGATGACCCCGATGAAATAATGCAGGTCGTTCATGCATATGCAGCTCAGATAAGCGTGCTCGATGCTTGTCTTGCCCTATTGATCGACCAAATTGAACATATTGCCAATACCCTGGACGAACCCACTTTGTTACTTATTACTTCTCCGCGAAGTCCGGCCCTGGGGCACCATGGTGGCGTGGGTTACCATCATTCCGAACCAGCCACGGACCAACTTCATGTCCCATTGTTTATCACAAAACTAGTGCCACAAAATTCCGACATCATGCCCGCTCCCCTAAGTAGAAACTCTGAACTGCTTCAGCCCGAGTGTGTATTTGCAACGCTAAGCCATTGGATGACCGGCCAGAATCCGGATTGCATCCTTTCCAGCCACCGTTCCCAGCTACGGAATCTTGAATTTCCCAGTCACACCGCAGCCCCGCCGGCCCGTCAATTCACCCTCTCCAGATTTGCCAACGGCATGCTTGGACTACAATCTCCGGCATGGTTTTCCACCACGAATTTAAATGGAGGGACCCGGTTATTCGTGAAGCCCGACGACCGTTGGGAATCTAACGAAATTGCGGATCGACGAAAGGATATCGTAGAAGAATTCGAAGCTTTATTTGAGTCACCAATAAAATTACTCACACAACCTATCGATTTGCCCGCTTCGCTTCAAAAACAGGGCTAGTACCCTGCCAGATTGGGCTATTCTCTACACTCTAATAAGCACTATAATCCCGCATTGGTGTACGTATTTTACTCCTGAGTTGATGGAGTTTAAGAGTGAAGCAGGGAGGCTATCTCAACGTGCCGCGTCAACGGATAACAGGTCATTTTAGTTTTGCGATCCTGTCGATAGTAATCACGCTATCGACTACGCTTGCGCAATCCGGTCCGATAGTACCGCGCCTTCCCAATCCAACAAATGGAATTCCTCAGATTGGAACCGAAGCTGTACTGAACTCGGGCACCGACGTATCGCCGGCTGGACTTAGGACGATTCGCTCGGCCGATTCTTCTATTAATACTCGCTTGCGAATCGCGTGGGGGGGAGGAAAACCTATCCAATGGGCAGGAACCATCGAAGTGTCCCCTGGGCATTTTCAGCACTTGGTCAACCATGGAGTCGAAATTGATCCTTCCAGCGTCCTCTCAAGTAACCAACCACGAGAGGGGATTAGCACACTTCATAATCAGATCTCTGTTTCCCAAAACTCAGCACAGCAATATGACGCACTGGATGTTTCACTGACCACATCCCGTCAGGCTCACCTGAAGATTAACTTGGTTTCCATCGATGATCCGAATATAACATTTCAGGTCGATCGCCCGATTGAACAATTTCTATTCAAATCACTGAATATGGAACTGGACGATGACGGGAATCGCGGGCAGGTGAGAAGAGCACCTGGAGATGTGTTACGTATTCAACACCAACGCCCCACGATGGTTTTCAACCCAAATGAAGTTTTTAAGCTTTCAATGATTCCGCATTTGCTGGAACGCGAACGTAGCGGAACATTTCAATATTCAGCATACGTCATTGCGACGGATCAACAGCAAGTCATCCACCAACAAGAGCATCAGGTTGAGTTAAGCGAACCCGGCCAGTTTCCAATCTGGAGTGACCTGAAGATTCCAATTCCGTCACGTCCTGGAGTCTATAGTATTGCCTTGCGAGTTGATTCGAAGCGGTTCACAGACACCCTCGTCCGTTCCGCTCCGCTGGCCACTCGAAAAATCCAATTTGTTGTGGTCGGTGGCTTTGATGCTGCGCCTGCGACACAGGCCAGGTGGACTGAAGTAGTTAGGTTTAATCCTGCCGATCCTGCGTGGTGGGAACACCTGGTATCGCTTAACCCTACCGATCAGCTGAAGTACCTTACGGGATCTTCTCCCGGAGACTTAGGATTTAAACCATTTGGCAACGACAAAGTTCAGGAGATTGAATATGAAGGAAGGCCATACAGCAAACTTGCGGATGGTGGCTGGCAAGCGTATCCGATCACGATTGAGCACTTGAACCGTCCTCACTTACTCGAGGTTGAATATCCAGCTAACCTTGCTCAAACGATGGCGATCAGTATCCTCGAACAAAATGCACTCGGAAAAATCATCCCTCTGGGTATCGATTCGGGATTCTATCTTCACAAACCCGAATGGTCTCAAAGCAACGAATCTCTTAAACACAAGATTCTGTTTTGGCCAAAGTCAAAACATCCAATGCTTGTTCTACGAAATCAATTCGGCACACGTGACGCTGTCTTTGGTGAAATTGTCGTTTCCGAGCTTCAGGGGAACCTTTCTGAGTTATATGCTGCCCATACTAAATCGGCTGACACCGAATACGAAACCGCTGACAGACGTCAGTCTTTAACGTACTTCCATAAACCGCTGTTTATGGAAAACTTTGGGGCACCCGAAGCAACTACAGGTGACAATACCACAACACTGGACGACTGGAATACGTTTTATCAGGGGGGGATTCGTCTTGCAGACTACCTTCAGTATTCAGGCAATTCCGGAGCAATCGTGAATGTCCTAAGCGATGGCAGTAGTTTATTTCCCAGCCGATACTTCGATTCACTGCCAAAATACGACAGCGGTGCATTCTTTTCCAATGGTCAGGACCCACTAAAAAAAGATGTCGTGGAAATGTTACTTCGAGTCTTTGACAACAGACAGTTAACCTTCGTTCCGGCTATTCAGTTATCTGGGCGACTTCATGAGTTAGAAGCAATTGGTGAGCATGACAAAAGTATCTATTTGAATTCGGGATTGAAGTCGGTTCCATCCGAAGATGAAACTCCTCGCTACAATCCCTTGGATCCGCGAGTTCAGTCTGCCGTGCAACAGTTCATTGGTTCGCTTGTCCAACGATATCAGCATCATCCTAGTTTTGGTGGTCTCTGCCTTGAATTGACACCCAACTCCTGCACTCAGTTACCAAGTGCCAATTGGATCCCGGATCCAAAAACATTAGTACGGTTTTTTGAAGAGCAACAGTTGGTTCCAAGTACGTCACACGATGAAAATATACTTGCGATTCAGCAACAGTACCGCAGGCAATGGATAGCCTGGGTCAAACAGGAATTGATGAATTTTTACGTTCAGCTGGCAGAAAAATTTCCAACTCTTATTTCAGCAAATTCGAATGCCAGGATCTATATTTCGACGGCAGAGCTATACAAGACTTCGCTTGCCCGCCAACTTGCGCACCCAGCTATTCCACCTCGCAACAGACTCCCTGGATTATTAAATCAATTGGGGCTCAATCCCGAAGCAACTAAGGCATTCGGTCATGTTGTATGGTTGCAACCTAACCAATCAAACCCTGTACTCGATCCTGTCAGTCAACATGTCCAAATGGAGTTAAATCATTCCACAGAAATTGGAAAGTTATATGCTCAACAAAAATCCTCCGGCATATTATTTCAACATACTCCGCACATGGCGAAGCTCCCCCATCTTGAACAACTGTCTCCCTGGGGCTCTGAAAACACAAACACCTGGTTCGCCAACATACTGACACCGTCAAATCAATTCAATCGCCAAAGATTCATTTCGGCACTGGCAAAATCAGACCAACAGTTTTTGGTGGATGGTGGCTGGATGTTGTCCATGGGGCAGGAAGACTCCACTCGGCAATTGTTCCATACTTTTCGTCAATTACCATCTGTCAAATTCGATACAGTCCGAGTGACGGGGAATCCGATTGCCCAACCACTGATCATCCGTAAATACTTCTCTGTCGATGATAATCATCGTTCATCGTATTTATATGTACTGAACAATGCCCCTTGGGCCACCACAGCTCAGGTTGAACTTTTATTACCTCCCAATGGCCACCCAGTCGCACTTGGGCAGGAATCAAAGTCCAGCTTTCGATGGCACCCCAAAGGAGCCACGTGGCAATTAGTCATGGAGCCCTTTGACCTTATTGCCGTACGAATCGACCATGCCGAGGCAGAGGTAATTGGAGCCAACGTGCAATACAATCAGGAAGTTGTTACACAACTGCAAAACAATCTATTAAAAATCAATCAGCGACTTGGGCCTCTGCAACAACCCAGTAGTCGCACTCCGCTGAAGAATGCTGATTTTGAAGCACCTACAGGTAACCAATCGGTTTCCGGTTGGCTCTATAACATCCAGGCCGGCAACAGATTGGAAATAGAACAAGACTCAGCGCAAAGTGGTAACCAGCACCTCAGTTTACGGAGGCCGATTACCTCACGGCAAGTTCTTTGGGTTCGCAGTGAACCGTTTAACGTCCCACCAACCGGTCGTGTAGCGTTCACGGTCTGGATGAAAACGTCATCGCCGGATCATCAGCCGTCGATCCGTCTTTCCATCGAAGGACGTTTAAACGGCAAGGTCTATTACCGCCCGCGAACGATAGGTAAACCCGAGTCAGGAATATCAACAACCCGCAATGTTAACCCGTTAACGGCCGAATGGAATCGTTATGTACTGATTGTGGATGACTTACCAACACAGGGACTTACTGACCTCCGTGTCGGTTTCGACTTAATGTCTCCGGGCCATGTGGATATTGACAATTTACAAGTGTACGACCTATGGTTTCAACAAAGGGAATATCGCGAGCTCATGAAGGATATTTCGATAGCTTATGCTCAGCCTGGCCAGGGTCGAGTTTCAGATTGTTTTGAATATCTCGGTAGCTACTGGCCCGAATACCTAACGAAATATGCTCCTTCTAAGCGAGACAATATAGCGATGCAAGCTACGGTCACCAATAACGAGAACGAAGCGCAACCAGACAAGCCAAATTCAGCCTGGCCACGACTGCCCAATGTCATCGAGCAGTTTAAGGATTTGCCAAACAGATTATTTCCATTCTAGCTGTCGAAATGCCGAAATTCAGATATCAGCATCTTCCCGTACTTGTACTTGAAGTGCGCTCAATATCTCGTTAGCCTGATCGTTCACTTGACGCACGTTCATCACATTGTCGAGCACGTACTGCTGTTTCTCATTGGTCGGACGAATATAGAGACGCCCAGCTTTGAATGGCCACATATGTTCAAAAATATCGTTAACCTCCATTTCGAATCGCATGTGGTGAGCTGAATACCGTTTCTTATGACGCGGCAATCCATGAACATGAACCGCTTCATTGGGGCGAATTTCCCAATAGTCCAGCGATCTCGCGATAAACATGATGACAAACAGGAGACCGAGCATGAATGTCAGTACCCAGTAGAACGTTGCATTGGCCGAAGGTTTAAAGCTACCAAGGAAGTCTCCGATTCCTCCCAGTAATTCAGGATTCTCTCTGCTAAGAATCCACAGCACTGCTACTCCTAGAAACACAAAAGCAATCAACGCGATGAATCGATTAGAAGGAAAGTCAAACCCCATCACAACCAGATTCAATGTAAACACCAACATAAAAATGACGGTCACCGTAACTTCAGGAGTATTAGCAGACTCGGCATTTGCGGCGTCCGTTGCTTCAACGCCCTCTGGCGATACCGTCTGGGAGGCGGCCTGTTCGGCTACGATAGCGACATCATTACTACCAGCGAATTCCAGATAACAGGCGGAAAAAAAACAAAAGACGAGTGTGGGCAATAGGAAAACGATCTTCGGATAAAAATAGATTCGAACTTCGTCTTTGATTCGTTCGTTTACATCTGGGTCCGTTGGCTTCTTAGAATCATTTGCGGTGCTATTCATTTTTCTCTCACTTAAAGTATTCTTCCCGGACCTATGTACTACAACCTATGTATTGAAGCCTAAGGTTTTTCCTTGTGAGACGCAACGATTTTAGGAAATTCACCGCGCATAAAAAAGCGGAAGGCACGGGACTCGAACCCGCAACCGGTCACCCGGCCCCTGATTTCGAATCAGGTCGCTCACCAATTCGCATACCTTCCAGAACTACTATTGTTTTAGCCTATCAGACGCTCATGGCAAGATGGTAGATCTGGACCAATTCGAATGACCTGCATAACCGGACTATCAGTGGGTTTACTGACAGGCCCTCCAGTCCTATATCCGGACTATTCGGACCTTCGATCACCGAAAAATCCCGCCTGAGTGTCGGTTGTACCGCTCATGCCGCTCAAGGCTGTTGTTAGGGATGGTCTAAATGAAACCATGGTATCGGGGCACCAATTATTTCTCGTTTTTGTTCAATTCCCCTGACGATATCACCATCAGCGAGAGACAATCTCTCGGTCAACTTAGTCCACCGATTTTGGATTCTGCTAGGAACTCATTGGAACAAGCTGACAAAAAAGTGGGAATCAAAGTTATCCCTGTTAGGTGATGAAATGAAACGGAACTTTCGAGTTGTAACCCGAGCTTCTGACGGCTCATTTTTAATGAATGATTTTGGATCAGAAGACGCCCTGGTAAGTGAATTTGACCAAATCGGAATGGACGACTGTCATACGGATTTGACCATCCGAGGTCTCCCGGTATTACGTGGACTTGTTGGCCCCATGGCTGACGGCAAACATGTCCGTTACGAAACACCGGAAGTTTTTGAAGAACTTACGAAACAATGGGCACTCAGCTCCTCATCACAAACAGACGAAAGTGAAGCTTTGGAACCCGCCGAGACCCACTAAGCCTTAAATACGTTGAGATTCAATCTACTTCTCTCTCTCTCACATCGGATTATTCTCCACGTAAAACTAA
>PBCP01000019.1 GCA_002717145.1 Planctomycetaceae bacterium | reverse complement strand
AGCGATGGCAAGGGAATCAATGTTGGGAGAAGTTTTGGCGTAAATTTGGATGTCGCCAGTGCTAACGACTGATGCTTCCTCGACAAAAGCATTGGTCGAAGCATTTATGTTATTCTCAGTCACAGAAGCACCAATGGACATAGATCCACCGGCCCCGGTTTTGCTATGGTGGATTGCAACAGATACGCCTCCGGCATCTGCGATAATGGTGGATCTGTTTATCGCTTCTACAGTTAGGCTGTCCGATAGGAGTGTAGTGGCATTTCCCGTCACGAATGATTCGACATTGGTCTGAATCGAATTAATAGCGCCGGCGCCTGCTCCGGCCATAGCGCCCGACAAACCCTGTCCTGAACTCCCAGACAGAGCCCCGCCCATCGCGAGAGCCGAAATTGCCGCCTGACTGTGAGCCTTTATCTCGATGTTCTGTGCCGCTGTTAGTTTTGACTCGTCAACGTATGCCTTGACGTAACTTTCCGTCGTCCCGACTTCATTGTTGGCAACTGAGGCTCCAACAGACAGGGAACCAGCGGCGCCGGCAGACGCTTTATTTAAGGCGATGGCAAAACCGCCGGCATCGGCCCGGATGTCTGAATTGTCGACCGCCAATACGTCGATATCTCCAGTGGAGGCGTGTATTCCGGGGGTGTCAGAAGTACCAAGGCTGTTGGTTATGAATGCTGAAGTTGTATTGTTGATGGTGTTATGAACTCCGGCCCCGGCGCCCGCCAAACCAGCCGAAGTGGATTGGCTCATAGCACCTGAAACGGCGGCACCAATGGCGAGTGTATCTATCCGATAATCGTCCGGCCCGTTGATTTCACTGGATTCTGCCGAAACACGAACAAATTGACCACTAACAGATGAGTCGTCGATATAGGCTTTTGTATCAGACGATAAATTGTTGGTGGCCAGTCCTATGCCGATGCTTAGACCTCCAGCTGCACCCGCGCTGCTCTTGGCGAGCATGATGGCTACGCCACCAGCGTCGGAGGTGATTTGTGACGCGTCAACAGCCTCAATAGTGACGCCTCCGGCCGAACTGTCCAAGGAACTGTTCGAAGATACAAACGCCTCGATAGTTCCAGCTATGGTATTGCTGGTTCCCGCACCAGCGCCAGCTAAAGCTCCGGACGTTCGGATTCCTGTGCTCCCGGCCAGGGACCCACCCATCGCCAAAGCTTCAATCGTGGTAGAAGAGGCCGCATTCACGACGATAGCAGTCTGGCTTGTTAGGTCCGAGTTTTCTATAAAGGCCTTTACAAAACTTTGGTCTTGTCCAATATCATTCGTCGCCATGGATGCTCCGACTGATAGTGAGCCGGCTGCCCCGTTGCCGCTCTTAGCTAATCCGACAGCAAAGCCGCCGGCATCTGCCCGGATATTGGAAGCGTCTAGCGCGGAAACGGTAATACTACCGGCTTCAGCGTGGATGCCACTCGTGGTGGTATCATCCTTCGCATCTTTGATAAACGCTTCGGTGGTATTGTTAATAGTATTGGTAACGCCAGCACCGGCACCACTGAAAGCCGCGCTAGTGGACACTTGGGAATTAGAAGCGGAAACGGCGGCGCCGATGGCCATCGCGTCGATTCGGTAGTTTCCTTCACCGAGAGAAGGAGAGTCCGCGATGACGGAAACATTGTTGGCTGTAACTTGACCGCCATCAACGTAGCTACGTACGCTATTGGCAACGTGATTGGTGGCGATTGCTGCACCAATTGCAAGGGATGAACGGAAACCGGTGCCCGTTGCTCCAGGCGATAGCGCGATGGCTACTCCACCTGCATCGGCAATGATCTGTGATCGGTCTCTCGCACGTACGAGCAGATCGCCGCTTGGGGAATTTATAGAAGAATCATGGGAGTAAGCAGTTACATCCATCTGAATGGAATTGACGGTACCCGCTCCAGCGCCCGCCAAGGCGCCGCTTGCCGAGCGCGACCGACTGCCTGCTAAAGCGCCCCCTATTGCAAGAGTATTTATTTTGGCTGTTGACTCTGAAGTGATCGACATACCGGATTCAGCGGTAATGTCACTGTTTAGGATATAAGCAGCGACGCTATATTGTTTCTCAGCAGTCCCAAGTTCAACATTTGCAACAGAAGCGCCAACGGATAACGCTCCTTTCGCCTGATCGCCCTTTGATAACGCTACCCCGACCGCACCCGCATCGGCTCGCACGGTCGTGTTATCCAAGGCGGTAACTTGTACATTGCCTCCATTCGTCTGGCCGCCTTGGCTAACGGTATCTGCAACGACGTGAAAACCATCCACGAATGTGCGGAGATCTAAGTCGACAGAATTAACGACGCCAGCACCTGCTCCTGCGAGAGCACCGGTCCCGTTCTGGGATATGGCGCCGCCAACTGCGATTGCGAGGGCCTCCACCGAGTTATTGAAGCGTTCCTGTTCATTCGAGGCAGCCTTTAAGACCACATCCCCCCCGGCGGTAATGGTACCTGATTGGCGTGTCCGAGCCCATAATTCGGAATTGCCATAGTCAGTCGAGTCCAGTTCTAATACCTGCGTCGATATCGGTAAGAATTTATAGTATCCAGGAGCATGCCCACCGGTGTTCGTGTCTAAAACTTCAACGATGTCCCCTTGTTTTAATTGGCGACTTCCGGAAGCACTTGTAAGATCAGAGGCATGTTTAAGTGAAGCCTCTACAGTCTTATCAATGGTGTTCGTAGCGACCGCAGCTCCTAAGGCGATTGCCGTTCCTTTGGAAGCTGGACTGGAACTGCCGGTAAAGTAGGCGACAGCGACACCGCCGGCATCGGCTCTGAACCACGATTCATCTTGAGCAAGAATTGCTACATTTCCGTTGTTGGTACTCAATTTGCCCCCGGAAACATACGAGCTAACAGACAGGCTCCCGGAATTGATCGCCCCGGATCCTACCCCTGCCAACGATAGGGAGTTCGAGGCACTGGGTTGACGGTTGGAAACTCCAGCCAGAGAGCCCACGATACCTAAGGCGTGAACGTCGATCGATGAAACAGCTGTTTGGCTGAAACCCTGTGATGCCGATACATTGGAGTTGCTGACGTAAGCTGAAGTTCTAGTGCCGGTTCGTTCCCCGATCCTGTTCTCAGCGATTGAGATCCCGAACGAAACGGCGCGAGATCCTCCCGGTTGCGTACTTGTTTTAGATTTCCCAAAAGAGAGGGAAATTGCGCCGGCGTGTGCGTAGATTTGGCTACTGTCGGTAGCAGAAAGCGTGATAGCACCTTGGTTTGATGTAACAGTACGGTTACGAGTATCACTTGAGTCTTTAATATAAGCTTCCACAATATTATCAACGCGATTGCTGGATCCAGCACCAGCGGCTGCAACATTAGTTTTGCCCTGCCCCGCAAAAGCACCGCCGACGGTAAACGCGTGGATGGTAGTTTTATCCTCGGCGCCCACGTCGAGATTCCCCGCCATCGTAAGATTGGCATTATTCAAAAATGCCCTCGTGGAATCGTTAATTAAATTCATCGCCACGGCCACGGAAAGGGAAAAACTGTTTCCCAATCGTTTCGTTTCAACAGTTTCCTGTCTTTGTTGCGTCGTTCGCGAACCGTCAGCCATCTGGATTTGGTCCGTCATCATGAACTGTTCACGTTCTGTCGTTTCTTCTGCTTTAGACGAAGCCCCAGCAATTCCGAACGAGCCCACATACCCGCTCGTCATGGCGTCTACAGCCACAGCTCCGGAAACGGTTATGCTTCCCAACGACCTGTAAGGCTCTGTCGTTGACGACCCGCCGATAAGAGCCTTAGTGTCACGACTAATGTTCGAAATCGCCGCAGACGCTCCCAGCCCAACCTTTTTGGAATTTGCTATTGCGCCGGCTTGATTTACAACAATGGTATTATCGTCTGCTGAAACCCATAAACTCTGGTTAGAGGGACTATCTGCAATAGTGGTGTCGCCGACTATGATTTGGGCAGTATCACTGATCTGAGCTAGGGTTTCGTTTTGGACTTCATGGTGGGAGACTACGCCGTTGAAAGCGAAGTCGCCAGCCTCTCCGCCACTGGTGGCGAAGAGGGCGTGAATTACTTCGGTGTCAGCATCTAATTTCAGGCTGTCGGTGTAAATCGCCGTGTTGTCGCTGATCGTAGCTTTCGATGTATTCCCCACATCGTAGATGACGGCGGTGGCACCAATCGAATTTTCAACACGATCAGACTCCTGCTTTTTGTTCCCGCCAAAAGCGGTGAGGATAACATCTTTAATTCCCGGGGGCTTGAATTGGCCGGCGACGTTGATCAGGTGGTGGGTAGCATTGGTAGTAACTTCCAATGTTTGCTGACCGGTTCTGAACGCATCCGGATCCCCGAGCGTACCGTCAAATTCAATACCGCGAGGATCTTGATTTATTTGTGCCTCAGGATCTACGGTGGCGCGAGCATCGTTCGCCATTTCCAAAAAGGAAAGACTGCCCGCCATGCTCATCTTTTTCTGGCCCTGTGATCTTGCCTGAGACCAGAAATTCGTAGAATCACTCAGCCCTAAATTGTCTGTAAGGTAACTGGTTATGGCGGTCATGAATTCAGTCGCAGTTTCTGTAGAAGGTGTAACCCCGCCTTCCCAGTTGTTGGTGTTACTGTAATCCTCAGTATTTAAGTCAACGGAAGCATTGTTCGGACCAAGATATTTGTAAATTCCAGGTTCAGCTTGGGAGAGATGATTGTCGGGTACACGAACCGTATCGCCAAAGTTTAGGATTTGTAGACCAGAGGTAGTTTCGAATTTAGGTGCTAAGTTTTCTTCGAGAAATGGAGCGACGAGGTTAGCTCCAAACAGGCTTTGAGGGTCAATTTCACTCAATGCGGCTGCGTTGACTTGGATTTCATTTCTTGAGTCGACCTGTGAGCTCCGCGCGATCGTTGCGTTGGCATCGTTTTGGTAGTCTCCGTAGGCTAGCGAAATAGAGACCGCGTAATCTGGTTGTTTGACAGTGTCGGTTTCCTTCAGTTCGTTACTGCTTAGATGCTCAGCCTCAAGTGTTCGCTGGCCCTCCTCCCATTGTGATGAACTGTTGGGGACCACTTTAGGTGATGCGTTTACTACGGTTGACACGGTAATTGCGCCGTCTGCTTCGATGTCTGCCGATGTGTCTGCGGTATCGTTACCGATGCGGGATGTCGCTGAATTGGTATCTATCTCGATTGCGACACCTGCAGCAAACTGAAACTTCGGATCGATTGAATCGTCTCGATCGTCTAGAAAATCAGTAACCACCTTCGGAAGCTTCTTCGCGGCTTTTTTTGCCAAGGCAGTTTGACCAGCTTTGGCTTTCGCCTTTTGCTGGTAGTCTTTCAGAAGGTCTCCCGTTTCATTAGTGCCGGTCCCAGCTGATGCTTCCACTCCAGAAGATTCCGCTGGAAAGATTGCAAAAAATTTACTCTGGTTAATCCCAGTTTTGTCGGTAATTGATGTTACGTTAACGTTACCACGAACGTTGGCTATGCCATCGAGAATTGCATTTGTTGTTCCATCTTCAACATCAATCGCAACTGCTAGGCCTGCTCTTCCATCTCCACCACTTACGGAGCGAGCCATATTAGTCAATTGGTCAATATTGTCAGCCTGCACATATAGGTCGCCACCTACTGTTAATTGGGAAGCGCCAGAAACATTGGCGATCGTGTTCGATTCGATGATGGAAACCGCAACAGCCGCACTAACCCCTTTTGCTCCTTCTACATCGGCCTGAGAAAAGGCGCTCTGACTTGAGCTTGAACGAATGATGACGTCTTCGGTCGCCTGTAGATTGACATCGTGTAGATTTACGACACTATGAGTCTTGGCACGGGCAATGGCAACTCCTACAGCAATCCCTAAAGGCGAAGATTTTGCTCCAGCTACGCCCTTTGAATGGGCGGTGAAGTTGTCGGCTCTGATGATTGTCGGACCGGCAGCAGCGTCATTCGTACCTAGGTTAATATCTGCCACCGATTCCGAAAATGAATAACCGGCGAAAGCCGAAAAGTTTTCCAAAGCTGACAAGCCGGTGTCATAAGCGCTGTTAAAGAACTCTCCCGCGCCTTCATAGTCTGGGATAGCCACAAAGTGTGCAGTATCAGAATGGGTCGTGAGCTCTACATCTCCGCCTCGGAGTTCTGACGTACCGATAGTGATAGAGGTCTTGTTGTAGTCTAAATTTGCAAAGCCAAGGAAACCGCTATTAGCTCCCTCAACACCAAAAAATCCCATCAATGCGTTGTCGAATTTAGCTTGAAGGGTGATATCGCCGTGCGAGAAGGAACCGTCAGTATGAGGGGTTGTTTGGAGAGCAAGTAACTTACTACCTCCATCAACTGTAATCAGTTCAGATTTGAGAATGATCGATCCTGGTTGGGTGCCGTGGCTCGTATCGATAGTTTGTCCGGTGATGGTAATTGACCGTGGTGCACGTATCTCAAGGTTGACAGGTAGTATAATATCTTCGTCGACGGTTAAGTGGTCCTCGCCATTACCCGTCCAAACCAGCGTGCGGCCTCCGGCCCCGGTGAGCGTAACATGGTCAAGCAAACCTTGAGTAAGTCCGGATGACGTCCCGGAAACAACCACACTATTTTGTGTGCCGCCGCCAACGTCAACTTGGACCGCACCAGGTGTTTCTAGCCCCGAGCCAGAAACACCAAAGACATCATCGTGTGCCCCCCCTAAAAGAGTGTCGCCACCTCCGCCTCCGTCAATTCGAGCAGGCCCGTCGAAGTTAGATGTGTCTATTCTATTGATCCCCGCACCCCCAGTAAGGAGAGCAGCTTCAAAGGATTCGTGAGTGTCAATTTCTCCATCGCCAAACTCCAGGGTACCGGAGTGAAGCGTCATGTCTAAATCCCTCACGGCGCCTATAGTGTCGTACCCATCACCACCACGAAGGACATCATTGCCAGTTCCGCCAAAGATAAAGTCATTACCTGGGCTCCCGGTAAGGTGGTCGGTGCCCCCCCCACCATCCAAAATCACGGCCGCAACGGATATCTCATTACCGACAATTCTGGCAGGGCTCCCCAATGTAGCTTGTCCGGTTAGGCCTAGGGTTGAGGCAATGTTTGCTCCATTAAGGTCAATGACTGTAAGCGGCAAATCTCCCCCCGAAGAATCGATTACTTGGATCGCCTTTAGGTCGTCGGTTAGGGAAGCGCTTAGATCAGGATCAGAACTGTTAAGGGCTTCAAAAATAGCGTTCAAAGTAAGTTGGTCTGCCAAATCGACGTTAACCTCGACGCCGTTTGTCTTGATGATCCGTAGGTCACTTGCCAGATCACTGATGGACGAGCCAACTAGTAGCGGCCCCTGATTGTCTTTGAGGATTCCTAGGTCGGCGGCGGCAAACGAATTATTTAAGGCGATTACAGATAGGTTGTCGTCTGGCTTCGAGCCACTTAACTGAAGCGAAGTTCCATGTGGTTGTGTGAAAGACACTTCCAATCGTCCCTGCTCACCTAATGCTGTATTGGAAGCCATGACAATGGCGTTCATCAGTTCCTGTAGTGTGGTTGCGGATGAGACGTCGACCGCAAACATTTCTGACTCGGAAAGTCTGATTTGAAAATCCATGTTAGCATCTGGCGTTCCACTGGGATTTGCGACGGACCGCACACCTTGCCCATTGTTCAGGGAAGCGAGAGAGGTCGATGCCGCAATGCCGGTAAGATTGANACGGGGGCCAGCAGCGTTTTGGTAGNGACGGTTCCCGTAGATTTGGACAAGTTCGGTGGAGTTTGACAGCCCCGTAAACTCGAGTGCGTTGATGGTGTTAGGTCCATCTCCGGTTTTAATCGTTGCTTTTTCAAATCCAGTAATCTGGTCGATTTCCGCGTCGAACTGTAATTGGAGGTTCGTAAGGGAGATGTTCGCCGAATCCCGTCCTTCTTCGAAAATACGGTCGGCGCCGGCGCCCCCGTCCAGTGTGTCGTTGGNAAAACCACCGGTTATCACATCATCTCCGGCGTTGCCGCTGATGACGTCAATGTTGGGACCACCGTATAGGAAGTCGTCTCCGNCGCCTCCGGATAGAATGGATTTGCCCTGATAGGCCGAAACGTCCAGAAGATCACTGAACTCTCCACCAAGTAATTCCACTTTTTCGATAGCAGAGAGTTGGTTGGTAGCAACTCCGCCATTTGAAACCTGAACGAACGATAGATTGCCATTGGTTAGGTCATTGCTGGCAGCTGAAAAGTTCTCAATAGGCATGCCTGCCTTTTTGCCAACAAATGAGATAAGCCATCCTAGGCCATCTTCCTGGGGCGTCACTCTGAGGTCGGAGGAAACGATACCAAAAGACCTAACCATTTCAGATTTTATGTCTTGCGCCAGTGCGTCGAACNGAATTGGGGAAGTTCGTACCCCGTCGTATTCAGCATGAAAAGAACCGCCGTCAACACTGTTATCCAACGTAACTCTAAAACTGGCGTTTGCGCCTTCTCCCATATCGAGGGTCGCGGACGTTGTGTCTCCTATAACGACGAATCGTCCATCGCCAGTCTCACTCACGGTATCTTGGCCGGCACCTCCGTCAAGCTGGTCGATGCCCGGCCCCCCGGATAACAGGTCGTCATTAGATCCACTAGTGAGTGTGTCATCACCATCCAAACCGTAAAGTTCTACGGGCCCCGAGAAACCGATAGTGTCGATCACGTTGGCACTGTCGCCTCCGATAAGGACAGCCTCTCCAATCGAAGTAAGAGTATCGATTTCTATCGAGTTTAAGGTCAGAGAACTGTTTGTGAGAGTGAAATCCGCATCGCCGGTTTCAGATAGGGTGTTGTTGCCTCCACCACCATCAATCGTATCTTCCCCCCTTCCCCCGGTTAAGGAATCGTCAGAAGGCGACCCGATTAGATGGTCATCGTCAAATCGACCATCTAACGTTTGGGTAATATTGACGATGGCAGTACCGGCAATAACTCCATTAACACCCGTCTTCGCTATCCCTAAATCCTCTGCGGTGCGACCTGAATTCGCCGAAGCGATGGTGAAGGTGCCGCTGCCTAAACTANTATCGTTGACAATGAGTGAACGTCCATCTGGCGCGATTGTCGCATTCAAATTTTCATGACTAGTCGTTATCGCGGATAAAACGTCTTGAACCGTCTCCGTGTCAGAAAGATCAATTTCGACAATCGAGGTTCCGTCGCCCAAAGTGATAAGCAGGTCCGCATCAGTCGCGTTGATGTAATTTCCCCGCATCGTTGCATGGGCCGTGGATTTCAGGATTCCCAAATCCGCAGCCGCCAATGAGTTGTTAATAGCGGTGATCTCTAAGCCTTGAGTACCAACACCAAGATCATCGATGATGATCGAAGACCCGGATGAATCAAGACCTACCCTCAGCCGGCCGGGTGAACTGACATTCGCTGCGTCGCCAATTAGTTGAAGTGCATCTTGAAGGGTAATCGCGGAGGAGAGGTCTACCGAAAACGTCGCACCATCAATCAGAGTCAGTTCAAAATCCGGGCCGTTGCTGACTCTCACACCTTTACCGTTATTAAGACTCGTCAGTGGCGTGGATGCCTCCCTGCCTGCGAGGTTGCGAGTTTGGGCATTCGAAATGTCGACGCCTGAATAGTCATTTAAGTCGTCCAGATAGATGGCAGCACCGCCATCCATTGTGACACCACCCCCCGTAAAATTACTGGCGTCCAATATGTTCGGACTGATTCCTCCCGTTAAAGAAGCTCGTTCGAAGCCAGTTGTCGTGGACGTGGCGTCTCCAACTGTAAGAGTGGTGTCGCTAAGTATCATATCGGAATCATTGCGGACACTAAGAACATCAGAAGCGCCATCACCGCCGTCAAGTATGTCTGAGCCGCCCCTCCCTGATATTCGGTCGTTTCCACCTTGGCCCCTAATGACATCATCGCCTGATGTTCCCACTAGAATGTCGGGTTCAGAAGTTCCTAGGACGGTATTGAATCCGGAGAGAGTATCAAAAAGCGACGCCCGACCATCGGTTAAGTTCACGACGACACCGGTTGGATATAAAGTGTAATCGACAGTGTTTAGGCCCTGCCCACCTACGATGCTTTCCACTCCGCCGGCGGTAACAGTATTTGCGGCGTTTGAAACGGCGGATGTCCCATCCCCGCTGACGATTACCGTAACTCCCGTCGTCACCCTGGAAAAGTCATGGCTGTCAAGCCCTTCGGTTCCAGTTGNTGTCGGTTCTTCGTGGACGACATCCATACCCCAGTTATCACGGAAGATATAAAGATCATCGCCGATTCCCCCAGTCAATGTATCGTCGCCTTCCAGCGCATCTATACGATTGAACTGGTCATCACCGATAATCACGTCAGCATAAGGGGTTCCAACGATGTGTTGAAACCCAGAGATAGACATCTCGCCGGAGGCCGTGCCTTCTTCGAGGTTGATGGTGACACCTGTCGCGTATCCTGAATAGTCAATGGTGTTGTCGGCGCCTCCGGCAGTGAGGTTTTTGACACCGGAAAAGGTAAGATATTCACCACCGTCAGTGGACGAGAGATTGCCAGAGCCGTCGGAAACTATATTCCAACGAAGCAAATCACTCGCATTAGAAATCGTGTCATCGCCGGTTCCGGCGACGAAAGAAATGCCATTTGGTAGAAAACTTTGTTTTTCTGATGGGCTAATTTCGAGAATGAAAGTGTCGGCATTATCGGTTCCAGTAATATTGACCGCGTCAATTTCGCTATACAGCATACTTGCCAGCAACTCACCGGCCTCGACAACTTCTAGAGTTCCCGCCTCTAGGTTGGAACGCAATATAAACGTGTCATCATAACTGTCTAAGTCCGCTAGATTTAACTCCCATGTATCAGCCGTTAGAAGGATGCGAGGCTCTAGAGTCTCCAGCCGCACGCTGTTCCGTAATAACGGGTTAGGGTTGGAAAGATTCACAGCCTTCCACCACTGCTTCTTTTTTCGAGATTCCCTCGCATTTTGCTTCCATGCTTTGGGCGGCACTGGAGAAATGCCGCGACTTGCTAGGAAGTTAAAAAGTCTCGACTGGCGAACAATACTGGAATATTTATTGGCGAGCCAGCGTGAGGCTCGTTTTCCATTAGACTTCATTGTTTATCTGACCCATAACCGTTGGGTTGGTACAAGAGAACCTTGACGCAACTCTAGTTTGCGCCAAGCGTTTATAAATTTGAATTTCATTATACCCCTCCTATGGCCGAAGGGGCATGACTCTGCAGGGCTATTTTTACGGCGAATTCATAAAGAAATCGATTAGCAACGATTGCTCGGGCATCTTACTAACGACTTCGGAGTTGCGTCCGCGAATTTGGTCCATAATGGCGATGATTTCGTCTCTAGCCACCATTTCAGAAAGTCGGTGAGGACGACGTGGTAGTACGGAGCAACCGCTTAGTAGGTGATGGAAGCTCGCTTCGCCGAATACCTCGTCACCAGCGACTCCGATCCATCCATGTTCACGATAGTTTTCTAGAATAGCATTTAACCTAGGGCTCATCGCGACATTTCTAGCATCCTCCCAAAAGGCGCCGTCCTGAGTGGCTGAAAAAAGATAATGGATTAAGAGAAAGTCCTTAATTGCCATGAAACTTTGGTAGATGCGAGAATTAAAACTATCTTGCAAGCTGGAATTCATCGTCTTATCAGGAAAGAGGTCGAGTAGCGTTTCAATCGCCATTTGAATCATGTGGATCCCACTTGATTCTAGAGGCTCAGTAAACCCGGACGACAGTCCGATGGCAACACAATTGTGCACCCAGGATTTTGGCCGGCAACCAATTTTCATCTCTATTGGAGGCTGAGTCAGGAGGTCGGCATTGAGATCAAACTCAATCGCCAGTTCTTTTTTGGCCTCAGCGTCTGTGAGATGCTCACTGCTATAGACGTAGCCAAAACCGGTATTAGTGGAAAGAGGAATCCGCCAGGCCCATCCAGACGATAAAGATTTAGAAATGGTGTACGGAGGCAATGGGGCCGTCGCATCGGTGCGGCAGACGATAGCGCGATCACATAACAATTCGTCGTCCCATTTCTCGAAAATACTACCCAGCTCTTTTTCTATCAACAGACTTTCAAAACCAGTGCAATCTACAAAGAAATCACCCGAGACAATATTATTGGTCTCGGTGCGAATCGATATTAATTGGCCATCGGAACCCCGTTCAACGGCGCTGACGTTCTCTAGATAGTGCAAGACGCCCATCGGAATCGCTTTAGCTTTTAGGTATTCCGCAAAGCGATGCGAATCTAGATGATAGGCATATCCACCGCTTTCCATGATCGGGGAATGGTCTCGAAATGATCGTGGTGCCTTGTTTTGTTCGCAAAGTTGTACTTGCAACGAATATTCAGCATAGTTAGCAATTTCATCGTTGCCATTGAAAATCTCGCGGTACCAGAAATGGAAAAGGTCAGCGTGATTTATTCGGCTTCCACAAACTCCGAATGGATGCCAAAACGAATTACCTTTTCCAGTCCAATCGTCAAACCTTATTCCTAGTTTATAGGTTGCATGGCAATACTTCATCATCTCCACTTCATCGAAGCCGAGGTTTCTCACAAATCTTACCAAACTAGGTATAGATGCTTCTCCTACCCCGATGGTGGGTTGATCAGGGGATTCAATTAAGGTTATTTCACATTCGCTTAAGTGTGTGAACTTGGCGAGATATGCAGCGGTCATCCATCCCGCCGTCCCTCCTCCAACGATTACGATTCGACGCACGGCTAGTGAGTCCTTGTCGCCACTCATATTTTCACTCTTGTTGTGCTGAAGTGTCAGGAGATAATTGATAAATAAGGTTGCTCTTATTAGTCTAGTCATCTTTGATCTTCATAACAGACGCTGCAGTATGGGATTTATTATTTCGATTTCGGGCGCCAGCGGGTCCGGAAAAACGACTTTTGCTCGCGAGCTTGAAGCCTTGCTTCCCTCTGCCGCGGTCGTTCATATGGATCATTTTGATAATTACACCGAGGCTGATCCGCAAACCATACAGCGGTGGTTTCTAAATGGCGCGAACGCCGATGAGATGGAATTACCACATACCGTCAGGGCGCTAGAATCCCTTTCTTCCGGGGTCTCGGTAAAAGATCCACAGACGCATGAGGTTATCAAACCGGCTGAAATCATATTTTTGGAATCGCCGTTTGGTTATGAACAAAGCCGCTTAGGTGAACTGATAGATGGTTTAGTATGGCTAGACACTCCCGCGGACATTTGTCTCGCTCGTAAGTGTTTGCAATTGTAAAACAATACGACAGTGGATGGCGGCATCCAAATGCTTTCTTGGCTGCAGACATATCTAGATAATTATTTGCTGTTTGTAGCGGAGCTTGCCGTCGTACAAAGGGATCGTATATATCCGTCTGCCGACGTAACTATATCGATCACGGACTCTCCGCAGGAGCGATTGCAAAAGGTATTGTCGATAATAAGCGACTAGTGAAGCATTTTATGTCATCTAGTAACTGGCGGAGGGAATACCCAGAAGTATTCACCAACCTGTCCACCCTCGGAGTTAGCGCGTAGCGTGACATACTCGGCCTCTCGTATAATTGAGTCGGCCGTCCAGCCCAGGCACGAGATCATCTTTAAAGTCCTTTCATCAAACTTCATGTTATATTCGCTAGGGGCTCGCACCATTAGTGCTGAAGGTAAGACAACACAGTGATAAACACGAAGTGCACATGGGTAGCGACGAGCACGTTCGAAACTTCGCCTAAACTGCTCTGGCGAGTCACCCGGTAACCCGAGAATGATTTCTAACGCGACGGAGTTGTTCTCAGTGAGCCTCTTGAGATTGTCTTCAAAGCGACTCTCATCATATGATCGTTCGACGTGGGCGAGCACATCGTTATCGAAAGACTGCAAACCCATTCCTACGTAAGGACTTCCAATGCCCTCAAGAAAATCGAAATGATTTTGCTTTAATCGGGCAGGGTAAACTTCGCAAATTAACTGACGATTCTCAAAGAAACCGGAAACTTCTACCGCGCTTTTAAGATGTCGGAACGCGTTCTCATTGAGGTTCAGGCCAGCATCCACAATCAGAGCCCCTGTTTTCGCCAAAGAATTCATAGCTTCAAATTCTCTAACCAGGTTTTCGGTCGTACGAACCCTCTTGGGTGACTCAAGAACGCCCCACTCGCAGAACGAGCATGTAAACGGGCATCCCCGGTACGTTTGGAGCATGGCGAGCCCACCTTCGGGTACCAAACCCATCTCGTAAGGAGAAGGTAGCAGGTTAAGATCGCCTAGTGGCCTGGGGGTGTGAGAAGTCCACTGACCGCCGCGACAAAGGGAGACGCCTTTAAGCTTGATTAGGGAATCGCGGTCGCGTTTAGGTGAACTGACAATCTCGACGAATGTTTCTTCGCCTTCGTTGATCACTAACACATCTACGAGCGAACTACATTCCCGATATCTCCGAAGTTCAAACATGCTTGGTCTCGCGGATGGGCCACCAAAGACAATCAAACAATCCGGCTTTCGCTGCCTCACAAGCGTGGCGACGGCTAGGGAGAATTCGAAGGACCAAATAAAGGTGGAAAACCCGACGATATCTGCGCCAAAGTCAATAATGGCAGCGGCGGTGGTCTCGACATCGGCGTAATGTAAATCGAGTGCTAACAACTCGAGAGAACGGATCTCAGCTGCTAAAAGGGAGGCTTGGATCATCCGCATCCCATGGTTTGATAGTTGTTGGGGCATCGCTTGATCCCGCTCAGGATATAACGCTACCAAACATACTCGTGTTCCAGCAGATCGCTCCCAGTTAGTTTCAACTGCAGTATTAGCATTAGAGAGTTGTACGAGGTTATTCGTCATAGATCCGTTCACGATACCTGCCGCGGAAAAGACCACCAAAAATCTCCAGCCAAACCATTGGATGCTTCGACCTTATCTGTTAGTAGATTCCGCATGTCAAGCAGATCCTTCTCAGTCCAACCTGTGCAAGAACGCATCGCTAGAGTATCAGTATCAAATTCGATATTCCACTCAGGCTTGCCACGCGTCATCAAAGCATCTGGCAGCACGAGGCAATGGTAAACCCTGACGGCAACCGGTAGGGAGAGCGCATGCTCGAGTGTTCTGAGAAATCCCTTCGGTGTTTCGCTGGGCAGCCCAAAAATAATCTGTAGTTCACATTTGGCAACGGATGCAAGTGACCTCACAACGCTGTCAAAACGTTGGCTGTTAAAAGGACGGTTTAAGGCAGTCAGTACTTCTTTGTCAAGCGATTGAAGCCCAATCCCGAGGTACGACGTCCCGACATCTTCTAAAAATTGCAAATGTTTGTCGGTAACGTGCGATGGATATATTTCCGCCCAAAATTGTGTGTTCTTAAGAAACCCCGATTCGGTCTGTGCTTCATAGAGATTATTGAAACTTTGTTTATTAAGATTGAGTCCGGCATCTAAGAGAAAAACGGCGTGTACATCTAAGTTGCTAAAGGCTTCAAACTCCTTGAGAATATATTCCTTGGAGAACACGGTGCTAGCTACATCACTTACACCCCATTCGCAAAAGCTACAGCTCAGCGGGCAGCCCCGGAAGGTTTCCAGGTAGGCGATACTGCGGTTTTCCATAAGGCCCATTTGATAAGGCGAGGCGATAGAGTCGAGACAGTCCGTCTTGGTAGCGGGGCCCGTGAGATGCCAGCCGGTCCCCCGAGGAATAGTCAATCCCGGCACATTTGCTAATTTGTTCTTGCTTAGTTCCGGTAGCGAGGCGATTTCATTAAATATTCTTTCTCCTTCACTGGTTACTAAAGCATCTAAATAATCGGAGGCTGGTGAGTAGGGGGCTAGATCGAACATCGCAGTGCGAGCCGATGGCCCACCGAAGACAATGATGCAATCTGGGAGATAACGCTTAACTTCGCGTGCAACTGCGACCAGGCAGGGGGTAGACCAGAGGAATGCAGACATTCCAATCAGGTCAGGCTCTAACGCAACGATTGCTTGGACGTATTCTGCGACATTCGGCTCTCCCACGTCAATGAGACTAACTTCTGAATCGCTACATCGCTCATCCGCGAGCAACGATGCTAAAATGCGGTATATGCCATAACTCGGCAGTCGGATGCCGCCCAACTCGTCAGTGTCGGGAACGGGAGTCATGCAGACTAAGGCAATGCGACGCGTTGGTGTTCTCTTAAGCGGACTCATACCTGCAGCTCCATCGGCTCGGCAGAAGATGACACTGGACGAGTAGCCGAAACCAAAACATAGCTAAGTGCTTTTTGATGGTGGAGTGTACGCAATGCACAAGCCGCACCAAGTAAAGGTTCGGAATCTTTTGTTGTTGCATCGTCCCAAGCTAGCCCTCGTGGTGCAGTAAACTCATGTGTAGATATAGTTTCTTTCGTCACTTCGGTGCAAGACACATCTATGAAACCGCAGCAAGACAGCATGGCCACTAATTCGTCCACAGACAGTTCGGGCTGAGGCCACGGGCCGTAGCCAAACTGCAGTGTCTTGATAAGATCGTCAAAATCTCCCTCGGGAATATTGCCGCGAGTAAAAAGAATATCGGTTCCAACGAAAGTACCACCAGGACGCAATGCGGTATACATTCGTTGCAAACACTCGCGCCGACTATCAAAATGAAACATTGCTTCAAGACATACGATCTTGTCAAACGTTTGCTCGTGTTTGAATTTGCAAGCGTCTCCCAATCTGAGATCGATAGAGTTTCCTGCTATGGGTACTAATTCCTTGCAAATCTCTAACTGCTGAATTGAGGAGTTTATTCCGGTAATGTGGACGTTGGTGAAATGGCTGTTGATCCACTTCATCGTCCCACCCACCCCACAGCCTAGGTCTAAAACCCGCTCTCCTTTTGTTATCCCGAGCCTTGAAACCACTTCTCGAGTCAGGTTTTCCTGTGCGGCAGAAAAGGTCAGGTTTGGAGGGTTGCAATTCCAGAGTCCAAAGTGGACATCACGGCCAGGATAGCCATTACGGATGGCGTCCAAAAGTGGTTCAAAATATAGAAACTCAGTCATGCCAGATTATCCCCAACAATAGTTACTTTTATCGTCGCTGGATCGCGCAAAGAAACTGCAAACAGTCCAACGTTTTCTATTGCCCTCGACGGGTAATAATTGGTGATAATACTTACCGGAATTAATAATAATGAGTTCTCCTGCTGATAAAGAGAACTTGACTGACGGTGCGTCCGCTAATTCTACTCTCATTCTTTCACTTTCTTTTTCAACTGCCATCGGTATACCGTCAGCTCGTCTTGCAAAGATTTCAAGCTCACCTCCTGAGAGTGGGGGTTGTAGGCAAAGAACGAACGAAAGAATTGGAGGAGAGATGACACTTCGCAAGTGTAAAAAAGACGGGCGTATAGCTTGCTCATTGTCACAATGAATAGGAATAAAACCGGACTGTTTGTGAGCCCTGAGGGTGGTAACCATATACCGTTGATCGGCGGTCGGTCCTGGGGCAGCGCGGAAGGGCACATGGCCATCAAGATCGGCGAGAACTGAGAAAAGACGTGATTGTAGATCCAGATTTCCCCTGAAAAGGTCCGCTAGGTGGCCTTCATGAGTAGGAACTTGTTGGAAATAACTCGTGAGGTCCTCGGATTCTAGATTAAGATTTCGGCCAAGAAACCACGCGTGAAAGGCTTGCGGGAACCATGTTTTCACGAAAGGTATTTCTTCTTGTTCTAATCGGTTAGTCAGTGTCGACGCTTCGCTGGTCGAGAAAATATTTTGCACGAGGATCCCGTTGATCTCTTCTCTGCGAAGTAAGCTCAGGCCCGAGGACAACAACTCGCCATTCGGTCGCGTTAACGTTGCTAAATTAAAGAAGCCGTTCAATTGTTTGATACTGAGACTCATATGGGTTTACCTAAATCCTGGAGAAATCAAAGTCTGTTCAAACCCCGGGAGCAATGCTTATGAGAATGAATTCCATATCGATACGGATAATTTTCATTTCTTCAATCCTACATCCGCGTGCCTGGAAAAAATCAACATACCATTGCCAGTTGCGGTAGTAGTCATGAAAACTAATGGCCGGGAGCATTGCACAACTGTTCCCTAATGGTAGATCTCCGTTAGAAACCCGTTCGAAAATAAACACACGGCCCTTGCATTTTTTAATTATTTTCACGGCCTGATCCAATACATTTTCCACGACAACGTCTGGCCAGTCGTGTAACACGGACTTAAAAAAAATCGTGTCGTATCCTTGTGGAAGCTTAGCTGCGCGTAGGTCGCCTGCGATAAATGTTACGGCTTCCCCACCAGGGAGAGTTTGTAGATACTGCCTGCCATAATCACAAACCCCAGGAAGGTCGAAAACCGTAGCACTTAGATGTGAATTGCGATGGCAAATTTGTCTGGCCAGTTCGCCACTATTGCCCCCGACATCTAGAAGCCTTTGCGTTTTAGAGAAGTCAAGGTGGTCCAACGGAATGGCAGATTCATAGCGAGTAAGGCCCGTTGTAAGTTTTACCCAGCTTCCAGTTTCAGCAAGAGCCTCCGGTGTCGTTTTCAAAGCTTTAGAGTAATCGAACACTCCGAATAGGTTGGAATTACTAATAAACTCTGTCTTCTCAGTGATGAGTGAGGCAAATCGTTGTGTCCAGTCGTTTATTACCAACTGGATGAAATCGATTTTAGTTTGAAGGTAATCCCGATATCGCAATGCCGTCTCGAATCGGTCCGACAATTGATATTTACCATCGCACACCGTGAGTACACCGTTGGCGCACAATATCTTGGAAAGTAAGGAGTCGGGATCAACGGACGGACGATTTGGCAGAGAATTTGCCGAAGTATCCGTAAGGTCATCGATCATACCCGTTTCAAGGACGTAATTGACAGATTGAACGTCGATCAGCGTTCGAAGAAATTCATCAACGATAAGATACTCGTATTGGTCACGAGCGATTCGTACAGGGCAAGCATATTTATCAATCATGAAGAATTCTTTCCGTCATCAGAAAACACCGTAAAAGCCACTTTTAAGGAGGCGTACCCCGGAACGATCCGTTATGAAGTCCATGCCGACATCGAACAGCAGATGATGATATAAATCTCGTCGCAACGAAAGATATTCAATTAAGTCAGCGGGGTAGTCTAATGCGTTGAAGAAATAGAGTAGTTGTCGAACATTAATACCCGAATAATAAATAGTATCACAGGATTCCTTGTTAGCTATACAGATCGTGTCACATTCCGAAAGCTGCAGCCAATGTAATTTTGCCAGGTGACTGGTTGGGTCACCGAAGGCAGAGCTTTCCAATTTCCCGATGATTTCTTCTCTGTGTTTTTCCGGGTTAAAGAAACTGTAAAGGTTGGCGAACTCTCGACCTTTCCGAGTAATTTTATATGACAATCCCGAGGATACATAACTGCCCGGATTGCCTAAATATAAATTGACAACTTCAATTTGAGCTCTCGGCGACCATGATGGTGAGAGGTTGAATGAAAACATGAAATATGGGAGGGATTCATCGATACTAATGCCGGAGCCTAACGGAAGAACGTCTTGGATCGCATGAAACAAACTAGTCACCGAAACTTGCCGATCGCGTCGGGCATAATCATAGAAGTAGAGTTCCCATTCAAATTCACGTCCGTTCCATTTTACTCCCCATACGGTTTTAAACTTTCCTATCGCGTGTGAGATCGAGGCCGTCAGATCGTGGAAAACGTTTTCAACGGATGATAGGGCAAAAGACTTGTTCAAGAGACTGATGGATCTCAGTTGCTCGTGGCTGAACGGCTGGGGCGTGTAAGGCCAAAGGCAATAGTTGAGATGCGGGTCATCAACGTCAGCCAGCTCTTCATGTGGAAATAAGTTCATTAACTGGAATTCTCTAAGTGGCAAACTGGGATATGTGGTTCATTCAGGAGAGTAATAGAGGGTGATAAAAAACCTCTGTTCGGCGGTAAAGCCTAATGCGATATGCCCAATGCAATATTTGCGAATCTCAGACAAGGCCTTAGCCATATTTGTTTGTGATATGTGGCAGTGTCTTGTAGCTTCTAGAAGGAGTTCCTCACACTGTTCAACTAAAAAATCTGAGTCATAGAAATTAAGATCATATGATATTCGACTCGAGTTCTGATCTCGAACATGAAGCAACCTTAGGTCTGCGGGAAATAGTGCCGCACCGAGACTTTCGATTAATGGATGCAATGAATCTAGTCTAACGTCGTGTTGCTTCAGCATAGGGAGGATTTTACCTCTCACGATACCGGGTGTTGCATTTGCTACTTCTCGGTACATTGTGCTTACGACAGAACTTGACTCTCCCGATGCCCATTTGCATGCGATAAACCTGCAATCCTCGGTAGCCTCTGGATTTTCTGACTCTAGGTACAATTTAATGAGGGTACGTTCTTCTGAGTGCTCCATGCCCACATGCACAAAATTTGCATGTCCCTTCAAACAGTTCTGGAGCGTTAAGGCACATCTGGGAAGGTCGTAGCGTTCTAAGAGTTGGAGGATAGATGGAAGCTTATCGATGCTAGTAGAAAACAGCCAACGTTGATTCAGTATTTGGCCAGCAACGAACTTAACAGATTGTTCGGTTCGGAAATTGCCAGGCAACTTATTCAAGGAATCTAGTAATTTCAATATTTTCACGTGGGTTAAAGATTAATTCGATCGGACTGCCTGCCATGATTGGGGGATTAAGCAAACGGAAGGAGATCATTTTCGTGGAATCCATGCTTGTTAATATAGGCTGTATTCAGGCCTAAACACTGTTTGGCCTGACATTCGTTTTTAAAAACGCACTGGTGGAAACCGTTCTTCTCGAATTCTGTCCAGAACGATTTGTCTATGTAGAGCTTGGGCTGATCATTGATGAGAAACGTGTGAAGGTTTCCTAGCAGGCATTCTGGATAATTTTTCAGTTCCACGGACCGTTCGTATTTTACTGCGAGTGTTAATGCCTCTCGGATAAATGGCAGAAGTTCGAGGTGTTCTACGATGAGATCCTTTTCGTCCACTTCACTCATCGGCCAGTAATTCCAAAAATCCATTTGCACAAGATTTTTAATATGAGAAAGATTTTGGACAATCGTCCTAAGCTGTTTGTAGCTACGTTTGGTAATGACTGTATTAGAAATAAGGTCCACGTCGTTGAATTCGTCTAATACTTCGAAGGCCGCCATTGTCTTCGCAAAGGAGCCTGGGACTTGAGTAATCTCATCATGAGTGGCAGCATCACCCGCGGTCACACTAATGAAAAACTCGTTCACGCCGGCATCAATTAACTTTCGAGCATATTCCTTTTTGGCTAATCGCATGCCATGTGTCTGAATACGTGCTTTTTTGAAACCGTTTTTGCGGGCGATAGCCACAAACCTTGGAAGTTCAGCCCAAAGTGTTACCTCTGAACCAGTAAAAATGATGCCGTCCCATTTGTCGCTTTTCTTATTGATTTCTATCACTTCGTAAAGCGACTCCAGAGTCTCCGGACGAAGCCTTTTCATCGTGTCTTCAATCATGCAATGCTCACAGCGGAGATTGCATTCGAAATGCACGGTCAATTCGACATATCGAGCGTGGTCAAAGAATCCCAATGAATCGTTTTTCCTTATGTCGGGTGCAATGGAGTTTTTAAGAAAAAGCCTGCTGATCCGGGTGACCAATTTCAAATTGCATGAGCCGAATATAGTTAGAATACACAGCCCCGTCGACATCGTCGAGAAACTCTTGACGAGTCCTCAGAATTTACGCAGTGATCGATAGAATCGTTATGTTGCGGCGGAAGCGGACTTTGGGAACATAAATATCCAGTCGTCAGTAAAGCCTGGCCGGGGATTTAGCCAGCGGTACCCTTATTCATCCATTCCACTATCGAACGGGTGGTTAGCCGCCAATTGAGCACTGCTAATACCATTACACATTGCGAGAAATGAAGCACCAATCATCGCGAGAAGGACGAGATTTCCAGTGGCATTTAGCCCCAATACCTAAGCAGACAAACACGCCGGTGCCGATGATGCTACTCAATCCCAACATCATCGCCTCGAGTGTGCCAAGTTCGCGGTTTAACTCGGAAGCTGACTCGGGCATTGAGTAAGTACTCCAACAAAAAACTACGCCCCGCTTTGAACGGAACGTAGTTGTACTCATTGGTGAACAGTGATCACTGTTTACATGTTAATTTCAAATCCCTTGCGGTTTTCACGCGCCAGGAATGAGTTGGCCAAATCATCTCCAATAACTTCGCGCTTTTTCGGATCCCACTCGAGAGCTCGATCAAGCCGCATCGCTATATTTGACAAGTGACAGATTTCCAACATTCGGTTGTGTGTCCAGACATCGGAAATGGGCTGCTTGCCCGCGTTAATCGCCTGAATAAAGTTAAGCGTGTGATTTTCCGGTACGGGACCACCGTAAACTTCATCGATCGCTCCGCCCGGCAAAGGATCACTTGCCAGATCTTCCACAGGTTTTCCGACAATCTTCCCGCGGTTAACGAAGAATCGACCTTTGGTGCCTTCAAACAGAATTCCGTTATCACCTTCATTGGTGATAAGTAATTCAACTCCGCCTGGCATATCTGCCTTGATGTTGTAGCTAATCGCAATATCGTATTTGTCGTCCACGGTTGGATTGCCGGTTTTGTCATAATCGACATCGAAGGCATAATTTAGGGGAGTGATTTTGCTAGGGCCGGTTTCGCTTGCTCCAATGGCCCAGCAGGCTATATCCACATGGTGCGCACCCCAGTCGGTAAGCTTGCCTCCCGAATAGGCATGCCAGTTACGAAACGCGTAATGGCAATTACTGTAAAGTGGAACACCACCGCCATAACCCTTACGGATTTCAGGTAGTGCGCGGTAAGCGACTTTAGGCGCGGGGCCAAGCCACGTATCCCAGTCCAGTTCAGTAGGGACAGGCGCTTCAGGGATGACGGGGGAAGGTCCAAAACCACCAATCCCGCAGGTAACTTTTTTGACTGTGCCGATGCGGCCGGCTCGGACTAAAGCGATCGCTTGCAGAAATCGCTGACCGGATTCCGTACGCTGCATAGTGCCGACCTGAAAAGTGCGGCCTGTCTTCTTGACGACTTTCTCGATGAGCTTCCCTTCTGCGATCGTAAGTGTCAGGGGTTTTTCACAATAGACATCCTTACCAGCCAGCATGGCTTCAATTGCAATTTTGGTATGCCAATGGTTAGGTGTGGCGATCATCACGGCATCGATATCATTACGATCGAGGACTCGGCGGTAGTCGCCGTAGGAGTCGGGTTTTTTGCCTTGACGGTTGGCAAGTTTCTCAACGTTACTTCCGAGAACCTTTGAGTCTACGTCTGCGAGCGCTGCAAAATCGGCGAACTTGGTCGACTTATTGGTGATAGTAACACCCTGATTTCGCAACCCAATCGTTGCGAACACTGGGCGATCATTGGCGGAAGTAAAACCCTGCGCGCGTTCGCCACGGCCGAGCATTAGTGCTGCGGAGCCAGCAGCAACGCCACCGACAAACTGGCGGCGGTTGGTTTTTCGTTTGGGCGTCATAGAGATGTCCTGTCTAGGGAATTATTTGGTGTTCACGCCGAAGACGCGATACCATTCGATTTAAATCAAAAAATTATTATAGATGGCCAATACAATCGAGGAAACCGGCGCAACGAAGAAGCGTGGACTTATGGGAGTTTAGACGCCCAAAATAAGCAGTTACTCATCAAGTGAATGCTTAAAGAGCCATGTCAAAAGATCGTCCTCCCGGTCGCAATGGTCGGCCGAATAGAGTGTCTCACCGTTGTTCGCTCCCGGTATAAACTTCCCAGAGACTCCGTGGTTGTCACCTTTCCAGATAGTCAATTTCAGATTTCCACCGATCTTACTTAGATGCTCAAACAATATCTGTTGTCTGCTAAATGGACAAACGCTGTCTTGATCACCATGAAATGCCCAAATTGGATAATGCTTAAGTTTTTCGGGGCTGATAAAGTCTTTGGTTGAGCGAAGACCCGTACCAGCGGAAGGCGCAGCAGCGGCGAAATAATGTTTCTCAAACTGCAAGAAGATATAAGTCCCATGGCCCCCCATCGAGTGGCCGAGGACATAAATTCTATTCTTGTCGGCTTGGGGTAACCCGGCAATGATCTTTTTGACCTGATTGTAGTGTACTCGATTCCAAAGTTCAGCCACCTGAGGTGCCACGACATAGCAAGGAAACTTTTTGCGAATAGCGGTTTCGCTAAGTTGCTTGTTCCAAACTTTCAACTGTGAGGTATTGTTGGTTCCTTTTCCTCCCGCACCGTGAAGCGACAGGATGACGGGATATTTAACGCCACTCGTGATTGCAACGGGCGGCATAACTCGGCAAGGCAACTCAGCTTTCTTTACGGGTTTATATAGGTCTTGCCAGCGTTGCGCGCCTACGGTTTGGAGGCAAAGCGTAATGGAGAGTATCGTGATCAGGGATGTATGCTTTTTATTCACTAAATAATAGCGCTTTTCCGTTTTTGTTACTGGTTTGTACGAGCGTGCTTGATCATGAAATCAAGCAGTTCCTGATTGGTAAACCAACCTTCCCAAAGATTGTGTCCCTGCCCCTCAATAACTTGAACTTTAGCGTTGCCGCTCAGGGCATTGATCCGATTAACTAGCAATTGGGAATTGGGTTCTAATGGCACGACGCTATCCTTGTCTCCGTGGATATGCATGATAGGGGTTTTTTCAAGGGCGAGCGGCCGTACTATGTTAATTGGATTCAGCTCTTCAAGCCGGTCTGTCAGTTGTTGAGGTGTTAAATCGTAAGAGGGCGCTGCCCGATTGACACCAGGATAACTTGTCAGGTTACATACGGGATAGATCCCGGCGATAGCTGCGACAAGAGTCGGATGACGGGCGGCCCAACTATACAACATTAAGCCTCCTCTGCTACGACCTAGCAATACAGGCCTCTTTGCAAAACCACGTTGATTTGACAATTCCTTATACAGAGCTTGATAAAGCGTGGCGCCTTTTGGGCTACCGTAGGATTCGCCGACATCGATCCCTGCGATCGCAATTCCCGCTTCATGGAGACGATTAAACATCCAGGCTTCATGTTTCCCGGGAAGTCCTGTGCCTAGCGTGGGAGCATACCATACCCATGGAATTGGCTTAGTTTCATCGAGTTTAGCAGGAATCATCGTAAAGGCCTGATGGCCGTTTAACGTGAAGTTGTGACGTGTTGAAAGTGCATCAGTGTCGGACGCAACTAATGGTTCACCAGTCATGCAGAGAACTAATAAAAGTTGCAATTTGCAAGTAAGCAATTTAGTCATAGGGATCGGAATTCCCGAAGGTGGTGGCAATGGATGTAGAATTTAAATATGGCGTGATTATTCGAACGGAACTTTTTGCTAGCACGTCAAATTGGTAAAAACGGATCGGCATTGGGCGAGCGATTCCAAGAGAAGTGACGTGATAGGCAAGCCAGATATTTGGGGCCTCCCGTAGTCAGCAATGGCTTCAAGTAGTGAGTTGGCTTACCTTACCGTTGCTTCCGCCAAATTTATCGACCTTGACACCCAATTGCTGGAGTATCGTTACAAAGACATTTCCTAATGGACTATCTTCTTTCTGAATGTCTTTCTGCCATGGCTCCTGACCACCATCCCATGGTCCACCCTGTGGGTTAGCGCCGGCGTTGTTAATATATTGGCCGTGCTGGAATCCCATGTTCTTCCCGCCCATTAGGATGAGAGGGTAGTTTCTTGAAAGGTGGAACGCGCTGGAGGCTGACCCGAAGAACAGCAAGGTATTGTCGAGCATGTTCCCTGAACCGGTCGGCTCTGGTGTGTCTTTAAGCTTTTGTGCGAAACGAGCGAACTCTTCGTGCAGAAACGCGCAGTAAATGCCGAATCGTTCCCATCCGCCGGGATTTTTTGTTTCATGTGATAATGCGTGCGAGAGGTTATAGCCAACTGCGCGGGCTAACAAGTCGCTTTTTCCCACGCCATTTTCCCGGCCAATCTGGTACGTAGCGACACGTGTTGAGTCGGTCCGGAAGGCAAGATAAATTAACTCGTACATCGTGCGTAAATATTCCCGTGGTTCATCGGGAGTGACCTCAAGATTTAAGTGATCCACATCTACGGTGGGCAGTGGCAGGTCGATCCACTTCTTGGCCTTTTCAACTTTGATTTCGGTTTCTCGCACCGATTCAAGATACTCGTCGAAACGCACCTGATCTTTCGCAGAGAGCGTTTTGCGTAGGGACTTTGCATCCACCAAAAGGTCATCTAACGCACTTTGGCTGAGTGCGAGTCGTCTTGCTGCATTGCCATCGCTTTTGACGAAAAGCATGTCAAAGATACGTTTGGGGCGGTGTTCGGCAGGAATCGCTCGGCCATTTTGATTGTATGAGATCGTATGGGCCCCACGTGCAGTTCCCGTACCACCATCCGTGGACATAACCAATGAGGAAAAACGTGTTTCATCACCGACCTGTTTTGCATAAAGTTGATCGATGGAAATCGTGTTTTTATAGTCCATGTCCCCGCCACCGGTTGCAGCTCCGGTAAGGAATTGATCAGCGTTGTTATGGCCATGCACTATCCGCCCTGGCGGGTGCGAAAAACCAGATAGGACGGTGAAATCGTCCTTCATGGCTTTGAGAGGTTCAAAACATTTTGTGAATGTGAATTCCTTGCCATGGCCGTGTGGAAACCATAGCCAGTCCTTGTATGCCGGATCTTCAGGTAAAGGCATCGGCACCCCGTCAGGAAAATAGAAACAGGCGAAACGCTTCGGGTTGTGCTGTGACTCGTCAGCATACCCTGTGTGTTGCACGGATTCGAAAACCGGTAGAGCCAAAGCAACACCCGTGCCTCGGAGAAAGCGTCGGCGATCCAGAGAATTGAAGTTAATAGTCATGGCAATTTTATTCTTGATTAAGTTTGTCGAGGTGATCCACCTCTTTTTATTATTCTATTTGGTGTGAAATAAGTCACTAGCAACAATAAGTGTAATCATGGTCGCCAGCCGATCTTCGTGTTTCCTGACTTCAGCGGTAATACGGTCGACACTTGAATGGTCAGCGAATGTGAGGGGACGCCCAAGGGCGAAGGTGGTCAACTTGTAAACCATGGCACGCGTAAACTGATCCTGACGGTGCTCTAGTAAATAGCGTTTAAGGCCGTCCATGCCGCTCAGTTCCTGATTATTAAATAACTTGCTTGAAGCGTCGATAGGTTTTCCTTCTACCTCTGTCCGCCATTTGCCCAAGGCATCGTAGTTTTCGAAAGCAATGCCCCACGGGTCAATCTTGGAATGACAAGATTTACAAGCGGCGTGATTGCGATGGTCTTCGATTCGTTCTTTGAGTGTCATTTTGGCGATTTCGGGATCTGCTAGATCGATTTCAGGTACCGCTGGAGGTGGTGGTGGAGGTGGGTCGTTTAGGATGGACTCGAGCAGCCAAATGCCCCGTTTCAAGGGATGGGAATCCTTTCCTGCTGAATTCATGGTAAGGAGGCCTGCTTGAGTCAAAACTCCACCGCGTGAACCTGTTGAGTCGAGAGTAACACGACGGAACTCATTGCCATAAACACCTTCGATTCCATAATGGGATGCCAGTCGTTCGTTGACCATGGTGTAATCAGCATGAATGAAATTCAAAACACTTTCATTTTGGGAAAGTGTCTCATGGAAGACTGAAACCGGTTCCTGTAACATCGCTTCTTTGAGGATTGCATCAAACTGGGGCCGTGTTTTTCGATCAATCGTGAGAAATTCCAGAATTTTCAGGTCAAGCCATTGGTGTACGAAATGTTTTGAGAGGCGGTTTGCGCGTGGGTCTTGAAGCATACGGTTTACCTGTTCATTCAAGACTTTGGGTTTATGCAATTCCTTTTGTTCCGCGAGCGACAATAAGGTCGTATCAGGTGCGCTACACCAAATGAACATGGAAAGGCGGGTAGCTAATTCGAAATCATTTAGAAGATTCTTGCGACCTGGGGAGGTGTTGGCCTCCTCTCGAGTTATATAGAGCATGTTAGGAGAGGATAAAACCGTGGCTAACACTTCTATAAGGGCATGCTCAGGCGTATCACATTGAGGCCTTATTGCCATGTAAAGATTATGCTTGCGATCAATCTCCTCTTTAGAGACCGTGCGCCGCCACGCCCGGGGCATAAAATGCTCCAGAACTTCCCGAGCATAAACCTGCTCGTCGTGTCGGTGGTTGCTTTGGATAAAAATACGATTGTGAGATGCAGTAGGCCACTGTTTGTAGACTGGCGTGGAAACCTGAACATAGTCTACAACGATATTGCTTTGGGACACCGAACTGTTAACAAGACGTATGTATTCTGAAGGGTTTGGCATCTGGCCCATTTTATTAACACCGCGGACGGAATTCCGTGGATAGATTTCGCCAAGGGGAACAAGGAATTCGTAGATTTGAGGGGCGTCTACGGTTGCTTTTACCAGTAGGTCTTTTTCGCTGACGCGTAGTACTGCCCTGCCCTCGTTACTTGCTCGCCAGCCGAACTCCAATTGAAGGCTCGGCGGTCCGGAGTCGCCGATCTCGGTGGCATATGCCCGGACACGCACTCGCAACATACCTTCATCGGGAACGCGATCACCAAGTTCTACATAAACGCGTTGGCCACGCGGGATCACGACGACGTCTTCGTATTCAGTAGGAAAGGCCGGCAGTGAGTCCTGCGATGGATTTGCGTGCCGTCCGCCGTAATAGACCCAACTGGCTGGTGCCGCACGTCCGGTCTTAAGGTTTTTATAATGAACACCACGTGGGACATTTTGGAAGGAGGCGAGTAACTTTTCCAATTCGGCTTTTTGCTTTATAGGATCGTCTTTGAATTCTTCCCGTTTCTTGTCCAACTGTTCCTGTTGTTTTTTAAGGTCGAGTCGTGCATTCTGCTTCATGCTGATTCCCCAATGAAGCATTTTCGGCTGGTCACCGAGTGAGGTTGCTCTCAACAAACCTGTTCTTGCGATATCTCTGTAAGTTTGGAATTGGTTGCTCGTCATATGCAACAGATCGGAGCTATTTTGGAAACCGTCGTCGGAAAATGCCTCTGGTGGCAGATCCTTAGCGAAGTTCCAGGGTAAACCGAGAAGGTCCTGAAGTGCATAGTTGTATTCATACCGAGTCATTCGACGGAACGATGAATGACCTCCCTCGGCTCTTCGTACAGCCGAAGCCACCTGGATTTCGCTTGAAAGCCAGTCAATGATCCGGGCGCGATCGTTATCTCCAAGTTTACCTTCACCGGGAGGTGGCATCTCCCCGTTACTTAGGACAGCCATTACCTCGATCCACCAACTGACGTCTGCACCTTTTTGAAGGTTGGGATCGAGCGTGTCGAGTCGAATATTGCCCTCTGTTAGTTTTTCGCCATGGCAATCGAGGCAGGAAGTTTTGAGAATCGGATAAATCTCTTTTTTAAATTCAGCAAGCTTAGGTTTAGGCGTAACTGTCTTTGTAGTCTGATAATCCCTGGTTAAAAATGTTGACTGTTTAGCGCCAAGAGCCTTTAACTGCTCTAGTGAAATATCAGCTTCTGCGGAACTTGGTAAAGCAACCGTTGAGGTGCTTTGCCCGCGTGAAATCGGGGGCAACGTGACAGTCAATATGAATAGAAAAGGAAAAGCTGGTCGATTCATTGAGATGGCACCGTAAGTGTTAAGGTTGTTACTTAAGGATACCCTGCAAGACTGGGGTAATGGAAGTCCAGCCTGTATGTATGGCAGTACAATCCCCGGGAATTGGTTTGAGAACCACGACGTGTTAAACCTAGAATGGATAGTCTCTTACTAAACACCTGTGTATTTTTGAAACGAGGTACTAGAGTTGTGAAGTTCAATCGACGTGATGCAATCAGAACGACGGCAGTTGCTACGGCTGCTGTTATGGCTGGCAAGACAGTTAATGGTGCTGGAAACGACGAAAATGACTATCAAGAGCTCTGCCCTCACTCGTTTCTCACCGAAGGCTCAGACTTTTATGACGTATCCCGTGGAAACCCCAAACCTTACACATTAATGGGGCAGCAGAGAGTTGACGCCGGATTGACGCAGGAATCCTGGCGATTGGACATAACGGCTGATCCGTTCGTTGAAAACGGAGTCGTGAAAGAACCGGCGTCCGCGTTAAAGCAGTTTAGCAAGGCCGACGGCAATCCACTCAACTTTAAGATGCTTGCCGCCCTTGGGGAAACCCATGGCGTCAAGTTTATAAAGGCAATGCAATGTCTTAATATTCCTCAGCCGCTTGGGCAGGGGCTGTGGGAGGGAGTACCATTGTCGGTTGTATTACGGCAATGTGGAGTTCTGAAGAATGTGAGAAGGGTCTATTTTCGTGGGTTCCACAACAACGACCCCAAACAAGTTTTTCAATCGTCAGTGAGTTACACACAGGCCATGGAGACTCCGCCAGGGGAGTTGCCAGTGTTCCTAGCTTATCGATTGAATAATCAGCCGATTTCTTTGGAACGGGGAGGTCCAGTTAGGATGATTGTTCCTTGGGCACACGGATTCAAATCTATTAAGTGGTTACAACAGATCTTTCTAACCAACGATTACCGCGTCAATGACACCTATGCCCTGAACAATAACGACCCGGAGTCTTATCTGAAGACGGCAGCCTATCTGGATAAAGGCAGAACGGAATATAAGGCAGGAGAACCTGTCGTCATCACTGGACAGGCAATCAACGGTTATTCCGGATTAGCTCGCGTCGAGTATTGGGTGCGTGAGCTTGTGGCAGGTGACAGGCGATTGGAAGACAACGCGCCAGAGCTGCAGAATGCTTCCTGGCAAAAATGCGAACTGGCTGACCAGCCCATCTGGGAAGATGTCCTTCCTAAGGGTACGGACCCCAGAGGAATTCTGGGATTTAGTCAGGAAACCGGGAGGCCAATATCATGGCCGCTGCGATATGGCATGATATCTTTTTACACGGTTCTAAAAGGCCTAAAACCAGGTCGATATGAGATTAGAGCTCGGACGGTTGATCGCAATGGCTTTGCACAACCTGAACCACGTAGTATCCAAAAGAGCGGGAAAAACGAAATTCCAACGCGTCGACTAACCGTCGTTTAATCGAACTTGAGTGGTGTAAATTCAACAGCCTTTTGGAAGAAACTTCGGTTCATTGGAAGCTGTCCGGAATGACTGCTAAGTAAAACGCAATTGTCTTTGCTTTTGCTTTCCAACATTTGCTCGTGCCCGGTCACCATGCTTGTTTGGGCAACGAAGTAACACGTGGGATGCTTCTGATGGAAAACCAGCTTGGCGTACTCAGCATATAATCCGAAGACGTCGTTGGATATTCCCTGATTGGTGGCACTGTATCGTTTTGGTGGGAGGTCGAACTCGTAGCCAACGTTGACCATCTCTAAAACCTGTCCGTGGAAAATGTTTCCTGTGCCCTGACAACGTACTGCAATATCAACACTGTTGATATGGCCCCCAAACACCTGATTGGCATTTGGAGCCAGATCACCGTCGTCATGAGCGCCCCAGTCGAAGCCTACGCACCCATTGGCAGTGCCACCCGGTCCCGAAGCATGGCAGTTGGTAAAGACATTGTAATACGGGGATTGGCCGTTGGACGGACCGTAATAGGCAGATGTGTTTTTTACCCTGAGATGGACGAACAGATTGTCAAACCGGCTATAGCTCATACCAGTTAATCTGAATGCATAGGTTGAATCGTTGTATACGAGTGTATTGAGACCCTGGAATGCCATTGCCGTTGCAGGGGACCGCGTCGCAGCGTTCCAGCAAGCTGTATTGGCGGGGCCATGGTAGTGCACGGCTGATAAAAGCCCATCGCCGACAATTGTTGAACCCTGGTGTACCAAAAGAGGTCGGCGGATCGTGTAATCACCGGACGGAATATAGACGGCTCCTCCCTGTTGGCAGGCATCGAGGGCGCGTTGTAATTGAATCGAAACATCACCAGACGACGGAAGCGCGCCAAACCAGCGGACGTCAAATCGTGCAGAGGGTATTCGGCGCCAGCGACCATTCACGGAATGCTTGGAACGAATCACCAGACCATGATCGGCATCGGCTTTACATTCATCGTCCCAGTAAAAGTCACCGCCTCCGCCATCCCCGGCGTTTGAATAACCTGCGACCCGTAACTGGGTAGAATCTGACGGATTGAATTGTTGTAATTCGTTTATCGTCGACACAGCATAGAGGTGTTGCATATGACTGCCCCTGTAAATCGTGGATTTCGTTTGTCCCGGCCGTAGAGTCACCCTTATCCGCCCAAAGAGCAATAGTAGGGTTCAGCCTAGCACAATTCAGGAAGTGGTTCGAAATTTTCAAGCAGGTATCGTGGCCGGCCTGTTAGGTCTTCTACCGTCATGCTAGATGGATCGATGCCGAGATTGTAGTAAATTTGGGAGAAGACTTCATTGAAATGTACAGGACGATCAATAGCTTCTTCAGCAAACTTGTTGGTCGACCCTATGACTTGTCCAGTTGGCATCCCACCGCCCGCAAGCATAGCGAAGCATACCTTGGTCCAATGGTCACGCCCTGCTTTGGGATTGACTTTGGGGGTTCGGCCGAATTCCCCCCATACGACCACAGTAACATCATCTTGTAAGCCACGGTCATGAAGATCACTTACCAATGCCGTTAAAGCCTGATCGAGAAGGGGGATTACTTTACGACCGTGCGTGAAATTAGAACTATGCCAGTCAAAATCGGCGTAGGATACGGTTACCATCCTGGCACCGGCCTCGACCAGTCGTCTGGCGGTGAGAAACTTAGAAACGATGGCCTGATATCCCTTACTGGAATAAGGCAGGACATTTGGGTCATCTTTTCCATAACGTTCGCGGATTTGCGGGTCTTCCTTAGACAGGTCAAGAGCTTCCGCTAGTTTGCTAGACGTTAGCAGATCGAGTGCCTGTTGCGTAAAGGCGTCCGCATCTTTGGGATACCCGGACACGTCAAGATCGCGGCGACCTTTATCAAACTGCTGTAGTAATTGTCGGCGATTGTCAAAGCGGCTGATATTGATGGCGTCAAGGCTCATGTCTGCCAGTGATTCACCGGTTGGCTTAAACGGGGCATGCGCTTGCCCTAGAAAACCGGCTCCGGGCAAGTTGTAAGGCAGATGCTCCATGTGCATCGACAGATCCAAGGTCGGAGGTACGGCTGCGTTGACTGGGCCATATAGCTTAGACAAAACGGACCCTAGTTCCGGCCAGCCGCCCTGAGGTTGATTCGCAAATGGGTGTCCGGTGGCACACTGAAACGACGAATGGCGCCCGTCAGAGCCTACCAGTGAGCGGATCGTGATGAATTTATCCATCATTGCTGCCGTGCGTGGCATAAGCTCGGAAATCTGTATGCCCGGAAGGCTTGTGGAGATAGGCTTAAACTCGCCACGAATTTCTGAAGGTGCGTCTGGTTTAAGATCGACCATATCCTGATGAGGCGGACCACCCGTTAGATAAATCATGATGATAGATTTATGGGAGCTTTTGCCGGAACGTGCCTCGGCCTGGAGTAGTTTAGGTAAAGTTAGCCCTGCCAAACCCAAAGAGCCAACGGTCAGGAAATCACGGCGGTCCAGTTTGGCACCCAGGCACGGTTTATTAGCAATGAATTTCAACATGGACGAACCCCCTCCACCTTTCATGTTATCAAACCTGAGCAGCGAGTGAAAAGAGAAATTGCAACTCGCCGCTTTTGTAATAGTGGTAATGGGACGACAGCGGTCACACGTGATACGTTTTACTTGGGGAAATCGTACCGTCGCATGTTTCGAGGAAACGTCGATGAACGTGAGCTGTTGCTGCTAAGGCGTCTTCAGGAGTTCATGCACTTTTCTGATGATTCGTTCTTCAACATTTTGTGCGAAGGGGCCGTGTTGCAGGACGGTCGTGAAGTACTTCATTGAGTCACCTGCTTCATAGCCGCCTTCTAGTAATACTCGACGACTAGGAATATACGCGAAGACATCATTACTGTAACCGGCCACCCAGACGCGACCAGGCAGGTGAGGTTGTCCCAGTTCTGCCTTTAGTCGCAAAGCGTAGTCGACACAGGTTTCACCGGGCAGCGCGATCAATGTGAGCTGATCACCGAATTGAATTGTCTGAATGGGAGCATCATAATGAGATCGTAAACTACCCTGCTCTTTTAATTGCTTGAGGAGACGTTTAGCGTGCAGGGATACATATGAATTTGTCGATTGACTTCTTTCGGTAAGCTGTTGTTTCGAAGGGGCGTCCGAATAATCCAGTGTGGCTCTTCCGTAATGAAGCGTAAGTTTTGCGGGCAAGGAGTTCTGCTTGGTCATCAAGGCAGCTTCTACTGCAGTTGCAAGAGTTTTGCCATGTGTTTTGGCCAGCTCAACTGAGCCTCGAGGATAAGGATTGATGTCGGCCCCGGCTCCCAGGACGAACATAGCCACGGCATCCGGATAAGATGTTTCGAGTTGTTCCTGAGCGAATCCTGCGTAGTCTCCGCAGAACTGATAGATGCCGATGGTGGTATTGTGACATGCATACCCAAACACGATTCCTTGAATAACGTCCTGGTTGTTGGTGATGCGGAGGACAGGTACATCATGATCCACGGGACCGTCAGGATTTGGGAAGTTGGAATAACTACCATTGCGTAGTGTACGGCGATTCATTCCAAAGCCACAACGACTGCGGCAATAGGTTACTTGGACGGGCTCGAGTTTCTTTACGGCGGCATTAATTACACCGCTTAACTTGGCTTGCAGGCTGGCAAGGTAATGCTGTGCACCCTTCAGGCGTTCACTAGGTAGCCCGTCTAGCGACCAGCGGGTCATTCTGATTTCTGGACCACAATGCGTATGTGAGCAATTGATCATTAGTGATTCAGGCGGTAATCCATATTGTGATTTAATGTGCTGTTGCAAATAATCTCGAATTGGATAGGGCACACTAATGAGATCGGTCGTGACCAAAACGAATTTCGTACCGTTAGCGTCCTGGAGAACCATTGACTTTGCATAGAGTTCGTTCACCTTGCCGTCCGCGGGTCTGTTTCTACTGGCATAGCCAGCCATCCAGGTAGGTGTTGACGGAGTAATTACCGTAGATGCGAACCCTGCCTTCCACTGCCCGGCAAACATGTGGGGAGCACCAAACCAGAGCAATATAAAAGTGACGGTGGTGACCAGTGAGGCGATTCTTTGGAATGATTGCGAATGCATGGATGAGAATTGTATGACCTTTGGCTAACCAAAAAGCTCCATGATAGGTTTGCCTGTGGTAATGGGCCTTGAGATACCTGTGTTATTCTGCGGTTCGTTGAGAGGTATATCCAAAGCATGGTAGATGGTCGCAGAGAACTCTTCTGGTCTGACAGGGTTATGAGCGACGTAACCGGCGAGGCGATCAGTCTTGCCATAGACCTGTCCACCTGCGATGCCACAGCCAGCCATGATCGACGAAAAACACCTTGGCCAATGTTGGCGTCCCGGAGGCTGCTGCGTAAGGATCTTTGGTGTTCTCCCAAACTCACCGGTGACGACGACTAATGTATCGTCGAGCATGCCGCGATCATCTAAATCGCCAAGTAAAGCGGCTAACGCCTGATCCAGCCGAGGAAGGCAGAAATTCATTCCGTAAGAGCCGGAGCCAAACGCGTTACCCATTCCCATATTGCCACCGTGCATATCCCAACTACTGCTAGGGGGCCCTTGTTTGTCGTGGGTGGCCTGCCCTGCCCATCCGTTTACTGTTACAAACCGAACTCCGGCTTCCACCATGCGACGGGCTAGCAGAAGATTCTGGCCTAATGGATGGCGACCGTAACGGTCACGCATGGTGTCCGACTCCCGTTGCATTTCGAAGGCTTCGCGCCCTTCCGAACGAGTCATGGCTTCGTAACCTAATTCCCGTAGGTTCGCCCAGTCTTCACCCAGAGGGTCCTGACTAAGAATGTCGCTCTCAAGATTACCAAGGAGAGAGCGACGTTTAGCAAGCCTTTTTTCGTCACCAAGATCATAGATTTGAGGCGGCTCGAAGTTGTCCATCGCGGGATGGTTCTTTTCGGACCCAACAAAAACTGGTGCGTAAGCCGAGCCAAGATATCCACCGATACCAATGTTGGGAGCACAAAAAACAGGTCTGCCTACACATTTGATAAGCCAGGCATTGGAAACGATATTGCGTGTACTGGGATTGTGTTTCGCTACAAAGGAACCGATATATGGTTGGTCGTCGGGCACTCCCTGTTGGACTCGTTTCACGGACTGGCCACTTAACAGATTGTGCATGGCGTCGAAGTGATTGCTGATTGCTCCCGGGTGTTGCATCGAGTTAATCAGAGTGAATTTGTCAGTGTGCTTCGCGAGTTCGGTATGCATTTCGTTGATGCGCATTCCCGGAACTTTGGTCGAGATAGGTCGATAGGGACCACGGATGGTATCAGGTGCCTCGGGTTTCATGTCCCATGTATCAACATGGCTTGGACCACCGCAGAGTAGGACAAAGATACAGGATTTCTCTGAACGGACGGGGTTCCCGCTTTCGTCTCTCTGATCCGTGCCCATGACCATCCCGGGCATTCCAAGAGAGGCCGTTCCCATTCCGGCAGCCAGTAACGCTTGCCGGCGGTTCAATTTGTAGTTAGCCATTTGAGCTTCCTTACTAACAGTCACTTTATTATCACATCGTCCGAAGATAATTGCACGTTTAATCATTTAGGAAAATGTGTAGCGGTGGCAGGCACGACATTATAAGTGCTTATGTGGCCATCGGTCTGGTACTACGAATAGTCTGTCCTTCTCGACCCATTTTCCCTGCCGCTCATGCAGTCTGCTGAGCATCAGAGGATGAGGAGTCTGCTCGAAGTGTTTTTCAGCCCATTCAACAATGGCACGAGGGCTTAGGAATGTGTCTTCGTCCATCGGGGGGGCAAGCCAATTCGGTTTTCTGCAAATGCAGTAGGCAGCGTTAGTGTAGTTGGCGAGATTCGCAACGTCTCGGGCGTATAACCATGTTCCGCGAAGGTGATCCCTGGAAAGATATAGAGGCGTTGCCGTAGGTAACTCCGAACCATAGGGATAGAAAATGCACCCCTTAACAAAAGTTTCCCGTCTTTTTGCCTTAGTGTAATACGTGTTACTGAGAGGGAGCTGGTGCGATATCAACCGTGAAACTTTGTTTTCAAATGTGTCTTCGGGATTGGGGCCAATAAAATGACTGCCCGTCGAATTGTTATCTGGATAGTAAAGGTAGTATTTAATCGCGACCTCGCAGTGAGTAATCACGCTTGTTCGGTCGCTGTAAACGAAGTCGAGTTCTCCAAGGGTGCGGCCGTCCCTAATGATTTGAACGGATTGATCATGTAATTCGTGATCTGCGGAATTCCTCAACATTACGGAGACTAAATGCTCGAAATAGCGACCGACTTTATGAGTGAATGGTTCGAAACGATCTTCCGCGGATATTGAAATGTTTTGCAATCGAAGGTGTTGTGCTTCACCTTCGAGGAGGTCTGGGCAGTCGAGGATCCATTGGATATCGCGTTGTAATTGTTTCACCTTCATGCTGTCTATTCTATCGACCGCGCCATAAGTGCAGAACTCACAAAGTTGGTTTACGATGGAATTGACCTCACAAAAACTCGAAGGATACCCCCATGTCTACGATCAGCCAGCTATCGCTCGCGATTGCTCTTTCTTTTTCTTTCCTAACATCCATTGCGGCGGCAAATGCAGTGCCGGACGAACCTGTCGACTTGTTAATCAAAAATGCGCGGGTCATCGACGGGACTGGTACACCATGGTTTTGGGCTGATGTTGCGGTTGGCGGCGATCGGATCGTCGCCATCGGGAGAGATCTCGATTTCGCTAGTCAGCGTACGATCGATGGATCGGGTTTGACTTTGACTCCCGGATTTATTGATATCCATTCGCACTCAGATAAGCTCATTTTGAGGGATGGGCGTGCGCTTGGCAAGATTCATCAGGGCGTCACAACCGAGGTGTTAGGGGAAGGGTTTTCTGCCGGTCCGGCTTTAGGGAAGCGACCTGGCGGTTCAGTAATGACGCCTGCTGGGATTGCCAGGTGGAATACTTTAGGGGAGTATTTTGAGGCGATTGAGAAGCATCAAACCAGTGTTAACGTTGTCAGTTATGTAGGATTGGCCGGCGTTTGGGAATGTGTAATGGGTAATTCTTTTGCCCGTCCTACCGAGGCTCAGTTGGCCGAGATGGAAAAGTTGGTGCGTGACGCGATGGTTCAAGGTGCGCGTGGAATGTCGTCGCAAGTGATGACCCCTCCGGGTTCTTTGGCTAGGACAGAAGATGTCATTCGACTGGCCAAACAGATCAGGCCGTTCGATGGTCTGTTTTCGATTCACATCCGCAACGAAGGGCTTGGCGTATTTGCTGCAGTTGAAGAAGCTATCCAGATTGCCAAACAGGCAGATGTACGTCTTGACATCATTCACCTGAAGATTGCTGATCAAAAATATTGGGGACAGATGGATAAGATTGTGGCCATGATAAATGAGGCGCGTGAAAGGGGAATCAACGTGCAGGCAAACGTCTATCCGTATACTCGGGGTAATAACAATCTAAAGAGTATTGTGCCGCCATGGGCTCATGAAGGCGGCGATGAAAAGATGTTAGAGCGTCTGGCGTCAACCGCGACACGCGAGCGGATCATCAGGGATGCGGAAGAGGGAATCGAAGGATGGTACAACCACTATACGGCTGTGGGTAAAGATTGGAGTCGCATGCTAATCAGCGGCGAACATGAGTATAAAGGCCTGACTATGGATCGAGTGTTTGCGCTGCGTGGTACGAAAGAAGGAAAAGTTGCAGATATGTTGGACATGCTTATTGAACATGGAGGCGGGATTAGCGCAGTTTTTGCTCATCATGACGAACCCGATATGTTGCTTGCCTTAACGCAACCATGGTGTAGCGTCGGTTCAGACGGCTCCGCGTACGCAATTGCCGGCCCCTTGCGTGAAGGCAATCCGCACCCCAGAAATTTCGGCACGTTTCCACGCCTACTTGGGTATTATTCGAGAGAACGCAACATCCTGTCTCTTGAATCAGCGGTGCAAAAGGTTACGTCGCTGAATGCGGCCAAGCTTGGGCTGAATGACCGTGGCGTTATTGCTATTGGAAAGAAAGCAGATTTGGTTCTGTTCGATTCAAAGCAGGTAATCGATAAGGCCGAATACACAGCACCGTTTCGATACCCCGAAGGTATTCACTTTGTGATTGTGAATGGCAAGGTGACGCTGGAGGAAGGCCAACATAACGGTACGCGGGCGGGCCGTGTATTGAGAGGAACGCAGGCGAAATAGCGTTCGCGTTATGAGTGAAGGCGTGGTTTAGCACCGCCTGTATTGATTAGCTCTGACTCGTAGACAGCCAATTCATCAAGTCTGGAGAAGACGTAGGCCTCAGCGCGATAGTGAGTTGCAAGGTCAATGAATGTTGAATAATTCTCCGGGTCGCTTTTAACCAGTTTCTGATAATGCCCAGCCAAAGTTTCTTCTGCAAGACAATTTGCCATGAATGCAAACCGCTCATAACTGCGAGCCTCCTGTAAAGCGGAAACTAATAACCTGTCTACGACGCGATCGGGCTCTTTTTTAACGATTATTTCTTTTAGCCGTTTGTCATAGCCAATCGGTTGTTGCCGTGTAAAGATGATTGCCTGAGACTTCAGCAGCTCTCGCATTTCTTGGAATTGGGAAAGTTTTTGGTTTACCATTTTTGTCATTGCCAAACTCAGTGATTCGTTATCACAGTAGGCCAGCAGGAGGCTCAGACACCAGCGTGCAGACTCCTTTTCCCAATGAGTATGATCTAACAGGATTTTGTCCCGATCTGATTCCAATTGAAGAGCCCAGCTCGGTCGGGTGGGAATGTGTAAGAAATCCATGGTCGATACTCTTCGACAGTTAGAGGCGATTAATGCTGACCCTGATATAATAGCTTAGCCCCAAAGATTGAGTTCGTAGTTTTTTATACATGGCAGACCACAAGTGACGGAAGAATATCGAGAAAACGCCTGGCAGCGAGCTTTAGATCAGTTGAGGGCGGGCCGTAATAGGCCTTGTCGGGCCATTGGTGAATTGCCACCTAGTGTGTCACCGACGAATGTTTCTGAAGCGATGAAATTACAGGATGCCTTGAACCAACGGTTGGTTGCCGATGGATTCGGAATGATTGTGGGAACAAAAATAGGTTGTACGACGCGAATCATGCAGGATTACCTTGGAATGGAGCATCCCTGCAGCGGAGCGATTTTTGACTCGACATTGTTTACAGAAACGGGCGTTTATGACTTCGATTCGTTCCTGCGTGTAGGAGTGGAGTGCGAAATTGCAGTCACGCTGGGGGAATCCATACCTGTTTCCTTAAGTGCGCATACACTGGAATCGGTCAGTCATGCGATTGCGTCAGTTCACGCTGCAATCGAGATTGTTGATGACAGATACCACGATTTTGAGAATCGGATTCCGGACGGTTACACATGGTTGGCAGATGACTTTTTCGGTGCTGGGGCGGTTTTGGGGACGGCAGTAACCGATTGGAAGCCGTTGGATTTACCTTCCATACGTGGAACAATGTTGATCGATGGCCAGGATGTAGGGAGCGGTTTCGGTAGAGACATTATCAACGGCCATCCTCTAGAGGCTCTGGTTTGGTTGGCCAACGAACAATCTCTTCGAGGGCATGAAATCCCTGCCGGGTGGGTTGTTATGCTCGGTAGTGTTGTCCAGACAAAATGGATAAGTGCTGGTCAAAAAGTAGAGGTCGATATTGAAGGGCTGGGATCGGCCGCGGCTCAGTTTTAAAGCCAAACTTTGGCGTCGTCACTTGTGATGGTAGAATAGGCCATGCTGCAGATCATAACTTTTTAGGATTAAAAACATTCAATGTATTGCTTGAAAACGATGCTGTCTGCCTTGGCTTTGTTGTTCCTTCCTTCAGTAGTCGTGACTGCTGATAAACCAAATATCATATTTATTTTTATCGATGATTTGGGGTGGAAGGATATAGGTTGCTACGGCAACTCATTTGTAGAAACGCCCCACATCGACGGCCTGGCAAGCTAGGGAATGCGGTTTACGGATTTCTATGCAGCCGGGGCCGTGTGTTCGCCAACCAGATGCGCGGTACAGTCCGGACAAAATCAGGCGAGAATAGGTATCACTGCCCATATTCCCGGGCACTGGCGTCCATTCGAAAGGGTACGCACGCCGCAAACTACAATGGCTCTACCGTTGGACACGGTTACCGTTGCAGAATCGTTGAAGAGGGTCGGTTATACAACAGGATACGTTGGGAAATGGCATCTTGGGAATGGAGCACAATATGCGCCGAATAAACAGGGATACGATTTCGCAATGGAGATCGGAGGTCCACAACGTCCAGGTTCATTTCGTGTCATAGGAAGTCCCGATGTGAAACCCCGGGAAGGACAGTTTAGAACAGAATTCGAAGGTGATCTCTGCCGACAATTTATCCGCGAGAACAGAGCATCCCCGTTTTTCCTAATGCTCTCGCCATTTCATGTACACATCCCGCTTTCCAGCCGTTCTGAGTTAGTAGAAAAGTACAGAAGTAAGGCAGAAAAACTTGGCGTGACGCTTCCAAATCCGATCTATGCAGCCATGATCGAAGAGGTAGATAATTTGATCGGGGCTGTTGTGGATGAAGTCCGAAAGCAGCAATTGACGGACAATACGATGATTGTTTTTACATCGGATAACGGAGGTCTTTTTCGTCGTTACGATTACCGCCAGCACGCCGATGATAATGTAGCGACTCAGGCACCATTGAGAGGGGAAAAAGGAACGTTATATGAAGGAGGCATCAGAGTTCCCCTGATTGTGAAATATCCTGGAGTAGTAAAGCCGGGCAGCGAATCGTCCCAACTGTCAATATCGTATGACTTCTACCCGACATTTGTGGAACTCGGCTCCGGAACCCTACCCGCAAACCAAACAATCGATGGAGTTGACTTGATGCCTGTCCTAAGTGGAAGGGTCGAATCGATCGAACGACGTTCTTTATTCTGGCACTACCCTCACTATCATCATGACCGGCCGGCGAGTGCCGTTCGTGATGGAGAATGGAAGTTGATCCAATATCTGGACGGCACCGGCGACGTGGAACTCTACAATTTAAAGGAGGATCTCGGAGAAGAAAAAGATCTCAGTAGTAAGTCGCCCGGACGTACGGCAGATTTGACGTTGAAATTGAAAGCATGGCAAGCTGATACAATAGCGCGTTTACCGATCCCCAACCCCTCCTATGATCCGGTTAGAGCTCATGAATGGTGGAGTCGTCGGACAGGTCAACCTGTCGAAAGTGACCGTAGAAAACGATTTCCTCCCACCGAATTGCCTCCGGAGTGACCCGATGAACAGAACCCCGAAATTCGTAAAAGGGATGTTTTCGCTTTGGGTCGGCGTCATTCTGGTTGGCAGTAGTCTTGAACCGGCTATCGGTCTGGAGGACGTACCACTGTCAGAAAAGGAAGAACAATTCAACAGGAAGGTCCTGCCGCTGCTAAAAAAGAGATGTTATAGCTGCCATAGCCACGATAGCGGCAAAGCGAAGGGGGGATTAGTGCTCGACTCCAGGCAGGGTTGGCAAAAAGGCGGAGGACTTGGAGCCGCAATTGTACCCGGTGCGCCGGACGATAGTTTATTGATTCAGGCTGTGCGTCATGATGGGCTTGAAATGCCTCCGGATAGCAAGTTATCCGCGAAAGAGATCTCTATTCTGGAATGGTGGGTGAAAGAAGGAGCGTTTGATAATCGTGAATCCAAAGAACCGCCTCTCGCGGAAGGGGCGCTTTGGGCGTTAACGCCAATCGCCAATCCGGAGGTTCCCCCTATTAATAAGCGGGCTTGGGTGTTGGACCCAATCGACCATTTTATTCTTCATCGCCTTGAAGCCAATGGTCTTAAGCCGGCTGCACCGGCGGATAAATACTCCCTGTTAAGACGAGTCACTTTTGATCTTACCGGGTTGGCGCCAACGCCTCAGGAGATTGATGAATTCTTAGCTGATGATTCTGTAGATGCGTACGCAAATGTTGTTGATCGATTACTGGAAACACCGGGATTTGGTGAGCGTTGGGCAAGGCACTGGTTTGATTTATCCTGTTATGCTGATGTTCAAAACAACACCTTGATCGGTGATGCCTGGCGGTACAGGGATTACGTGATTAACGCTTTTAATTCGGATCGACCAATAGATCGTTTTATTCATGAGCAAATTGCCGGGGATTTACTACCTTATTCGTCAGTTCAGGAGCGTCGTGAGCTTATTATCGCAACCGGCTACCTTTCCATTGGTCCTTGGGTGATCGAGAATTACATAAAACCACAGTTGGCTGCCGATATCGTAGATCATCAGATAGATCGTATTGGCCGTACGTTTTTAGGGCAGACTGTTTCTTGTGCCCGCTGTCATGATCATAAGTTTGATCCAATTCCAACACGCGACTACTATGCCATGGCTGGGATATTTCATAGTTCATTAACAACAGAGCATACGGGTCCCGGTGTTTGGAGTACTATCGTTGAACAAAAGTTGCCTCCATTACCCAAGGATGCCTCATCATTGGCAGAGGCAAGGCACCGAAGGGAATCGCTATTAGAAGAGCTTCGTCAGGCAGAGTTAGACATGCTGTCCTGGCATCGGGAATTCCCGACAGCATCTGATTGTAATGTCGCGATTTCCGCCTCGATAAACGCAAATGAACTCGACGGGGAATACGAGCTGTCATTTGAATATTCGTCTACCGTTTGGGCAGGAGCCAGTCAGGCAACTCAGGAGGGTGATGCCTTGTTAGTTGAACTGATTGATGAGCAAGGAACAGTCATTAAAAGCACGATCGTTAGCCCCGCTGCATGGCCCGGTGGTAAGGAAATTCCTCAGCTGAAGAAACAATCTATTGCATATTCGGGTGCCGGTACGGGCCCGATTCAGATCCGTATCACTAGCGCGCATCCGGGCAGTGGCAGGTTTGCTGGTTTAATCGATAATCTCGCCATTCGTTCCGGAGATTCTACTGTATACGCAAACAACTTCGATGAAATTCGCATGCCTCCAATCCGTGGTAAACAGGCTCACACGCAGGCAAACGTATTTGCAAAAGTTTTGTTAGAGGGTTGGAGCGGCCATGGAATCAATCATTCGCATGTTGCAGAATTGAAACCCCATGATTATGCCTTGCAGATCTTTAGCGGAAATGTGGCTGACTTTAATAAATTAGCAGTAATGGCGGAAGGCGACGGAGAAAGAATCAAGCTTGCAGTGGCCAACGCAAATCGAATAAATGAACTAGCCGCTGAATTGGCCCAGCTAGACATGACGTACGAACCGGAATTTGCAATGTCTCTGACAGACATTTCTCAACCGAGTGACGTTCCGATTTATAGACGAGGTGATTTTAATCTTCCGGGTGAAGTTGTACCGCGTGGAGTTCTTAGCTTAACCAACCATCAATCGGTGGTTAAAGTACCGGAGAGTCAAAGTGGGCGTTTGCAGTTAGCACACTGGTTGACCGGAAAGGACAATACCCTGACGGCGCGGGTGCTGGTAAATCGTGTCTGGCATCACCTGTTTGGAAGGGGGATCGTAGCGAGCGTCGATTATTTCGGTGTTCATGGCGACCGTCCTTCCCACCCTCAATTACTGGATAATCTCGCATCGAGATTTACGCTTGTAAACGAGTGGTCGCTTAAACAATTGATACGTGAAATCGTTCTGACGCAGACGTATCGAATGTCCTCTGTCGGAGACTCGGGACAAGCCAACGTCGACCCTGAGAATGTACTGTTATGGCGAATGAATCGCCGTAGGTTAACAGCAGAAGCAATGCGTGATGCAATGTTGCAAGTGAGTGGTCAACTCGATTCCAATCGGGGTGGTAGCCCTCTCGGACTTGAGCTTAAGGGGAACATACGCGGTGCTGGCGGTAACGTAAATCCCCCCACGTGGGGAGGTACAGTCCCTGAGTACATTAAATTCAGACGTACAGTTTATCAACCACTGAAGAGGCATCCACCCGCAGGCGACTTGGAGATTCTTTCAGTTTTTAATTTCCCGCATCCAAACGATATCACGGGGGTACGGGCACAAACGACAGTTGCAACGCAGGCATTGTTCCTTTTGAATTCACCCTTTGTTAAAGAACGCGCGAAACAGTTAAATGAACGGATCGATCGCATGGAATTCGAATCCGATTTAGCAGCATTGCACTTTGTCTACAAGTTGGTCGTTGGGCGCCCGCCCTCGATAAATGAAAAAAGATTCGCTCTACAATTCATCGAAGGGCTTACCGAGACGGATCAGGACGTATCCGGGAATCCGGCGTTTAGAAAAAATGCATGGGAACAATTGTGCCATGGCCTTCTTATATCTAATAGTTTCTTATTTATAGAGTAGTGAGTCGGAAGCGAATGATTAATCCTCAATTGAATCGACGTGCGTTTTTACAACAGTCCGCCTGTGGCTTTGGGTCCCTCGCTCTTACTCAGCTATTGTCGGACTCGCTTGCGCGGGGAAGTGAATCGGAACAGCCAAATGTGCTCGCTCAAAAACCAACTCATTTCAAGCCAACTGCTCGTCGAATAATCTTTCTGTATATGAAAGGCGGACCCAGTCAAATGGATTTGTTTGA
>PBCP01000018.1 GCA_002717145.1 Planctomycetaceae bacterium | reverse complement strand
AACCCGTCGAAAGCCCCGTGGTACTTCCTTGGGCTGCAGGAAATGTTGGTTTATTACGACCCCTGGATGGCCGGTGTGGTTTTGCCAAGTATGATCGTCGCTGGGCTCATGGCGATTCCTTACATTGACTACAACAAAAAGGGAAATGGTTACTACACCATTAATGAGCGTAAGTTTGCTTACCTGACCTTCCAGTTTGGGTTTCTGGTTTTGTGGGTCACTTTGATTATTATGGGGACGTTTCTGCGGGGCCCTAACTGGAACTTCTTTGGGTTCTATGAGTACTGGGATTCACATGCGGTGGAGGCCATGAATAACGTGGATTTGTCTCAGTACATCTGGGTTGAAATTTTGGGGCAACCACTGCCAAAGCCTGATCCAGAAGCTTCATTCCTTAATAAAGTTTTGGTGATTGGTCAGCGCGAATGTGTTGGGATCGTTTTATTGATCGGGTATTTTGCTGTGCTACCGCCACTGCTCGCGATGTGGGATAAGAAGCGTTTGTTTCAGCCAATGTACAAGCGTATGGGGCTGATTCGTTACATGGTGATGATGAATTTGATGCTCTGGATGGCGTTGTTGCCAATTAAAATGCTGGCCCGTTGGGTTTTCAGTATGAAATATTTCATTGCCATACCTGAGTACTTTATTAACTTCTAGCAATTTGATATTCGGCGAACTCCGAAGATTCAAGATACGTATATATATTGAACTGCAACAGAAAGCAGAAGTAGACTAAAAATGCCTGCAACTGACAAGACAGTACGCGATATTAATAAAACGCATGTGGTTTTTGCCGTCACATCCGTCATCTTGGTGCTTTCCACTGTTTGGATGTTTTGGAAAGATCATGATCGTCCGTGGAAACAGTACCAGAAAGAAGCTCGGGCAATTGATCTCAAGGTAAGCGAGTGGCGGTTAATGGAAACACAAACGGCTGATGTTTTGGGTCGTTTGGGGGAGGCTAAGGCTGCACTCGAGAATGCGAGGGCAAGCAAAACCGAAGGAGTTGCAGTTGTAGAAGAGTTTATTGATTTCTTAGGCGATACAAAATCGTTAGAGGTAGTTGAGGGTGCCCCGTCAGGTAGTGGTGCGTTGGAGTTGGCCGAGCTGATCGATGATAGTTTCGTTGGAGCTATAGTTTCTGCTCGAGACGAATGGGTCAATGGGACGGCAACAGAAATTAGTGAGCAGATTAAAGCTCGTGATAAGGTAGCGTTTGCACTTAGTGAGGCGGTTCGTTTGCTCAAAGCTAAGGAAGATAAAATTCTCTCGGACACGAAGTTTAAGCGTGCCAATCGCGATGAAGTTGCATCGCAGTTAGGGATTGCTTTTGATGCCGGAGCCTCTGATGAAGAGAAGGCCATTCTCGAGGATAAATTAGCTAATCTTCTTGAGGATCCTGATGTTGGCTTGAATGCATTCGAGCTTAAATATGAAAAAGCCACGCGTTTCCGTCGTCAATTGTCAGCGATTGGCAATAAATTTCAGGCTTCTGTCCGAGATGCTCAGAAGGCTCTTGATGCAGTTAATTCTGATAAAGTGCGATTGAATGATGCCATCAATACGAACCATTCCGCTTTATGGGAAGGGAAGTGGTTGGGGAAGGCCTGGCTGGAACTTCCGATTCTTGATGCGTTTAATGGCCCCTTGGATATCGAGAATCTTTGGAGTGATGATCTCGAGCAGGATTACAATTTCAAGAAAGTCCGTCGTTTTGATCGCTGTACCACCTGCCATCAGATGATGGAAAAATCAGTTCCTGGGCAGGCGACCGAACCGGGTTTTGTGTCAGAGCGAATGATTGAAGTTATCCTGCAGGTTCCACCTGTTGCTATGCGGAATGTCAAAAACTCGGATGGGACGGATAAGGTTGATTCGGAAGGCAATCCAGAATTAGAATTGTTGGTTCCTGACGCAACCCCTGAATCCCGGCAGCAACATTTGGCTGAGCATGGTTATGGTTTGCGTCTTTCTCCACGAGGGTTGTATAGTCCTGACGATGTAACGGTCTCTTTTGTTGCTCCTAATTCGGTAGCAAAAAAAGCGGAGGTAGTCGAAGCACTTAATCTGGATGAGGAATTCACGGGTGAGGAAATCCTTAAATCGCTTCTGCAGGCCGAGAATGATTCCAACCCTATTAAAAACAGTACTCTCGCGCGTCATACGCGAGCTGGTTTAGAGGTGGGCGATGTTATTGTCAGTATTGACGGTGATTCGGTGTCTAGTCCGGACGTGGTAGCAGCTCGGTTATTGAATGTGCAACAGGATTCCACAAAAACCGAATTGAAGCTTGTCATTCGTCGTGGCATGGGCCATCCATTTGCCAGTCACCCCCGGCTGGACCTGTTTGTGGGGTCATTGAGTCCCCATAAAGTTTCTGATTTTGCTTGCACAATATGTCACGAAGGGCAGGGGAGTGCAACCGAATTTAAGTGGGCATCTCATATGCCTGATAGTGAATTAGATCGTAAGCGTTGGATGGAAGAGCATGGTTGGTTTGACAATCATCACTGGATCTATCCTCAGCATCCCAAGCGTTTTATTGAGTCGACTTGCTTGAAATGTCACCATGATGTGACTGAGTTGGAGCCAAGTCTTAAGTTTCCTGAAGCCCCAGCACCAAAAGTTGTACGTGGATATAACACGATTCGAAAATTTGGTTGTTATGGTTGCCATGAAATGAACGGTTATGCTGGTGCAGACAAGCGTGTAGGGCCTGATCTGCGTCTTGAGCCAAATTATTTCGCGGCAGCTTTGCAAATTCAAAGCCACGACGGGTTTGGTGATTTAGGGGAAGAGGCGATGGGATTTGCGAGCAGATTGGTGAGTCATCCTGAAGACAGTCAGGCTCGTTATGACTTGTTGAAAGTTCTCGAGGCTGATCTTGTTTCTTCAGATCCCAAAATCGATACTTCAGAAAGTAACCGACTGATTGGGGTTTTGTCTGACATAGAAGCTCCAGGTTCGTTGAGGAAATCGGGGCCAAGTTTACGCTTTTTGGCGAAGAAAAACGGTGATAAGTTCCTCTATGATTGGATCGCCAATCCGCAGAATTTCCGCCCAAGTAGTCGGATGCCGAGGTTCTTTAATTTGCACTCTCACTTTGGTGAGAACAAATCTGATAAGAACGCCAAGAAATTTGAAAAGGTCGAAATTCTTGGGATGGTTGAGTATCTCAAGGCTTACTCACAAGAGTTTGACTACTTGTCCCCATCTGATGGAGTGACTGGTGACCCGAGTAGGGGGAAGGTTGCTTTTCAGGAAAGGGGCTGTTTAGCCTGTCATAGCCATAACGACCCTCAGTTGGCTGAAATAGAAAAGTTTCGCTCTAAAGATGAGTGGGTTCAGGGGCCTGATTTGTCCGATTTGGGAGGTAAGTTTGCAGGCTTTGCAGATGCCGACAAGTGGCTGTACAGCTGGATTAAGGAGCCAACAAAATATCATGCCAGAACTGTAATGCCTAACTTGTATATTGATGAAGAGACGATTAAGGATGCCTCTGGAAATGAAGTTTTGGTTGATCCCGTGTTAGACATCGTTGCATACCTCCTGAGTGAGGGGGGTGAGTGGCATGTAGCTGATGATGAATTCTCCCTCGACGCCGTTAAGAGTGATGGCGAATTGAGTGAAGCATTGGAGGATTTGTTATTGGTGAATCTTACCGATTCTTTTTATGACGCAGTAGCTAAGGATTATGCGAGCAATGGTATTCCCCTGGATGCCACGGGTATTAAGGTCGCGGAAGAGGAGCTACGTCGAGATACTTCATCTCCTTTGAGTCTCGATACTAAGCTCGTTTATATTGGTCGTAAAGCATTAGGGAAATATGGCTGTTATGCTTGTCATGACATTCCAGGGTTCGAAGATGCAAAACCAATCGGCGCTGGATTGGCGGATTGGGGACGTAAAGATCCCTCCAAACTTGACTTTGGGCATATAGCCAAGTACCTCGAAAATCATCATGTCCATGATCATGAACATGAGGGGCATGCTTCTTCGGGGCATGACGGAGAGGGCTCGGCGGCAGCCACAGGTCATGATGATTCTCCACGTGATGTTCGGCCTAATCGTTATGATGACGAGTTGAGCGATTTCTACCATCATCAGTTGCATGCTCATAATCGCACCGGCTTTATTTATCAAAAGCTTCGTGAGCCGCGTTCTTATGACTACCACAAGACTGATGGCATCAGGTACAACGATCGTCTTCGTATGCCGCTATTCCCTTTCAGTACCGAAGATCGAGAAGCCGTCATTACTTTTGTATTGGGGTTAGTGGCTGATCCGCCTCGAACTAAATATTTGTATCAGCCGGACCCACGTGCTAAGGCGTTGATTGACGGCAAGCAGGTGATCGACAAATACAATTGTGCCGGCTGTCACGTGTTGGAAGCTGAAAAGTGGACCCTTGATATGACAGAAGATCAGTTAGGAGTTTTGCTGGCCCAGCATATTGACCCAACCAAAGAATATCCGTTTATGGTGCCCGACTATAGTTCCCAGGAACTGGAGGCATCTAACCAACCTGATGCTCGAGATCGAACAGTAAATATCATTGAAGGGATGCCAACTGTAGGTAACTCCGGACTGGCTTCCGCTACCGATGCTGAATTTGGTGATCCAATCGATGAATACCTGGAAGATTCATTCCAGCTGAAAGGTGTTGGGGAGTTGCAGTTTCAGTTGTGGGCAGCAAGTCCGTTGAAAGGAGGGATTGCTGCAGCTGGCTCGAATGTTTCTCGAATTCTACCAGCCGCGGTGGCAAATCGTTTTAGTGGTTATGGAGGGGTTCTTTCGAGATATCTCTTGCCTTACGTCACACAACGAGAGAGGTTGTCTAATCCACAGGCCAAAGGTTCGGAAAGTTGGGCTTGGGTGGCTCCGCCTCTGGTGGGTGAAGGGGCTAAGGTTCAGAACCAATGGTTCCATGATTTCCTTCTGGAGCCTTATCCCATTCGGCCAGCAGTGGTATTGCGTATGCCAAAGTTCAACATGTCTAGTGATGAAGCAACAAAGATCGTTAACTATTTTGCTGCCCGAGACAACGCCACCTATCCATATGAGTATGATTACCGCGTCAATGGCGATCACTTAGCTCAAGCCGATGCTGCTTATGTTGCCCGCAATGAAGGCAGTCAGGAAGGTGATCGGCTTGCCGATGCGATGCAGATTGTTGTCAGTCAAGACTATTGTGTGAAATGTCATGCTGTTGCTGATTTTATGCCAAGTGGGACACCGAAAGGACTGGCTCCGGATTTAGGCTTGGTTCACAAGCGTTTGCGTGCAGATTATGTAAAACGTTGGATCGCAAAACCGAATGCGATTTTACCTTACACTGCGATGCCGGTGATTGTGCCATACGATAGTACTCAAGAACATTTGGGGGCAATGCAAACCTATAAGCTGTTTCATGGTAATAGTCCTGAGACAGTGGATGCTTTGGTCGATCTCCTTATGAATTTTGATAACTATGCAAAAGATCGAGCATCAGTTACGAAGCTTGTAGATGAAGCTAAGGCAGCTAAGGAAGCTGAAGCTGCTGCGGCTGCCGCTGATGCCTCGGAGGAATGATAAGGAACAATTTGGGTTACTGGATGCAGGCCAAAATGATTTCGCCTGTATCTTCCACCTCATGTAAAACCCTGGCTTCGGACAGGTACTGACTTAGGACGAGTCAGGTTTAGTTTGCGGTCTGGCCAATGATTGGTTTAGCCACCGTGGAATCGGAGATTTGAAAATGAGAAATCTAAAAACAATCGCACTGGCTTTGACGGCCGTTTTAGTATTTTCTGGCTCAAGCATGGCTCAGGGTTGGGGGAATGTAAAGTTCAAATTTACGTATGGTGGTGAATACGAAGCGCCTGCCAAAATTGCCGTTACACGCGATGCTGCTATCTGCGGTAAATTTGGTCTGGTCGACGAATCCTTAGTGGTGAACCCTGAGAATAAAGGGATCTCCAATGTAATCGTTTTCTATCGCGACCGTACTCCGGCTAAGATTCATCCCTCATATAATGATACTTTGGAAGCTTCGGTGGTTGTTGACAATATAAAGTGTCNTTTTGAGCCACGTGTTGCAACGGTCTGGACTAAGCGAAAGATTGATTTCAAGAATAGTGACCCCGTAGGGCACAATGTGAAAGTCGATACGTTCTTCAATCCGGTGATCAACCCGATTCTCCCCTCTGGCGCAAAAATTAGCCAGTCGTACTCGATGGAAGAGCGATTGCCAACGAAAATCAGTTGTTCTATCCACCCATGGATGACGGGTTGGATCGTTGTGCGTAATGATCCTTATATAGGCGTCAGTGATAAAGATGGAAACCTGGAAATTAAGAACCTGCCAGTTGGAGAATTTGAATTTCAAATCTGGCAAGAGAAAGCAGGTTATATCCAGCAGGTCACTCAGGATGGTAATGCTGTTGAGTGGGCTCGTGGACGGGTGAAAATTAAAATTGAAGATGGTAAGACAACCGACTTCGGAACGATCGTTATTGGTGCCGATCAATTCAAATAGTCATTGCTTTTGGAACTGGTTCGAAAGTGTTGGGAATTGAAAATGAAATCTACAAATAGAACTTTAGGTCTTACATTGCTTCTAGGGATGGCCTGTATGCTGGGGTGTCAACGTGGGCTGCCTGGTAGTTTTGGCGATTCGAATGAAATGAATGTTGGTGATGTTGCAGCGGCATTTGAACTTGAGTCGACTGCGGGAGGTGCCGTTGAGGTGGCACTGCCAGATCCAACAGGTTTTGCCAACATCACGGGCAAGATTACGGTCAACGGTAATATTGATACGTCGAAATTTGTGAGTTATGCCGTTAATAAAGATGCCAATGTTTGTAGCTCAGAGGTTAACCGTCGAGTTCAGGTCAACAATAATGGCCTGCAATGGGGGCTTTTGTTTTATGACGGCGCATTTGAAGCCGGCAATGATAAATGGGATCATCCTGAGTACCAGGCTCAGGCATCAGCTTTGCTAGATGGTGATTTAGCTTTTGATCAGAAGTCATGTATTTTCCTGTCACGCATAAAGGCGATGCGTACAGGTCAGACGCTCAAAATCCTCAATAGTGATACGGTTGGACACAATGCGAAGCTTGATGGCTTAACGTCTGCGAATTTGCAAATTGGTGCAGGCCAATCTGTCGATTACAAGCCGGGATTTCAGGAGTCAAAACCATTTGGCGTCTCATGTAGTGCTCATCCATGGATGGGATCTTATGTGATTGTTCGTGATAACTCGCTATATGCCGTTAGTGGTGAGGACGGAACATTTGAAATCAGAAACGTTCCGACAGGAGTGGAGTTGCCGTTTAAGTTTTGGCACGAAGTGATTCCTTCGGGTTCGTTTACGATGACCGTTAATGGAGAAGATGTTTCAGTGAGTCGAGGCAGTTTTACGTTGCCTACACTAGAAGCGGGCCAGGATTTGGAGCTTCAGATATCCATCAATGCAGACGAGTTCAATAACGCATTATAAGCCTTCAAACAAAACAATTAACCTTGGGTTTCAAGTAAGGCAATAGCAAGAATGAAACTACAATTATCAACAGAAATTACAGGACTTCGAAACAATGGGGTATTTGCTTCGTTGTTGGTAACCTGCTTGTTTACGCTTATCGGTTGTGATTCGAATCCAGCATCATTTCAGGTGAACGAAGCTTATATTCGCGCCGTCGAGTACAAGGCGGATGTAACGAAGCCTCTGATGAGAGAGGCAGAGACACAACTGTCTACTGCGCAGATTCAAAACGTAAGTGAGATTATGGAGGGCTTGTTTGGAACACCGGATGAGCCAAATCTTCCCGGAGGCGTTGGTCTTGAGGATTTCCTCAGCCTCAGGAAATTGAAAATTGCTGCTGGCCCTGTGACTTATACAGGTGAAGCAGGAAGTACCAGTGGTTTGGAGAGCGGGCTGTATCGGCGGCATTGTGCACATTGCCACGGAGTCTCTGGCGACGGGCATGGTCCAACAGCTCAGTTTTTGAACCCTTATCCTCGCGACTATCGTATGGGGCAGTTTAAGTTCAAGCTAACGGACGCGGATGGTGCATACAAAAAGCCTTCCAAGGCAGATTTTCACCGCACTTTGATGCAAGGTATTGCTGGAACGTCCATGCCTAGTTTCCGCGTGCTTCCCGAGCCTGAGCGAGAAGCGTTAGTCGATTATGTAATTTATCTTTCGATTCGAGGACAGACAGAGCGAGCTTTAATTGAGGCTGCTTATTTCAATGCTAGTGATAAGCAGGAGGATCAAGGCAACCCGCAGAAACTTCTGGTGAATTTCGGCGAAGCATCTCAGGACCAAGACCTTGAATTTGTCAAAGAGCTTTTAGTCCCGGTGGTTTTGCCGTGGGCTAATGGCGGGCAGGGAACTGTCCAGCGTACGATTGAAGAGGCACCAGTTGGCTGGGATTCCCCTGAAAGTATTGAGCTTGGTAGGAAACTGTTTTACCAGTCAAAAGCCAACTGCTATAGTTGTCACGGCCGGACCGGTATTGGTGACGGCCAGAATAATCTGTTTGACAATTGGACGCTCGAGCACCTTGGTAATGCACAGGGTGAAGCCGCCGGCTCCGGAGAGGATGGCGAAATCGCAGGTATACCTGAATATTTCTATAATAGTGAACTGGCTCAAATTGGAGTTGTTAAACCTCGCAATGTGAAGCCGAGGAATTTGCGTCTAGGGAACTATCGAGGCGGTCGCCGTCCGATCGATATATATCAACGAATCACGGGTGGCATTGAGGGTACCCCGATGCCTGCTAATACCAAGTTGACACAAGCGGAAGCCTGGTCATTAGTGGCCTATGTTTTGAACCTGCCTTATGAACCTGCAAGCCGACCAAAGACGGCTCCAGTATTTCAAGGTGTCGGGTCAAACAAGTAAGAGTAAACATTTTACGTAACGAACGTTACATTATTTAGATTTTGGGAGAATAACAGTGGGGCGTTTTTGGAGCCTACTTTTCCTGTTGGTACCGGTCCTGGGGGTCGCAGTATTTGTATTTGCTGTGGTACCCGGAGGTGTCTTCGATAATCACTGGTTGCCTGAGGATATCAGTCAGCATGGGAAAGTGATTGACGACCTGTTTATGTTCATTCTGTATTTAACCGGAGTGATCTTTATTGTGACAGGAGCTTTGTTATTCTGGTTCTGCTGGAAATACGATGCAGAAAAAAATCCAGAACCTGTGAAATTTACGCACGGTTCTCATACTCTGGAAATCGTATGGTCAATATTGCCTGCGGCTACGCTACTGTTTATTGCGGTTTTTCAGATGGATGCCTGGGCCGAAAATAAGATGGCCTATCCAACCAAGGAAGACGGGCAGACGAAAAAGCCCCCTTTGGCATTAGTAACAGGTCGTCAATTCGAATGGCGAATCACCTATGCTGGTGCTGATGAGGTCATAGGAACCGAGGATGATCTACACGTGGTCAATGATTTGCATTTGCCTGTGAATGACAAAGTGGTTCTGCGAATTCAGAGTGAGGATGTGCTCCATAGTTTCTTTCTCCCCAATCTTCGAATTAAACAGGATTTGGTTCCTGGTATGCAGCAACATGTTTGGTTCCAAACGAAGAAGACCGGTACATACGATATCGTTTGTGCTGAACTTTGCGGGTGGGGACACTACAAAATGCGAGGTCGACTGATTGTTGAATCAGAAGACGATTTTAATGAGTGGTATGCAAGTGCCCTTCAGGAACAGAACCGTACATCTCTTAACGCAGAAAGCGACGACTAGGAAATAGTGAAACAATGAACACTTCTTCTGCAGCATCACACGGGCATGGACATGGTGGAGGTATGAGCCTCAATCATTTCATTTCAACCTATGTGTTCTCCAAAGACCACAAGATGATCGGTTTGCAGTTTCTGTTTACGACGCTGCTGTGGTTCATCGTAGGTGGTTTATTAGCGTTAGGCATTCGCTGGCAACTGGCTTATCCGTGGAGCGATATGCCGATTATCGGAGGGCGTTTGTTCTCTGCTGAGGGGGGCCAGATCTCACCTGAGTTTTACACAACTCTATTCACGATGCATGCCACGGTCATGATCTTCTTTGTGATCATTCCGATTCTCGCTGGGGCATTTGGTAACTATTTGATTCCTTTGATGATCGGGGCAGACGATATGGCTTTCCCGACTCTGAATATGTTGAGTTACTGGTTCATGTGGCCTGCTTTTATATGCATTGGTATTAGTTTCCTTACGCCTCCGTACGGGGCTGGTGGTGGTTGGACTAGTTATCCACCGCTTTCGGCAGTCCGTACAGCAGCGCCGGGTAGTGCTATGGCTCAGACATGGTGGCTGATGGGAGTGACGCTTGTCGGGATTTCCTCGATGATGGGTTCTGTTAATTACATGACTACGATCATCCAGATGCGTGCTCCGGGACTTTCGATGTTCCGCCTTCCATTGACGATCTGGAGTATGTTCATTACGGCAGTCTTGCAGGCTTTTGCTCTGCCTGTTCTGACAGCCGGTGGATTCATGCAGATTCTAGACCGAATGCTTGGGACCGGTTTTTTTGTCCCGGAAGGTTTGATAGTAAACAATGCGGCGATGGTTAGTGGCGGTGGCCAGCCCTTGCTTTGGCAGCACCTGTTCTGGTTCTATTCCCATCCGGCTGTGTACATTATGATTCTGCCGGCAATGGGGATGGTTTCGGACATCTTGTCATGCTTCGCCCGTAAACCTATCTTCGGCTATAAACCCATGGTTTATTCGATTTCAGGCATTGCTGGATTGGGATTTATTGTTTGGGGGCACCATATGTTCGTATCCGGGATGAACCCGATGCTGGGGATGACCTTTATGGTTTCGACCATGATGATTGCCTTGCCGTCGGCCGTGAAAGTCTTTAACTGGTTGGGTACGATCTGGGGTGGAAAGATAGAATTCACCACCCCGATGTTATTTTCATTGTCGTTTGTTTCGATGTTTGTCATTGGCGGTTTGTCAGGGATTTTCATGGCTGCAACGCCGGTCGATATATTTATCCATGACACCTATTACATCGTGGCTCACTTTCATTACGTGTTGTTCTGTGGAACGGCGATGGCGGTAATGGGAGCGATTTACTTCTGGTTCCCGAAAATGTTCGGTCGGGCAATGAATGAAACTGCCGGTAAATGGCACTTCTTTCTGACGTTCGTTTTTATGAATGGAACTTTTTATCTGATGCATATTCTTGGAGCAGTAGGTTTCCCTCGTCGTTTAGCGGATCCCTACCATTACGAGACATTTAAGCATCTGTTGCCTATGAACCGCTTTATCACCTGGTGTGCAATCGGTATGGTTGCCAGTCAGATTATTTTTGCGGTTAACTTTTTCTACAGTATTTTCAAAGGACAGCAAGTTGGCCGTAACCCCTGGCGATGTAATTCGCTTGAGTGGTTTGCACCAAGCCCGCCAGTTGGACACGGCAACTTTGATGCACAACCGATTGTGTATCGCGGTCCTTACGAATATGGTTCTCCTGAAGTTGACACCGATCATTACCCACAGACACAACCACCTCCGGAAGGAGTTGAAGCGTCGGGAGATGGACATTAGTTGACAAAGGAATAACTAAATCAAGGTGAGTGAACATGGCTACGGATATCGAGTTGGTCGATAAGCGAGTCAGGCTACAGAGTCCTTCGAGTCTCTGGCCCATGCGGGTAGCCAAACTGATCACTTTCCTTACTTTTCCGTTGATTTGGGTAGGTGGCTTAGTCACCTCGACAGATGCGGGGATGGCCGTTCCGGACTGGCCGACAACCTACGGTTACAATATGTTTTTGTATCCGTGGGAAACTTGGCTCCTGGGGCCGTGGGATGTGTTCATTGAACATGGTCACCGGCTTTTGGGATCATTAGTTGGAATGGTAACCATCGTACAATTGGTCGTTGTTCGTAAATTCGACGAGCGGCCATGGATGCGAAAGTTGGTAGTGTATGCACTATTGGCAGTCATCTCTCAGGGGATCCTGGGGGGCGTTCGCGTTATTGAGAACGAGAAACTGCTGGCAATGTTGCATGGATGTACCGGTCCTCTGTTTTTTGCATTAACAGTGGTAGTCCTGACGGCGTTTACGAAGTTTTGGGATGACCCGCTTGGAAATTGCGAAGCATTAGCCGGTGAAATCCATACACGACTGGCAAAACCGTTGCGTTTGGCCACGGTTACCACCGTGCTGGTTTATCTCCAGCTGGTATTGGGAGCATCGGTTCGTCACACACCCGTGACGGCATCGACTCAAACCTTTTCCATGCTCGTGGTGTTCCACGTCATCATGGGATTGGTGGTGACCGGGCACATAGTGGCGGTGGCCCTGAGCTTGCGTCAAAGTAAGCAACTGGCTCCGAAGATTCGACAATCAGGAAAGTGGTTGCTTGGATTGGTTCTGCTACAAGTAGGGCTCGGAGTTGGCACCTGGGTGTTGAAGTATGGATACCCGCTGGGGTTTGGTGAAACCAAACTAACGGCAAATCATCTCGTAGTTACGTACGGATGGTGGCAATCCCATATTACGACAGCTCACATGGCAACCGGTTCACTAATCCTAATTAACTGTGTTTTGTTAACTACTCGTTTGCAACGACTGCGGTTTGTCGCTAGTTTGCCAAACGATGGAGAAACTAAATAAAGGCAATATTACCTGGCGGTATCATTGATGCCGCTGAAATTAAGGTGAGACAAGTCCCATGAGCGCAAGTGTATTAACCTACGACGAGCAGGCTGCTAGCCCTCATGCGCGATTGGCGGATTATGTCGAATTAACCAAACCTAGAATTTCGGTCATGGTGATGGTAAGCGTTGCGATTACCGCATTCGTGGCACGCCATGGACAACCGGACTTTTTAGCCATTGTTCATGCATTGGTAGGGACATTGCTGACTGCAGGTAGTGCGAGCGCAATGAATCAGTGGATGGAACGTGATTTAGATGGTCGCATGCCTAGAACTAGTAATCGGCCGATTCCTGCAGGTCGGATTAGCAGTCAGCAGGTTATGTTCCTGGTAATTGCGTCTCTGATTTTCGGAGCCGGTTATCTTGCTGTTTTGGTCAATCCATTGACCGCTGTGTTGTCGGTTGCCACCTGGGTGGTTTATGTTGCCTTTTATACTCCCATGAAAACAAGAACACCGTTGAACACGGCGGTAGGTGCCGTTTCCGGGGCGCTTCCTATTTTGATGGGGTGGGCAGCAGTGGAAGGTAGCTGGATGGATGCTCGCTGGGCAGCATTATTTTTATTGATGTTCTTCTGGCAATTCCCGCACTTTATGGCGATTGCGTATCTGTATCGGAAACAATACGGCGAAGTTGGAATGAAAATGTGGACGGTTGTAGACGCTACGCAACGACGCTCAGGAATTGAAGCGGTAATAGGTGCGTTGGCTGTGTTGCCGGTTAGTCTGGCAACCATTGGGCCGGTTCCGTCAACGAACGTCCAGTTACTGATCATTTTCGGACTCGGCGTATTCCAGCTGGTTTGCGCCATTCGTTATTGTCTTAATGCAAACGAGAAAACGGCACGTACGTTGTTACGCGCCAGCCTGATTTATTTACCTCTGGTTCTGTTTACACTACTTAGCGTGCCGATGGCAGGATAATTCAGACCACGATTGAAATGGGTTGGCTTCCGGTCAGCCTCAACGAAATAAGACCTCACAGTCGAAAAAATAAAAAATGAGCGAACACGAAGATCACCACGACGAACATGGCCATGACGATCACGGTCACGATGATCATCATGGACACCTTCAGCTAGAGTACGAAGACGCGTTGCCTATAAATAATGGTAAGGTCTGCTTGTGGCTGTTCCTGTCGACAGAAATAATGTTCTTTGCCGGTCTGATCGGTACGTACATTGTTCTGCGATTTGGATCCCCTGCTGGCACCTGGCCTAGCCCTCACGACGTCCATGTCGATGAGGTTTGGGGTACGGTGAATACGTTTATTCTGATTCTATCGAGCTTCACCGTAGTTTTGACCTATGAAGCTACCAAGCGAAATCAATCTTCGAAAGCAAAGGTGTGTCTCGCCTTCACATTCCTCTGCGGCTGTGCCTTTCTTGGTATCAAGATGTTCGAGTATGCCGGAAAATTCGAACATGGTATTCACCCTAATCCTGGTGGCCGCAGTTTGTTGTATGAACAGGCTGATGTTTACTACCTCCGGGACCTTCGAGCTGCGGTGACCAATGCCGGAGCCATTCCATTGGCGGCTAAAAGTGACGATGCCGAAGTGGCAGCGGCTCAGGTTCCTGATGCTGGAGATGTTACTCAGGTAGAAAGCCAGGCACCTGATCAGGTATTGCTTGAAGACTTTCTGCATCATTCGGTTCAGTGGGCAGAATACGTTGTCGGGCAAGTTCCTGACACCCAACAGAATCCACAGGCAGAAGGGTTAAATCATCGTGACGTATTAATTGCTTTGGCGCAAGAAGTTTATCCAATTGAACGACGTTATGGGAAACTGGCTCATGCCACTCATCATGCCGAACAGCTTTATATTGAATCACGCTTAAAGTTGTTGCCAGAATTGACGACTGCGGCAGGTGAAGACAACGATGTACTTAATATGCTGGCTTACGAAGAGACAATTTTAAACGCGAGGTTGAAATTCCTAAGTTCCCATAGCCATGAGGCAACTTCGGCAGACGACGCCCATGGACATGGTGGCTTAAATGTAAAGTTGCACGATGCTAAGTCACCTGTGATACTGCCTATGCATATCCCCAGCGGTAACATGTTCTCGGCGACTTATTTCCTCCTGACGGGGTTTCATGCTTTGCACGTAATCGTAGGTTTGATCCTGTTTGCCTTCCCAATGTTTTGGACTTTGGAGAAGTCCCGAGCCAATTACATTGAAAATGCTGGTCTTTACTGGCACTTTGTAGACCTTGTTTGGATCTTCCTCTTCCCATTGTTCTATCTGTTCTAAAACCTGGAGTGCATTCCTCTTATTCGATTTAAAAGAATTGCTGAGTGAAAGTAATACTATGAGTGACCACGACGAAAACGCTGAACATCACGCCGATCATGATCATGATCATATGCCAACATTTAAACGAGTGTTTATAGGGCTGATGATTTGTACTGCGATTTCCACTTTAGTGGGATGGTTGATTCAAAAGGGCGTGTTTGAAGGGAATGAACTAAGCGGCTGGGGAATCATGATTTCCGTATCCTGCGTGAAAGCATTCCTAGTCATCACCTTCTTTATGCACTTGAAATGGGAAGTAGGTACTTGGAAGTGGGTGCTTACCATTCCCGCTTCGATCATGAGTTTGTTTCTCATATTAATGCTCGTACCGGATGTTGGTTTGCGTACTAATCATTACACGGATGAACGGACTGATCGAGCTGCGTACAATATTCCTTCTCAGGATGCTTCAGTCGTTGGGGCAACCGGGCATGTCGAGCCAGCTGAAGGCGGTGACCACGCTGAAGGCGAAGCTACTCACTAGGCTCCAGACCAGCCATTTGTCAAGAAATGGCTAAGGTGTCAGGATCTTCCGTTATGTCGGATCAATTGGCCATAAATTTCGAAAACCTGTCTTACCATTATGGGGATCGTCAGGCACTAAAGCAGGTTGGATTTGAGGTTTATCGTGGGCAATTATTTAGCCTGTTAGGGCCTAACGGAAGTGGTAAAACAACGCTCTTTCGTCTGCTTTCCACTCTGATCACACCTCAGGAGGGCAGCCTGCGCGTGTTTGGAAATGACGTCTCTTCGGCGGCCGATCTTGTTCGTCATGATTTAGGTGTGGTATTTCAGACGCCTGGACTCGATGGGAAGTTGACTGCATTCGAAAATTTGGCAGTCCAGGCAGTAATGTATGGATTGTCTAAGAATCAGACACAGGTACGGATTGCCGAAGTGAGTGAGCAACTAGGAGTCGCAGACCGTTTGCAAAATAAGGTGGACGAATTGTCAGGAGGCCTGCGACGACGGGTAGAGTTGGCCAAGAGCCTGCTTCATTGTCCCCGACTACTGATCATGGACGAGCCAACTACCGGGCTGGATCCTTCAGCTCGAAGCGACCTATGGAACTATATCAGACGGTTGCAGCAATCGACCGGAATGACGGTATTTCTGACGACTCATCTTCTTGAAGAGGCGGATCAGGCCGACCGAATAGCGATTTTGAATGAAGGCGAATTGGTTGCATTAAACAAGCCCGAGATTCTACGATCTGAGCTCGGCGGAGATGTCATTACTATTGAGTCGCAGAGGCCCGAAGCACTATTGAAATTGCTCAGCAGCGAAGCGGACCTCGATGCCCGATTGATCGACGGACAGATTCGTATAACAGGACAGTCAGATGCCTTTCTGGTCTCTGATTTGCACCGTAAATATAAGTCTAATATTCAGCAGATTTCGGTGGGTAAGCCGAGTCTTGAAGATGTATTTATTACACGTACGGGACATCGGTTCTGGGGGGCATCATGAATGTCTGATTCATCTGAGATCTCTCCCGTTCGTCAGGTATCATGGGTACGTGTGGCTGAAAGTCTCGCCTGGCGGGAGTTGGCAAGGTTTTTTCGACAGCGGAATCGCGTGATCGGTGCGATAGGTACACCTCTGTTTATGTGGTTACTGTTCGGATTTGGGTTGGAACGTAGCTTTGAAGTTGCGACCTCGGAAAATACCAAAACGAGTTTTTTAGAGTATTACTTCCCGGGTTCTTTAGTTTTGATACTGATGTTTACTGCCATCTATACGACAATCTCGGTGATCGAAGATAGGCAGGCAGGTTTTCTTCAGGGAGTTCTGATCGCTCCGGTTTCGCGGCATGCGATGGTGGCTGGTAAAGTGTTGGGTGGCAGTGTCATAGCGATGCTGCAGGGAACTCTGTTTCTGGGTGCGGGTTTGTTTTTAGATGTGAGTTGGTCTCTGAGTCAGTTTTCGACGTTGGTTGGGGTGTTGTTTCTTGCTTCGATGATGATGACTTGTATCGGGTTTTCATTTGCCTGGAAAATGGAATCCACACAGGGATTTCATGCGATCATGAATCTTGTTTTAATGCCAATGTGGTTATTGTCTGGGGCATTTTTCCCGGTTCCGGTTAGCGGTTCGGGGCAAATCTCACAAGAAGTGTTGCACTGGATGATGAAGGTCAACCCATTGACGCACGTTGTGTCGTTGGTCAGGAATCTTCTTTACGGAGTCAGGTTGTCAGAAGAAGCCTTCTGGGAGCCATCACAGAGTATAAGTATATTGGTAATAGTGGTAGCCACGGCTTTGTTTTATGGATTGGCAATTAAAGTTTGTAAACGTCCAATTGCGAGCGACTTGAAATGAGTAAATCAGCAGGATTCTTCATTGCGTTGATGATGGTGGTAGCCGGTGGGCTGTTGCTAGTCAAGCTTTTAACAAATGCGAATCACCAGACTGGACAGGGGGAGGTAGTGGTCGACCCGGAGTGGCAACCAAAGATTTCCCCGACTGATTATCAGACAGGAATTGGGGAACCTTGGGTTACTGAATTTGAATTGGTAGATCAGCAGGGAGAAGCTTTCAGTTCGAAGAGTCTGGAGGGTAAAGTTTGGATTGCCAGTTTCTTTTTTGCATCCTGTCCGGCAACTTGTGTTCAGCAGAATCGCACTAAACAGTCCTTGCATGAAGCCTGGGCACGTAAAGGCGTAAAATTTATCAGTATTACGTGCGATGCAGAAAATGATACTCCACGCCGTTTACACGAGTACTCGCAGAAATTTACGACCGATCATGCAAATTGGAAGTTCCTATCGGGCGATGGAGGTTTTATCAACCGAATTGGCTCAGAATTCTTTCGCGTTTCGGTAGGCCCTCGCACTCACACCGATTCTTTTGCCCTCGTCGACAAGTGGGGGAATGTACGTGGAACCTATAATTGGCTTGATAAAGAGGAACTCAGTTCGATGAATCAGGATTTGGTGACGCTGCTGACAGAAGAGAATGAGCCTGAAGAGTGGACGAAAAAACGCATGCAATTGGAAGAACAGATTGCTCAATTCACGAATCAAGAGCAAAACATCGAAGAGGAATCGGAAGATTCGTCCGATATCTCAGATAGTTCTGAGTCGCCGGAAGCCCCGGAGAAGATTAAAGAGACGGAATAGTAGTCATGGATTTTCCAGCTGTAAACGCATCCTTAAATGCCTTAGCTACAATTTTGTTGGTGGTTGGTTTTGTACTCATCAAACAAAAAAAAGAAGTGGCTCACAAGTGGACGATGTTGGCTTGCTTTGCGGTATCTTCCATCTTCTTAGTTTGCTATTTGATTTATCACTACCAAAAAGGAGGTGGAACGCCGTTTCCGGAGCAGCATCCGTCATGGCTAAGGCTCACCTATTTTGTCATACTGATCAGTCACATTATTCTGGCTATTTTTGTCCCGGTGGGAGCCATTGTGACGATCAGACATGGATTGAAAGATAACCGCGTCAAGCACCTTAAATGGGCGAAAGTGACATTTCCGATCTGGCTCTACGTTTCGGTGACCGGCGTGGTGGTTTACTGGTTACTGTACCAACTTCCCATTCCCAGTTAAGATAGTGTAATCATGACTCGTTTCCCATTTGCAATCCGACTAACGACGGCTTTGGCTTTGCTACTTGCGATTCTAGTGGCTGATTCTGTTCAAGCTTGTCCTACATGTAAAGACAGTTTGTCTGAAAATAATCCTGAGTTAATTCAGGGTTATTTTTGGAGCATCATGTTTATGATGGCGATGCCGTTCAGTATTTTGACTGGGATCGGCACGTACTTCTATTTGCTTATTCGAAAGAATAAGAAGAATATTTCCAAGGATTCAATGATAGATGCTCCGCTGGATAATATCGCAGAGCAATCGGACTCACCGGAAGGAATTTAATCCGTTTTTTCGCGTGGGTCCCACATCTGATCGAATCCAGCCCATAAACTTCTGGCAAACGGATGGATGATTGCCGGGACCAGGATGACATAGATCAACGCCCAGATTAAGAGTGTCTGATTTTCAGCCCATTCTAAGAAATATGCCAGCATGTAGAAGGCGGTCATGGTGAGTGCCGTGAAAGTGTAGTTGACGTAGATACTTCCGAGGAAAAACCCTTCTTCGCGTTCGAAGTGGCATCCACATTGTGGACAATCTTCATTCATGATTAGCCATTTACGAAACATCTTTCCCTGCCCGCATAAGCAGCATTTCAATCTCAGGCTTTGAAGAATAATTTTGAAGAATCGCATACCTATCTTTTGTTGTAAGTGTTGGTGATTTGGTTGGCCTCTACCTAAAATAGGATAAATCCATCTAGGGGTAATTCACTATATCAACTCGTCAAATTTGACAACATTTCTTGGGAGAAGGCATCTTGGTCAGATTACTTGGCAAACTAATGCAAATTGTCGGACTTGTCATTCTTCCAGCAGCTATCGTTCTGCAGTTGATTTTTGACGATCCGGACACGAATGAGAGTGAATTGGAACGTACAGGCCAGGATGTTTTTGGCTTTGGAGTGGATGGGTTGTTAGTCGCAATGATTTTCGGCGTATGCGTTTTTTATGTAGGACGTATGGTTGAAGGCTATGCCACTAGACAATAGCATGGCGGGATTCGAAATGGCTCAAGGTGGATTAACGAACAGCTTTCGGCGATACGTTGTTTTCGTCGCTTTGATCCTGTCTTGGATCTGCCAGGATTTGCCCGCCCAGACGCCTCTTTCGCCGGTGATAAATCCGGCAGGTCTGGAGGATCAGCGTCTAAACCTGTTATCACCGGAAGGGTATCAACTAATCGAGCAGGCTAATCAGGCCTTGGAATTAGGGTTGTCTAATCGGGCCGAGGATCGAATCAGCCAGTTGCTTTATGAACACACAGATGTTCTTGTGCCATTGTCGGATGATCCGGATATTCCTTTTCGTAGTTTTCATAGCATCCCTCAATTTGCAAAAGCTTGGTATTTCATTAACTCTGAATTGTTAACGCATGATCTTGGGCCTCAGGAACTTGAGAAGCAGGCAAAAGCAATACGCAGTGGAATTATCGCCTCTTTGAAATACACCAGTTTTTTTGCTCAACACACAATCAAGACGAATTGGAATCTGGCGATATGTGATTCATTAATACTTCATGGTGATTTGAGTGCCGCACGCGCTATTTTGGCTCAACATTCGACGGCACCAATCGTAGAGGGCAATAGTACGTACACCGGAAAATGGCAGTTTGTTTCTGACGCAAAGTCGCCTGATCAATTGAAAGTGGGGGTACGTTACGTGATTCTTGATATCCTTGAAGGTCGCGAAGTAGCTGCTCTAAAGAGAATGAAGTCTCTTCAAAGTATGGACTCTAAATCTTTTTATTCACTTGGTGGCCTTCATGGAAGCTTGCAGGACTTGCTGAATGGTTTTTTTCAACAACATTTCGGAGGCACTGATCCAGCAGCTGGATTTTTGCCTCAGGTTCAAGTTGCCCAAACCGCCGGGCAAAGAAATTCCGGAGAGCGAGCATTTGGCAAAGGTGTGGTTTGGCAACGTGATGTCTCTTCCTTACTTGATGGCAAGGGGCTGGAACAAAAGCTGAATGTTCGGTTTATGGTGGTCGGTGAGCGTTTGTTTGCCAACACCCTGAACGGAATACTGGCTTTGAATCTTGAAACTGGAAAGCCGCTTTTTGGTGAACAAGATGAAGCTTTTTGGTTAGTCCGTAATCAACAGCAGGAGACGGCTGATTGGTTTGATTTTGAGATACCCTACTGGGGAAACAGTACACCGGTGGTCGAAGTAGCTGGAGATTTGCTCGCAGCTCGACAGGGAGATCCTGCTTTGACGCATCACCAAAGCGTTGATGTCGGAAGTATACAGGGTAATTCAGTCGTCGTTTTAGATCTGGCTGAGCAGGGACGGATGCTTGATGGTTTTCCCCTGACATTACCACAACCTCGTAAAGACTCCTATCAGGTGTTTGCAACACCTCCGAAAATTGTAGGGGAACAATTGTTGATTGGAATACGCGAGAATCAGGCGTTTCAGTGCCGACACTATCTGGCGAGTTACGATTTGGATGGAGGAAGGCTGAACTGGAAGTGTTATGTAGGATCTGCTCGGCCTATTGCCAATCGTACTATTACAGATTTGACCTCCGGGGGGTTGGACGTCATTGGAACAAAGGCGATTTTTACAACAAACACGGGCATGGTAGCGGCGGTAGATCTATCAGGGCAGTTGCATTGGGTTTGTACTTACCCCCGAAGTTATCACACACTTGCATCGGCTGAACTGGAAACTCGCACGGTTCGTCGTTCAACCGCTGGATTTGATCGGAATGAGATGGCAGTGGTGATAGCACCTGCTGACTCGGCAAATGTGTTCTCGCTTGATCTGCGAACCGGATTGTTAACGGATTACTATAGCGAAAATGACTTGGGTTGGGCTGAAGTCCTTGTGACACCTCGGGGGCGAGTATTACTTTGTGGAGATCGACTTTGGTATTTGAGATCCGTCGAGCATGTATCACGGACTCCGATTGCAATTACAGAGCCAGATTCTGATGGGCCTTTTGGGGTCTGCCAGTCTGGCGGGACGGTCTATCGCGTTAACGGGAACCGCGAACTGACGGTGGTAAGTTGGGATGAACGATCGGGCGAGGCAATGGTTCAAGTTTCGTTGCCGGCTATTCCCTTTGCCACACAGATACAGATGAGTGATCGTCTAGCGGTATTCTTTGATGGTAAGATGATAACTGCAGTTGAAGCAGCGCCAATGGTGAAGACAGAAGAGAAATAGGCCGATGGGAACAGACATCGAACAGGCAGTATGCGACGTCCAACAATTGTGTCAGGGTGTACGTGAACAGGTTGCCAGAGAAATTGTCGGGCAGACAGATGTGATTGAGCAAATGTTGATAGCGATGCTATGCCAGGGGCATTGTTTGCTGGTTGGTGTTCCGGGGCTGGCAAAAACGTTAATGGTGCAGACATTAGCAAATACGATGAATCTGTCTTTTGGGCGAATCCAGTTTACGCCGGATCTTATGCCAACGGATATTACCGGGACAGAGATCATTCAGGAAAGTGTGGAAACCGGTCAGCGAGAGCTTGAATTTAAGCAGGGGCCACTTTTTACGAATGTTTTACTTGCTGACGAGATCAATCGTACTCCTCCTAAAACACAGGCAGCACTGCTGGAAGGTATGCAGGAGCGTCAGGTTACTGTTGGTGGGCGGAGCCGCCAATTGGCGAGCCCGTTTTTCGTGCTGGCTACTCAAAATCCAATTGAACAGGAAGGGACCTATCCTTTGCCGGAAGCTCAGTTGGATCGATTTATGTTTCAGCTACTGATTGACTACCCGACCGAAGAGGAAGAGTTGGCAATCGTTCAGCGAACGACAGGTTTGGAACAGGAATCAGCAGAGCAGGTAATCGCGGCATCCGATATTGAGCGTGCGATTCAATTAGTCCGGGAAATGCCTGTGGCCGGTCATGTTACTCAATTTGCGATCAAACTGGCCCGGTACTCGCGGCCTGATTCTGACGCGTCAGACTATGTGCGCGAACATGTTGCCTGGGGCGCAGGTCCCAGAAGTAGTCAATTTTTGGTACTGGGTGCTAAAGCTCGCGCGCTCCTGAAGGGCAAACTTTCGGTCGATTATGAAGATGTGATTGCTGTTGCCCATAGCGTTTTGCGTCATCGAATTCGCCTTCACTATGCTGCAGCAGCCAGTCAGGTTACAGCCGATCAGATTATTGATCATATAATTCAGGAACTGCAGTCAACAGGCTTGGCAGAAATCGATAACCCTACCACGATGACCGGGGATCAGCGTGCCCAATCTTCCAAACTCCTTAGATCCGAAAACGCTCGCAGCTCTTGACGGCCTTTCTCTGAGGTCTCGCCAGATTGTCGAAGGATTGCTGGCGGGAAGTCACCGAAGTCCCTTTCGAGGTGTAAGCGTTGAGTTTGCCGAACATCGTGAATATGTTCCCGGTGACGATTTGCGCCATGTGGATTGGAAAGTGTATGGTCGAACAGATAAACTTTATCTCAAGCAGTTTGTCGAAGAAACGAATTTGCACTGTTGTATGATCGTGGATTCGTCTGCCAGTATGCACTACGGCCCTCAGGATGGGTTGAGTAAACAGCAATATGCTGAATGTATCGCTCTTGCGTTATGTTGGCTTGTCTTACGTAACGGCGATGCGGCTGGGGCGGGGACGGGGACTGACTCGATTGACGCATGGTTACCAGCCTCCTCGCATCCGGACCAGCTTGATCGATTGACTGTCCTTCTGCAGGATCAGTGCGGTGACGATTCAAATTCGTCTCCCGAGAATAATGCGTTTGGCAATTTGCTTCGTGAAACAGCTGAACGTCTGCCACAGCGAAGTGTCGTTTACATACTGAGCGATTTTCTAACGGACCTATCATCGTTGTATCAGGGTATCGAACGTCTCCGGGTAGAAGGACATGATGTCACATTGTTACAGGTGCTCGATCGCGATGAACTGGAATTTCCTTTCACAGGGGATTTGCAGCTCAATGGACTTGAGGGTGAACGCGTGGCAAGGGTGGATGCCGGCGTTATCAACCGTAAGTATCGAGCATTGGTTGCCGAGTTTTGTCAGGGACTTGAAAAACGTGTTCGAAATTTGGGGGCAGATTATGAACTCATGGTTTCCGATGTGAATCTACAGGCGGCTCTTCTGGCATACTTTCAAAGAATGCAGACGCGAGGGATGTCCGGATGATTGCCTTGGTTTTTGATGCGCCGGAAAGGTTGTGGTGGAGTTTTGTACTCTTAATACCACTGGGGATTCATCTATGGCGGCGACGTCACTTTCAACCCAAATCTTGGGCCGCCATGCAATTTGTCTTACAGGCCTGGCAGGAAGAATCTCAGAAAGCCAAGCTTCAAAATCTGTTATTGGTGCTACTGCGAGTTGCAGTGTTGGCGCTATTTCTATTCGCCATTAGTGCTCCGAGTACCGGTGTGCGAAGGCCAATAGTGGGCGATGAATCAACTGGGACTCATCACATTGTGATTATTGATAGTACCTATTCCATGGCAACGATTGACCAAAAGTCCGGTAAGTCAGCATTAGCAGAAGCCAAGCAAAAGGCGATTGATTATGTTCGAGAACTACCGAACGGAGATGTTGTTTCTGTGCTGACGATCGGTGAATTTGAACAGTGGATCGTTGAGATTCCCGGCAATGATTTCCAACAGGTTGCCGCGGCGATTAATGAAATTACAGTGCAATCTGCGGGGGGCAACCTTCAAGACGTTTTAGAACTTAGTGCCGAATTAATCAAACGTTATCGCGAGCAGGACCCTAATTTGCTCAACGCGCATCTTGTTGTCTTTACCGACATGGAGCGAAATGTTTGGGAAACGATCATCGGATCAGAGGATCCCACCGTGTCATCTAGGTCAACTTTGTCAGATTTGGGAACACTCAATGTTGTTGACTGCCGAGTGGAACCTATGGCAAACTCAGCTATTACCGGGTTGGCCATTCAGTATGATCAGGGTGCCTTTGCTGCTGACGTTACAGTGGTTGCTGAGCTTGCCTGCTATTACCATCAAACCAGTAACACGGTCGGTATCTCCTGGTTCCTGGATGATGAGTTCGTTCTTAGAACCGAAACAGAAATCGGAGCTGGAGAGACAGCTTCGGTGGAGCTTCCTTTGAAGAATCTGGATACCGGAACTCATCATATTGAAGCTCGGCTTGATGATGATTCTTTGGCTCTAGATAACTCAAGATGGCTCGCATTTGATAGTCCTGCTCGCCTTCGAGTGTTGTGTGTCGACGGTGCCGAGGATGCTTCAGCGGCAGTCTCACTGGCTTTTGCGCCCACCGATTTGCCTGACTGGCCAGTTTTTACACTAACTATCAACGAAGTTGAATTTGAACAATATCACCTCGAGGATTACGATGTGATCGCATTGTGTGAGTTAGATGTGATTTCAGCATTCAATATCCGGCGTCTACGGAGTTTTGTAAATCAAGGTGGGACTCTCATCGTTGCTCCAGGGCAGGCATTGGATCTTGAATCCTATAATTCGTTTTATGGGGGTTCACAAAATGGATTGGAGGCAGGTCTCCAGTGGGGAAATTTTATCGCCAATGAACCTACTGAAGATACCGAGTCGAGTATTCATGTCACAGGGCACGACATTGGTCTATTGTTTCGCAGTCACCCTAATAACGGCATTAGTGCGTTACCAATATATAAGTATGTTGAGATAGAGGTCATAGAGAACCACGAGTCGGAAACGGTTTTGGAGCTGTCAAACGGTGCCCCTCTTTTAGTATGCAGCCCCATTGGGAAAGGGCATGTTCTTACTTTTAGTACGTCTCTTGCCATCGAGACAGACGAACAACGCTGGAGCGATTTGGGAGCCTGGCCCAGTTTCCTACCTTTAATTCACGAATCAATGAGGTATATCTTAGAGCAACGAATCCGTACTGCCAACGTCAATATTGGTGAATTCCCGGAACGCCGTATATCGATGAACAATGGTCCGGTTACTATTTCCGTTCAGGGACCGGATGGTGAAACTCAGGAATACTTTATGGAATTCTCCCGAGATCCTGATTCAGGGGAGGTTTATGCGTATTGGTGGCATCGCGAATTTAAAAAACCGGGAGTGTACTATGTCAATTATCGCTCGGCAGGGCAGGTAGTGAATTCTTCTTTAGTCGTAGGTAATCTTGCCGTGACTGAAAGTGATCACGACTTATTAGAGGTTGGAGTAATTGATGAGGTGGTTTCTGGTATCGAGAATTCGCTGGGGGGTTCCGGGTTGGCATCGACCAGTGAGCAAAGAGGCTTGTTCCGGGAAATGCTGTGCCTGACCTTGTTGCTAATGACGTTGGAGACGTTTTGGTTGACAAGACAACACTCCGGTAATCTTCGAGGAGGACGTCGCCGATGACCGACTTCTCTTTGATTGAATTGTTATGGGGGCAAACTCAGACTCGACTGCAGTTCCAATGGCCATTGGAACCACTCCTGTTGATTGGGATTGCCGTTGTTTTTTTACTCAATCTGTGGCTTGTGTTGAGGAACCGTGATTTGCGAGTTTACCAACGAATTTGGTTGGCCGGATTGAGAATGACCGCCATGGTTGTACTTATAGGCATGTTGCCGGGGTGGGCTTCGCATGAAGAGCAAACCGGTAAATCTGAATTGATTGTGCTTGTGGACTCGTCGCTAAGTATGCAAGTCGAAGATGAGTTTGCTGTTGCTGATTTGAGCCGCTTAACGCAAGCTTGGTTAGCAGATAATCTTGGAGATCAATGGGAATCGCAGTCGGCAAACGATGATGCAACAGTTTCGATACCACGAATTATGTTGGCCAACGCTTTTCTCGGAACAACGTCTACGGAGGTCGAGTCGACAGAAGAGGCTATGGCGGGAGAGTTGCATGGGATTCAGGAGAATTACGATGTTGTAATTTACGAGGTTGGGGAAGGGATTCGGCGTCAAGCACAGGGCTTGCGTCACCCAGTTACCCCCTCGTCATTAGATTCGTCTGAAGGGTCTGCCTTAGGACAAGCAATCGTCGACGTGCTGCAACGCCACCGCGGTAAGTCCATTGCCGCAATTGTTTATCTTACTGACGGTCAATCCAACGTTGGCGTGTCATTGAGCCGAGCGGCCGAATTGGCTCGCCAACGATCTGTTCCGGTTTTCATACCGCAAATTGCAAGTGTTACTCAGCAGAAAACAATCCAATTGATGAATCCGTCCGGGCCTGAGAGAGTACTTTTGGACCAGCCAGTTGTGTTTGAAGTAGATGTTGTACGTCATGGAAATACAAAAGTGGCTCAGGATTTTCCGTTTCGAGTGATTAGCGATCAGGACCAGCAGGAAGTTCTCGCATCGTTTAAGGCAGGGCAGAATCAGACATCACTTTCCATCAGACATATAGCTCGATCCGCTGGGGAACAGACATTGCGTGTTGAATTTGCTGGAGACAGCGACCATCAAGAAAGTAGTAGTCGGCATCAACGACATCTTGACCACCATGAATTTCGTTTCCTTGTCCATGCCGATGCAATTAAGGTGCTAATTGTCGAGCAATTTCCTAGATTTGAATTCCGAGCACTAGAAGATCTCTTGAGCCGAGCAACGAATGTATCGGGACAGCCTCGGTTTGATGTTTCTGTTGTGTTGGGGACAGCGGACCCTCAGTTAGCATTGGAAGATAATCGATTGTTTACCGGTATCAGAGAAGACCGCGATTGGTTGTTCGGATTTGATGTCATTGTTATTGGTGATGTACCAGTGAAGTTGCTAACGTTGGAGTCGCAAGCACTGCTGGTGGATTTTGTGCAGCAACGGGGCGGAGGGCTTGTTTTTGTTGCCGGAGAGAGGTCATTGCCCGGGGAATATAACGGTCAGCCGATCGCTGAATTGTTTCCAGCAGATGTCGCAAATTATGAAACTATGACATTGTTAAAACAACCGGCATCCTTGTTGCTTTCTCAGTTAGGGGAGCGGACAGCTTTGACTACCGTCTCAGATTCTTCAGAAACGAAAAATCAGATTTGGAGGAATCTCCCCGGCCCGTTCTGGCTGACTCAGTCCCCTATTTTGCAAACGGGTGCTCAGGTTTTGGTCTATGCTGACACTGACTCTCAAGCTCGTCTACCTCTGATTACCCAGCATTTTTCAGGGTCTGGACGGATAATATTTCAAGGATTTGATAGTACCTGGCGTTGGCGGCAGGTAGGAGAATTGGATGATCCACATGCCGGATATTGGATCCAGCTAATCAATTATCTGGCAGGCTCAAGTGTAGGAGTGGGACGCACCGGAGTTGAACTTTCGCTGGATTCGCAGCAGATTTTTTTTGGAGATAGTGTGGATGTTCAGGTTCGCTTTCTCAATCCCTTAAATGCACCGACTGAAGATAGTGTCGTCGTCGAGTTAGCCGAATCGACAGGCAAGAGTACCATTGTTCGATTGGCTCGGAGCGGAATTCATCAAGGTCGATTTCATGCGAGTCTTCACGACCTGCGTGTTGGACACTACACCATTCGACTCGTAAGCCCCGTCGACGTTAATTCGACCCCCACGAGTCTGCGGTTAGATGTGGAAAGTGAAGCTAAAGAACAAATGGACTCTTCTGCAGATATCGATGCTTTAGCAAACCTTGTAACAACGTCCGGTGGCCGATTCTATACATTGAATCAATGGAATTTGCTACGTGATGAAATCCCTCAGGAGCAACGTGTTGTGATCAGGGAACTAAATCGGCAATTGTTGTGGAATGCGAACTGGCTCGTCTTTCTGTTTGTGTTGCTGATAACCGCTGAATGGGGATTGCGACGGCGGTGGTATAATTAAAAGTATGACACACGAAACACTCGATTCTCCGGAACTGTCATTAGTTCGTGAAGTTGTTGATCGTCTTGCGGCACGCTCACGACGGCTGGTCTTTTTGCGCGCCCTATGTTGGTTCTCCATCTTGATTTTGGTCGGCGCAGGAATCCTGGCAACGGTGGATTACCTTCTACAATCGCGTTCAAATTTGCTTGTCTGGTTTCAGTCGGGTTTGTTCCTAACTATCCTGGCTTTGGCAATGACCAAGATTATTGTACCGGCTGAACGGTTTAAGCCAGGACCTGTCGATGTGGCGAGGCGGTTGGAACAAATATTTCCTCAATTACAACAGCGACTGTCGACGGTTTGTGATTTACATAGCAGAATCGAAGAATTGACAGTGATCCAGCGTCAGTTTCTTAATGGATTGGCTGACCAGGTTTATCGAGAGCTGACACTGCTGGAGTTGCAGCAATGCTTTCGCCTTCGCGTGCTCATGCGTCCTATCCTAAGCGTAACTAGTATTCTCTTGTTGGTTTTGATAGTTATTGTTTCCAGTCCTCAACAGGCAGCCACAGCGACACAACGACTCGTTATGCCATGGAATGGTGTACACTGGCCAAGACAATTTGAGTTGAGGGTCGTCGATTACCGTAAGCAGGTGGCGGAAGGTGGAGACTACTTAATTCAAGTAGTCAATCTACATGGTCCGCTACCACCCGATTTGACGTTGGAATTGAAATGGCAGAGCGCGGAAAAAAGTGAGTTGATCCGTCTGGGCGGCGAGGCCAAGGTGGCTGAATTCCATCTAAATGATGTTCTCGAGTCTTTTAAGTTTCGACTTGAGGGTGGTGACTTTCATGATGTCGGCTGGAACAAAGTTGCTGTCGTTGCTGCTCCTACGATTCGTGACTCCAGATTGACGATTTCACCTCCCGACTATACAGGTCTGGAGACATATGTTGGCGACACTTTGACGCGTGCTTTACCGACAAGTCAGTTGTCATTTTTTGCTCTGCTTGATAATTCAGTCGTTAGGGCACGTTTGATTTGGGACTCTAACGGAAAACGTTCTTCGTATCCTATGGAAATAAATCGTAGTGGTGAATCGTTTGGTGTGACCCTGGACGAATTGGGAATTGTCGAATCAGGATTCTTTTGGCTGGAATTTGAAGATGGCCAGGGGGTCATTTCTCAAACGCGTGAATTCTGGCAAATCGAAGTTGAGGCAGATCAGGCCCCACAGGCAGAAATTCTAAAACCGACTACCGGAGCTCTGCTGACGGCGACAGGAATTCTTCCTTTGTTGTTACATGCAACTGATGATTTGAAAGTGGAACAACTCGAAGTCGTGATACAGGCGCATGATTCGACTCCGGAGTCATCCCTTCGGATCCCCTTAGATTTTTCAAAGGTTTTGGTTGGTACACGCCCTCTGTTTGATTCAAACAGAGTCTTTCTGAAGCACCAACCGGATAGCGTTCAGATTGAGTGTGGTGTGGATGTCAGTTTGCTGGCAGGTTTGGACGTGGGGGCAGAACTTACGCTGTCCATTTGGGTAGAGGATCAATTAGGTAATCAATCCACCAGTAATGCTGTCAGTTTAATAGTTTCGTCTGATCGTGAATTGCGAGGGCAACTAACGCAGAAAATTGAAGATCTACAAAATCGCTTTCGTTTTCTGCAAGGACTCATGCGGGACTCTGTGCTGATATTGCAAAAACTACGGTCTACCGAGTTTGTGAATTCCACGGTGCCGAATTTACTTCAGCAGTTGAGTTTGGAAGGCATTAATATTCGTGAAGTGCTGACGGGAGGAAGTATGTCGATCTCGGCCAGACTTAGGGAAGTTGAGGAAACATTACGACTCACTAAAGTTGAGGCTCCTCTGATAAAAGAATCATTGGACGGCTTGAGTCAATTGTCGAAGCAAATCATGGATGAGCACGTGAATCCTTTGCAGGCAAGCATTTATCAGATTCGAAATCAGTCTGAAATTTCAAATGACCAGTGGTTAAGAAGCCTGGAGGGAATTGAAAGCCATCTACTGAAGGCTGCAGAGTTGATTGATGCCCTGCTGGGTGAACAATCATCCGATTATTCACGGGCCGAGTTTGAGTCGGCCTGGAAAGCATTCTTAAGGCAGCAGTTAGATCTTAAAACTGAAGTATCATCATTGGCTACTGAAGCATTGATGTCGAATGTTGAAGTCAATGATGCAAGAATTGCTGAGTTGAAAGATTCGCAGTTTTCGTTGGCGTCAGAGGTCTTTCATTTAATGGACCAAACGATTTCCGAGAGGCAGATGATTATTAATTCTGTTACTCAGGATCTGGCGAAATCTGTTGTTTCGGATATGAGACAGGCAGCCGCAAATTTAGATAATCGGCAGTTTGCGATTGGATTGGCAAAACAGACTGAGGTAATTTCGACAATTCAGAGCATACTGCTCGAATGGGGAATAGATCCGGGAGAGAGCGAACAAACGCAGGACCGCAAGGCACGTCTATTCATAGAACAACTTAAACGGTTGTATCGCATGCAGGCGGAGTTGTTGGAAGTCAAGACAGTATCCAATCTTGATACCCTGGCCCAAAGACAAACCGATCTTGCAGACAATGCTGCAGATCTGTCACGTCAATCGTCCGTATCGGCGTTAATTGAATTCGGTTTGCAAGATGTTGCAACGCTGCAGTATCAGGCTGCAGAGGCCATAGTCTCAGACGATGGCTCCCAAAAACAGTGTCAGCAAGAAGCTTTGGAAATGTTGTCTGTAATGATAGGGGTTGCAGCTAAACAGTTAACTCAGGAGACTCCTTCGGATAATGACACAGAAAAACGCTTGAAGTCTACCCATTCCGAAACTTTGTCACTTATTCGACTTTTGCAGCAACGATTACATGTTGAAGTAAATCCTCTGCTTCAGATAGCAGAATTAACGGACGAGCAGAAGCAGCAGTTGGATATGTTGGTGCAGCGTCAGGCCGAGATTGTGGAAGCCCTTAACCAGATTCATCGGACCAAGGGGGAACCGGATGATGACAAGGGAGAATCAGATGTCGAATAGGTGCTTTGCGGTCTGGGGGTTGGTTATCGCAGGTATTGTCTTTGTCCCGCATGCGATGAGCACCGAAGGGTCACCGGTTTTGCTTCCTGAGGTCACGGTGAAAAAGCTGTTTAAAGTAACAGATCGATACCCGGAGTCTGATAGTTCAAACTCTATAGACGAAAGAGAAGATGAGTTAGCGGATGGGAATACTCAGTTTAGTCTGGGGGAAGATGTGGGCGAACAGGGAGAAGATAGTGAATTGCTAACTGTCCGGCAACAGCTTCAGCATCATTTAGAACTCTTGAGAAAGCGGTCGGGCGGTGAAATAGCCAATGGAATTGAGCCATTGCAGTTTGACATTCTTCGTCGACTGGATTCGCTGATCGATCAAGATGATTTGGCTAATGCGAAAGGGGTTGTAGCTATGCCCAGCGAAGGACTAGCTGGACAACAGGCCGGTGTGGGTTCGACAGGGGAAAACACCGTAACAGAAAACCCTACTATTGTTACACCAACAGGCGACCTGTTGGAATCCACATGGAATCAATTGCCGCCGTCAGTTCAGATACCATTGCGGGCGTCTTCAGCGCAGCCATTCCTACCAGGATATGAGCAATTACTGCAGCAGTTTTATTGGAAATTAAAGAAGAATTAAATTGAAAACATTGGCTAAATTTGATCGACGCTCTGTTTTGCAGAGGCTAACTAGCCTGAGCCTTCTGGGCACTGGTTTTTGCGCACCCAGTGCGAGCCCAAACCATGCGTTGGGGAAACAAGTATCGTCAGGTAAAACCTTGGAAAAACAAATGCAGGCAGTTGAAAAAGCAATCGCCTGGCTGGCCTCGAGAGTCCAGAATGATGGTTCGTTTGGTCAGACAGCCTATCAGCAGAATCTGGCTGTTGTGAGTTTAGGGGGCTTAGCATTTCTCGGTTTAGGGAATTTACCTGGCCGTGGGCCTTATGGAAAACATGTGAGCCGATTGGTCGACTTTGTTTTGCAACATGCTCAACAAAATGGTTTGATAGGGGTTCCGGATCAGGGAGTTCGGGGCTTGATGTACGGACATGGCTTTGCGTCTTTGTTTTTGGCACAGGTTTACGGCGTGACTCGTCAGCCGGAGGTGCGTCCGGCATTAATGAATGCCATCGAGTTAATCGTTTCGACTCAGAACGAAGAAGGTGGCTGGCGATACGAACCTGCTAAGAAAGATGCCGATATTTCGGTTACGGTTTGCCAAACGATGGCGTTACGTGCTGCACGCAATGCAGGGTTTTTTGTCCCCGGAAAAACAGTGACGCTTGCTCGGAATTATGTCCTGAATTTGCAAAATGCAGATGGCGGCTTTCGTTATGTTACAGCCGAAGGTGAAAGTGCTTATCCTAGAACGGGAGCAGCAATGGTCGCCTTATCCAGTCTCGGCGTAAAGAAGAAGGGAATCTATACCTTGGGATCTCGTTATCTCATGCAGAATGTCCCAGCCAATGCAGAATATGCGGGTAACCCTCATTATTTCTATGGCCAGTACTACGCTGCTCATGCATTGTGGCAACAAGGTGGTGACGAGTGGAAATCATGGTATAAGCAGGTAGGAGATTTGTTACTGCGGAAACAGATGCCCTCTGGTGCCTGGGAAGATGAAGCGATTTGCAATGAATACGCGACAGCCATGGCCTGCCTGATTTTAAGTATGCCTAAAACCTTTCTCCCACTGTTACGAAAGTAAAGGTGAGTTAGTATGATTCGATTCATTGTACGATTTCTGATGGCGGGTTTGGTTTGTCTTGGTTGCACAGAAGATATATACGCACAATACCGTGTCCAGCTTCATCCAACAGGTGCAGTCAGTCAGAATCAATTGGTGCAATTGCTGGAGAATGAAGTGCAGTTTGCCGATGGTTCCAAAATTGCTTGGGAAAATTTATATCGCTATGGAGAACTTCGAGAACGTGCAAACCGTAGTTGGGTGGTCTTGAGGCAAGGTGAAGTTGTTGTTGCGGATCAGCTTGAACTGCGACCTGACGGATTGACGATTCAGTCCCTACTTTGGAAGCCGGTTATTGTATCTTGGCAGGATGTACGAGCGATCATTCGTAATGTGCCTAAAGTCTTATCTGCCCGCGATCGATTACTTGAAAGTGTATTTCACTACCAAGCAGCTGGTTTCGTTGTTTTTAATGACCAAACCCGTCTCGATGCCTCATGCTCGATCAATGAGGACGGCCGAATTATATTATCGCAAACCTCACTTGGTAAGGAATTCGTCATCCCGTTCGCCTCGGTGAAAGCTTGTATCTTTAATCCATTTGTCAGAAGCGATTCTACCAGAGCGACGATTGGCTTCTCTGACGGCAGCTTCGGGCCGGCTGACAACGTGAGCTGTCAGGGAAGTGAGTTAGTTTGGAATACCTCTACCGGTGTAATTTTGAAAACTGCCGCCCCACTTTTTTCGCTTGAAGATTTTAACGCATGGGATCATCTCGAGTTTTTACAACCTATCAGGTCCAATGTTGTCTATCTGGATGAGGTGGAAAGTGCTCAAACAGTAGCACTTCCGTTTTTTGAAGGAGAGTTAGGTAACGAACTCTTTGAATTAACACATGTTCTACCAGAGCGGGACGGCAAGGGACGCAATGTCCTTGGCGGGTGGTTACGGTCGAACGATTCATTGGCGTTACATGGAATTGGTATGAGCGCCCTATCTCGAAAGACATTTAAGGTGCCCGATGACGCTTTGTTGTTTGTAAGCGATATCGCCGTGGATTCACGAGCCTTAAGACGCGGCAGCGTTACCTTTCATGTGTTTTTGCGATCGGGGGCGGGGGAGTGGCGTTCTGTTCATTCCAGCCGTGTCCTGCGTGGAGGCGATCCAAGCCGGACCATTCAGGTGGAGCTTCAGGGCGCAACAGAGCTTTCGCTTGCTGTGGGGATGGCAGATCGCGCAACCGTGGCCGACTATGCAAATTGGCTCGATGCAAGGTTTGTGGTCGATTGAGATAAGCTGGAGTAGGGCGGTAATAGCTTGAATGTTACGCGCCGTATTTACCCAATCGCCCCGCATTTGCCAATGCAAGTGTCATCAGGTGTTTTGCTTCGAATTGTCCCAGTCCACCTACCCGGGCGGAAGATTCGTTGAATTCATTCAGATTGTCATAGCGACAACAGTCAGAACTCAGAAGCGTAGGCACAGGATGCCAGCTGTGATTGGCGAGAAAGCTTGGCGTACTGTGGTCTCCAGTGACGATGACGACGGATGGATCTAGTTCCAAAATTTTAGGAATGAAGGCATCGAAGTCTTCAGTACGAGCTTTCTTTTCTTCAAAATTGCCATCCTCTCCGGTACTGTCGGTGTATTTGAAGTGTACAAAGAAGAAATCGTAGTTCTCCCAGTTTTCTTTGACGATGGCTGCTTGTTCATCCAGATTGGAAGCATTCCCGATTATGTCCATTCCAACTAATCGGGCAAGACCTTTGTACATGGGATAGACAGCCACAGCTGCTGCTTTTAGGCCATAAACATCTTCGTAAGTTGGTAAATTGGGTTTTGCCGCAAATCCACGCATGGTATGAAAGTTGGCCTGTGGCTGATCTTTAAGGATTTCACGTGCCTGCCGCAGGAATTCTTTGGCAACTTCCGCCGTCTTCTCACTTTCAGGATCGGTGGCTACCGGGTCGAGTGGAGGGACTCCTGTCGCCTGAGGGTCGGTATCCAGAACATTACCGCCCAGTCCATCTCCTCGTAGCACGACAACAAATCGGTGTTCTTTGACAGGTTCCACGAAGATTTCGATCCCTTCGATTTGAATTTGCCGAAGGCTTTCAGCAATCGGGGCACTCAGTTCACTGGCAATCCGTCCGGCACGTCGGTCAGTGATATTTCCAAACTCGTCGAGAGTACAAAAATTACAGCGGATGGCAACATCGCCATCCTGTAATTCAAATCCAATTCCCGTGGCCTCGAGCGCTCCTCGACCGATCTCATATTTCAGTGGGTCATAGCCAAAAAGCCCGAGGTGACCAGGGCCGGAGCCGGGAGCGATTCCGGGAAGTACGGGAGTACTGAGCCCTTGAATTCCACGACTTGCTAACGCATCCAGATTCGGAGTGTGAGCTGCTTCTAATTCGGTTTGTCCACCAACTTCATGTGGTAGACCTCCTAAACCATCGGCAACGAGCATGACGATTTTAGAGTCGTTCTTCACCTGGAGTTTGCGGGTTAAATCGTGAGTATCCATGTCGTATTGGTTCTTCATCTGAGACGGGGGGGAGGTTAGTTTATCTTTCTATTTTCACCCGCCTAGCAATTTCAACAACCCCCGATTAACTATTCCTTCACAATTCAAAAATGATTGGATTCATTGCCGATTTAAGTGAAATGACTTTTAGTCGGTGAGAACTGCCAAACTGATTAATTCAGGCTAGAATCAAGGGGATACTACATGCTTGTTGTTTCTTTCAATGGAACCGTATCTCGTGAGTCAGTCATTGTCAGTTAATTTGTCCGGTTGTTGGCTGGAACATTACGGTGTCACCCCGTCTCAATTTGCTGAATTGGCATCGCGTTTGGAATCTGCGCGGCACGAATCAGTGGTCACAGACGTTGCCCTGATGGATTCAGGGGAAATACCAGATCAAAAAATTCCACTCGATGGCCGGTTTTATCAATTACCGGAGGTATTGCTGGAGGACTACAACGCTGATCGTCAGACAAGTGAATTGGGACAGATTCTATCTGACGCAAGGCAACTAAAAAATTCCAGTGAAGCGGTCGTTATTTTAGGGATTGGTGGTTCCTATATGGGAGCAAAAGCGATCCTCGAGGGTTGCTGTGAACCCTACTACAACGAATTGTCTGATGGGCAACGTGGAGGGCGTCCTCGAATCTATTTTGAAGGCAATAGTCTGGATAATGACGCTTTGCAGTCATTGTTGGCCAGATTGGCTGACAGTCGTTGGTCGGTTGTAGTGATTAGTAAGAGTGGCGGTACACTGGAGACAGCAGTTGCCTTGAGAATGTTTCTGGATGCATTGCAGCAACAGTACTCCGCAGACTCTGATGAAATCGCTCGACGAGTTGTTCCTATCACCGGAGCGTCTGGGCGACTCGATGCACTGGGGAAAAGTCTGGGTTGTAAATCTGTCTTTCGTGTTCCTGACGGAGTTGGAGGACGTTTCAGTGTGCTGTCGGCGGTGGGTTTGTTTCCCGCGGCATGTATGGGGGTCGACATAGTCCAGCTTCTGAAAGGGGCGGCGGCGATGAACGAGACGTTTCGGACAGCGCCGGCTGATCAGAATCCTGTACTTCAATATGTCGGTGCAGCTCATTTGCTTGAGCAGGTCAGAGCGATCGATATTCGTGTATTGAGTGTCTGGTCCAAGTCACTCGAATCAGCGGGATTGTGGTATGACCAGCTTCTTGCTGAGAGTCTGGGGAAGGCTGAAATTGGTGCGACACCAGTGACGGCAGTAAACACACGTGATCTGCATTCACGTGCACAACAACATCAGGAAGGCCGCCGGAATAAATTGATTGTAAACGTGACAACCCGAACGACTCGAACCGACAGACTGCAGGTTCCCGAACGGGAACACGACGATGATGAATTGAATCAACTTGCCGGGCGAGCTGTCCCCGAGTTGCTAACGGCAGCTCTTCAGGGCACCAATCAGGCTCTTCAGTCAGCGGGGCGTCCAGTGATTGATATCGAGCTAGAGAGTACCGATGCGTTTAGTTTGGGGCAGTTCTTTCAAATGATGATGCTTGCCACCGTCGTCGAAGGCCGGCTATTAGGTATTAATCCCTATGGTCAACCAGGGGTGGAGGCTTACAAAAGAAACATGCAATCGCTACTGGGAATTGTAAAAAGGAAAGATTGAAGAAAATGACGACGACAATAAAATGGCTGGGACACTATGCCTTTGAGATCAAAACAGGTGAGCACACTGTATTGCTGGATCCGTTTATAGATGATAATCCGGTGGCTACGGTGTCAGCAGATGAACTGTCAGCAGACTTTATTCTGGTGACGCACGGACATGCGGATCATGTGGCTGATGTCGCTTCCATTGCTAACCGAACCGGGGCCACCGTTGTTGCTCCGGTTGAAGCAGCCGGCTGGTTCCAAAATAAGCAAGATGTTGAAAAGACGGTGTCATTGAATCTGGGAGGCGGTATACAGCTTCCGTTTGGACACGTGCGTATGACGATTGCCCATCACAGTTCTTCAATGCCTGATGGAAGCTATGGAGGAAATCCAGCGGGTTACATTCTCACCTTCCCTGAAGGGAAGGTTTATTTCTCTGGCGATACAGCCTTGTTTATGGAAATGGAGCTTTATGGCCGACAAGGTATCGATATTGCGATTCTAAGTATCGGGGATCATTTTACGATGGGGCCGGACGATTCAGTGGAAGCGGTGAGAATGTTGAAGCCCGCTCGTGTTGTACCAGCTCACTTTAATACTTGGCCGCCGATTGAGCAGGATGCAAATGCCTGGGCAGAGCACGTCTCGGCAGCTACAAATGCTCACCCCGTGATATTGGAAGTCAACGGAGAAATAGAATTGTAATGAAAAGAGTGATCCCGACCCGGCTTTGGTGCTTAATCATAGCTTTGATCCTATTCGGCATAGTAGGGATAGCTCAGGTCCGGGCGGATAAATTACGTTGGCGTTGGGTTGCTGGTGACGTCTATGAGGTGAAGTGTATATCGAAAGCCAACATTACAGTGTCGGCTGGTGAAGACAAATTACCATATCAAAATGAAGTCGTCGTCACAGGGCAATGGACAGTGGTCGAGTTCAATTCAAGTGAGGTTGCCCGGCTGCATTGGCAGGTTTCAAGAGTCCAGATTAATCCAAACCCGCTTGAAGACCAAGTCACAGTTGACACCGAAGTGCCAGCCAAGAACGAAGATCAAAAGACATTACAAGCAACGTTACGTGGGGTATTGCAAAAGCGATTTGAAATCCTGGTGAGTAGCACAGCCCGGCTTACGATGATCAAGGAGCTCCCTCATGATTCAGCAGGGACGAACAATACTCCGACCGGTCGATCGGCCGCGAATACCCGAGTGCCATTTCCGCAGGTTTTCAATGCAGAGGGGGTGGCCCGGGCATTTGCTCACGTGTTTGTGGAGTTTCCCTTGGCGGACGTCGAACCTGGTACAACCTGGAAGCGGATGGAGTTGTTAAACACACCTTATCCCAAAGATTTGACCGTCTACCGATATTTAGGAATGAATCCACAGGGCCCTGAGATTTCTCTGACATCAAGGATTCAGTTGCCAATCGATGCTGAGAAAAATGTTAAGGTGAAATCACAACAGGTCAGTGGAAAACTCTTTTTTAACTCGCCCGAACAATTCATTGAGAAAGTCGTAGTAGAGGTGTCACTCGAGACGTCAACTTATGACGATGGTGAAGAGATTAATGTGAATCATCAAGAATCTAGTGTCATTGAGTTAAAGAAGCTGTTACCTTAAGTCAACTTCGTTTTGTATGATATGGGCATGCCATCCTGAAACAGCATAGTCGTCGGAAGGAAATAAAGATCGATGAATACCAAAGTATGGATTCCTGCAATTCTCTGTTTGCTGTGTTTAACGATTGAAGTTCACGCACAAAAAACTTTGAGAATGAAATTTGTGCAGGGAGCCCAATCGACAATTTCGCTGGTGAATAGAACGACAGTAGACACAGCGTTTGGTGAAAACAAAAACAAAGCTAATTTAACAATGGCAATGGATTTGTATCAAACAGTAAAGGAAGTAAAAGCAGACGGCTCCGCCGTAGTTATTCAGAAACTTTCGCGAATCCAAATGGAATCGAGCGGTGGATTTGTAGGAGTCACGTTGAAATTTGATAGTAACGATGCGAAAGAAGATGATGCAGCCAACGCTCTGTCCCAAGTGTTGAGGCCCTTAATTGGTGCAGAGTTTGAAATTACGTACAGTGATCGCGGAGTTGTGCTGGATGTTAAACCGCCAGCAGATCTGGTTAAAACGTTGACCTCCACATCAACAACGGTGTACCAGCAGATGTTTAGCGAAGAATCTTTTAAGAGTATGCTTTCGCAGAGTTCTGTGGTGTTGCCTGAAGAGCCTGTAATGGAAGGTTCCAAGTGGGAAACCAAGTTCTCGTCTGCGGCTCAAGCAGGCGGTGCTGCTGTCACGATATCTTATGAATATGCTGGAACCGTCGAAATTGATGGCAGACCGATGGAAAAACTGGATGTAACCATGGTTGTCAAACTTCTTGAGTCCAAACTGCCTGATGCTCCTCGCCTGAACATCCGGAAACAATCCAGTTCTGGAACAATGTATTTTGATAATGTGGAGGGAGCCATGAGCCATTCAGCCATAAAGCAACTCATGCAAATTGAAGGACAGATTGGTACGATGTCGTTATTGCAGCAGACGATGACGGAAGTCAACACGACAGTGAAGTAAGTTTCTCCACCAGCTTTGGAAATTAGGATCGAGGTCCCTTTTGGCTGAATTTGAAACCGTCGCTCGGGTAGCTGATATTCCGGAAGGTGAGGGGCGAGGATACACTGTCAACGGACGCATGATTGCAGTGTTTAATGACAAAGGTGAGTTTCGCGCCACAGATGACCTGTGCCCGCATATGGGAGCACCGCTGTCAGGTGGGTATATTCTTGACGGAGCCGTTGTATGTCCCTGGCATGCCTGGCGATTCTGTATTAATGATGGCGGGTGGACGGACAATCCGGAACTCAAAATTGACGTGTTTGAACTGCGAGTGCAGGGTGATGAGATTCAGGTGGCGGTGCCAGCAAAGGACAATTGAAATCCCATGAGTGATGATGCTCAGATAAGTTTTTCTGAATTTCAATCCTTAATCCGGACCATGTATATGGAAAAAGATTTAGAAAGAGGGATTGATGGAACTTTTATGTGGCTTATGGAAGAGGTTGGTGAGTTAGCCGCGGCACTGCGAAGTGGTAGTGAACAGGATAAGTCTGAAGAGTTTGCGGATGTCTTGGCCTGGTTAACAACGATTGCTAATGTGGCGGGCATTGATCTCAATGATGCAATTCGACAGAAATATGGAGAAGGTTGCCCAGGCTGCCGCCAGTATATATGTCAGTGCAGCGATTCCGAAAAGCCCTAGAGCAAAACGTGAAATTCGGTGGCTGAAAACCTTGGTTCGAATCCTGAATAAGGCGGTACTTCCTTTGGTGAAATAGCCGATGAAATAGAAACAGGCTGTTATTTTCGTCGGTCTGCGCGAACCCATTTCCTTGCTGTGCGTGCCAAGATTTAGTTCCTAAGAAACGCTTTCTATCTAAATGTATTCAGTTACCCAAACCATACGATCAGCTATTGTCGGACTGCTGGCAGTGTGTTGTGTTCTGCCGCCGGTTTGTCACGCCCAGCAGGCTGAGTCGAGTGTACAGGTGGAGTACGAACTGGGCTTTGGTGGTCAGTTCAAAAGAGGGGTTTGGATTCCCGTACAGGCTACTGTTATGAATGGCGGTGTAGCAGATTTGCACGGTCAGTTTGTTGTAGAGGCTGAAGATGTTGACGGAATACCTGTGAGTTATTCGCGTAATGAGAATCAGTTTACAGTGGCCGCGGGGTCTTCAATCACTGTGTCCCAGCTTATCAAAGTCGGTCGTTTGCCTTGGCGAGTGGATGTTGGGGTTCGAGATCTGACGACAGGGGAGTTAATCGATCAGAAACTGTTTGATCAAAGTGCCGGTGGTAATCGCAAGGCGACCTCTTATTTTGTTCTTCAGTTGGGCAAAAGGCTTCCAATCAGCCGTTCACGTTTGCAAAGTTCGTTAACGGCTGATCCGGACTTGGTGGAAGTATCACTCATTCAGTATGACGATTATGAAAAATTACCCTCTGAGTGGATTGGATATGAGTCCATCGACCTGATGGTGATGCCGACGGCTGAGTCCGGCATTCTTGATCGTCTATCAGATGCTCAAATGCAGGCATTGAAAGACTGGGTGTATCAGGGGGGCCGCCTGATTTTGTTTGCAGGCAAGGAATCTCAAAGGCTCGGTGCCGATGGTTCACCGCTTGCTCAATTGATTCCAGGCGAGATTACAGGTACGGTTGCTCAGTGGAATACGTCGGGATTAGAAAGTTATGGCAATGCTCAACAACGTCTCTTTCTCGAAGCTGGTAAAAATCCCTTAGCTCAGTTAAACGTGAAAGACGGTCGGGTCATTTTACGTGATCAGGAAAATGCTCAGGCACTACATCCTTTGATCGTGCGTAGCGTTCGTGGATTTGGGATGGTTGTCTTCGTTGCCTTTGATATTGATACGCCCCCTCTTGATGAATGGAGTTCATCGGCTCGAGTTTTGGAAAAGCTCATTGCGATTGGTCGCAATGCTGGCGAGGAAGATGATTCATTGTCCGGGGGAGGCGGAAATCATGCCGGTTATCAGGATATCTCAGGACAGTTACGATCCCAGCTCGAAAAATTTGAAAGCGTGACACCAATTCAATTCGTATGGATTGCCGCTTTATTGGCGTTGTTTGTGCTGGTGATTGGTCCTCTTGATTATTATCTACTCCGAAAAATAGATCGCTTTCACTGGACATGGGGGACGTTTCCGGCAGCGGTCGTTGTGATCGCGATGATCGTGGTGGTGATGGCAAACACACTGCCTGCGGAATCTCCACAGATGAATCAACTTCATATAGTCGATATTGATGCCTCAACAGGAACAGTGCGAGGTACAGATTATCTGGGATTGTACAGTCCTCAAGTTGCTGGATTTGATGTTCGTCTGGACAAAGCAACCAGTGAGGCTGATCTCCTGATGATTCCCGCGATTGAGCGGGAGTTTGTTACAACGGGTTGGCATGGTTTGCCAGGCACAGGATTAGGAGCGTTGGGACGCACAAGTTTTCAGACCTACATCAATCACAGATATCTAGTAGATGGTGCGAAGGTTGAGTTGCGGCAGATTCCGGTGCAACATGGTGGTACAAAAAGCATACAATCGCGGTGGTCCGGCCAAATGGATGTAGGCAAGCAACCGGACTTGTATGCGGATCCGATTAGTGGCGCATTGCGTGGAACGGTAACCAATCCATTTGAATTTGATTTGTATGAAGTGGAAATTGTCTTTGATGGGAAAGTTTATCCAATTGGCAGAACATTCAAGGCAGGAGCCACAGTTGATATTTTTGATATAAGTGACCAGTCACAGGGCATCGATAACTATTATTACAAGTATCAGGACGGCAGTAGTCGCGGAGATCGGCGCCGTTGGAGTGTGATGGAGGAATCCACTCAGCGAATCGTAAGGCAGATGATGTTTAATCAAAGTATCGGTGGCGCTAAATATACCGGGTTAATACATCGATACGAAGAATTCCTCGATCTGAGTCATACCTTGGCCTATAACCGGGCGGTGCTGGTCGCCCGGGCCGGTCAGAGTAATAACGGATATGTTGTTAATGGTGAGCATGATGTGGTGCTGGAGTCAGAAAATAATTTCTACCGGGTTGTGTTTAAAGTGAAGGCCGCTCCCTAATGTTACAGTGTCCACATAAACCTGAAGGGACCATGAATTGTGATTGAGACCAGAGGATTAACGAAAAAGTATGGCGATATGTACGCCATCCGAGATATTGATCTCGAATTGGACGAGGGAGATTTATTTGGTTTCATCGGACCAAATGGAGCTGGTAAGACAACGACGATGCGAATAATCGCAACTCTGCTTAATCCGACTTCCGGTGAAGCTTATGTTTGTGGAAATTCGATTTATACTAAGCCAAAAGAAATACGTAGACTGGTCGGTTATATGCCCGATTTCTTTGGCGTTTACGATGATATGAAAGTCATTGAATACCTTGAGTTTTTTGCGGCTGCCTATCGAATCAAAGGGGAAGCCCGGCGTAAACGTTGCAATGAGATGTTGGAAATCGTTGACCTGGACTTTAAGCGGGATGCGTATGCTAATACCTTGTCGCGTGGACAGACCCAGC
>PBCP01000017.1 GCA_002717145.1 Planctomycetaceae bacterium | reverse complement strand
ATTGGCTTGCTTCAATAATGACCTGTTCCAACGGTTTGGTAGCGTGCTTGCCTCGCATCCGAGGTATATCGCAAAAGGTGCAGAGTCTATCACAACCTTCTGAAATCTTGAGGTAAGCGAAATGATTGGGGGTGATCCTGAGGCGATCTGTGTCCGGAAGCGCTCTGACTGGCGCTGGTTGGAAAATGGTTCTTTGTTCTTCTAGATCTCCGAGTAAGCGGTCTGCGACTTTTGTTACATGTTCACGTCCAAATACTCCGACGAGTGAGTCAATTTCCGGTCGTTCCTCTAGAAGTTCTTCTTTTTGTCGTTCGGCGAGACAGCCGGTAACGACGACACCCTTGATCACGCCTTCATTTTTAAGGGAGATCATTTCATCAATAGTACCGTATGATTCTTTGCGAGCCTGCTCAATAAAGCCGCAGGTATTGACGACAACGAAATCGGCATCTGTAGGATCGGTAACAAGTTGATAGCCGTCAAGCTGTAGTAAGCCCAGCATGCGTTCACTATCGACTGTGTTTTTAGGACAGCCGAGACTGACAAATGCATAGTTACCCTTAGAAGAGGAATCTTGTTTTTCGCTAGTTTTCGTCATTTAACCAAGGGAGTTTAGAACCAGAGTTTTTTGTTTACCACATTCAATAATGGCTCGTCATTCACGTAACGCCTGATATTTCCGAGTAAAACTTCAAGATGCCGCTCAGGAACTTTCGGCGTACAGGCAGCGATATGAGGTGTAATGATAACGTTAGGCATGTTCCACAAAGGGTGCGACTTGGGAAGCGGTTCCAATTCGAAGACATCGAGGGCGGCACCTGCGATAACACCATTTTCTAAGGCTTGAACTAAATCATCGAGGGGAACAATGACTCCGCGTCCAATATTGATAAGAAATGCGGAGTCTTGCATTTGATGAAGTAGCTTTGAATTGAAAAAGCCTGCGGTTTCAGGGGTATGAGGGGCGGCAATGACTACAAAATCACTACGGCCTAGCATCTCGGGTAGGAAATCCAAACCGCCAGATTCATCAACGTTCGGCGAGTTTTCCGTATAAGGATCGACGCCTAAGACATGCATTCCTAGGTTGTGGCCGTACCTTGCGATCTCCAATCCGATACTACCTAATCCAAAAATACCTAGTATCGATTCGGATAGCTGCTGATGCTCGCGGTCCATGGATGTTTCAAGCCCGGGCCCTATCGCATAGTCCGCGCGAGCCTCTTCACCACCAACGGGGGCCCAGACATTATTGAATTGTTGGGCCATATAAACGTGCATACGCCTAGCGAACATAAGGATATAGGCAAAAACCTGATCGGCGATGACATCATAGAAAAGACCGCGCATATTGGTCAGGGTGGAGGGATGCTCGATCAACTCAGGGAACAAATAATGTTCTAAGCTTGCTGTTGGACTTTGCACCCACTTTAGCCTTTGGGCTGCCGCGAGTAAGGCTGGTTCCATCTTCCCGTAAAAACAGTCTGCATCCGTTATTTCAGACATTGCTTGGTTGAAGGTCTTGCAGTTGATTACGCTGAGGTCGCAGTCTAGTAAAAGAATCGACTGCAGCCTTTTATCATCGATAGCCGGGTGGATTACTAGTTTCTTCATGTCATTGCCATTTTGGGAAGCTTACCTGCCCTGGGACGGTGACCCGAGTAGTGAATATCGACTTGCCCGCCGTTACGTAAATAGTCTTGCCATCTGCTCCACCGAAAGCAAGGTTAGTGAGCGTGTCTTCCGGAATAGGGATACGTCCCTTCATTTCGCCTTGGGGGGAAATGACATAGATACCAGGCGGAACCGTGGTGGCTTCGTGTGAACCCCGGGAAGTATTGATGCCCGCCGCAATGTATAAGTTCCCTTCAATGTCGAGCCTCATTCCGTCACCGCCGCGCCCGGGAGCAAAATCCCAGATCACCTTCTGATTCGTGGGATTTCCGTGGTCATCCAGATCAAAATGCCAGATTTTGCGATTACCGCCAGCTATCGGACAACTGTCAACGAGATAAAGGTGTTTGGAATCCTGCGTTACGGCGATTCCATTGGGCCGTTGAATAGCGGGCTGTGTCAAAATCCGGGTTACAGCACCATTCGGATCGATACGATAGACGGCGTCGCAATCCATCTCCATGATACTACGATCGTCATAACAGGGATCTGTGAAATAGATTCTGCCGTTCCCGTCGACACATATGTCATTGGGCGAATTATAGCGCTGGCCATCATATTGGTCTGTGAGGACCTGATATTCTCCTGTAGCAAGATTGGTACGGGTAATTCGGCGAGCACCTAACTCATGTCCGAATTCTGCCCCTTCGCAGTGCAATAGACGTCCCTCTTGATCGAATGTTTGGCCGTTGGTTCGATTGCTTTTGTCCCGCCAAACGGATGTCGTACCATTGGTAGCAAGGGTTAAAATGCGGTTATTGGGGATGTCAGAATAGTAAAGCGTCCCATCGGCTGCCACGGCCGGACCTTCTGTAAAAACAAGGAAGGCCGCGGTCTTGACGGGCGATATTCCATCAGGGAGAGGGAGCGAAGAGTAATTCATGGCTTTACCTAATAAGGGTTGACTGGATCGTTTGTAGGATCTTGGCAGCGACGGCAGTTTTGTTTCCACTAAAACTTGAAATTACCCTGCCACTAGGATCTATAACTTCGATGTTATTGTCTGGCGAATTCATTGCTGACGGGCCATTTAATACAATCAAATCACAACATTTCGATTCGAGTTTGGTTAATGCTCGGAATCGTTGGTCATCCGTTTCAAGCGCGAATCCAACCACCCATTGCAAATCCCTTTTGCTTGCACCAAGCGTAGCTATGACGTCCGGGGTTTCTTGAAGATGTAGGGTCAGTCCATGCCCCGTTTTTCTTATTTTTTGATCAGCGACTATTAAAGGTGTATAGTCGCAGGGAGCGGCAGCGCCGATCACGCCATCTACCTGCGGAAAAATCTGTATTGATTCCGACAACATCTCGTCAGTCGTGTCGACTTGTATCACCTCGGCCTGAGATGGGTAGTCCACGCTTACCGGGCCAGAAATGATCGTAACCTGATGGCCTAAGTCCAAACACGCTGCGGCCAAACAAGTTCCCATCTTTCCACTAGACCCATTTGTTAGGTATCGAACTGGGTCAATATACTGTCGAGTTGGACCAGAAGTTATAAGGATGTGTGCCATGGCCCCCACCTTAAGAATTGGCGGCTTGGATTAGAATTTCAAGAATGTCATCTATGTCTTTGAGTCGACCAGTCCCCGTCTGGCGACAACTTAACCAGCCGTTGTCCGGTTCAAGGAGATGGGTACCGTCTTGTTTAAGAGTTTGGACGTTGCGCTGAGTTGCCGGATGACTCCACATTGCGGAGTTCATGGCAGGAGCGATATAAACCGGCCCTTGGAATGCCAGGTAAGTTGCTGAGGCTATGCAGTCGGCCTTTCCATGAGCGGCGCTCGCAAGGAAGTCCGCAGTTGCAGGAACAATTGCCAGAAGGTCACAACGGGACGCTAGTTCAATATGACCGCCATATGGTGCCCGGACGCCTTCAAAAACGGATTCGGTAACTGGATTTCCAGTGAGAGCAAGAAAGGTTGGGCTACCGATGAAATTCGATCCTGCTTTTGTCAGCGCAACATGTACCTCGATACCTTTCTGCGTAAGCCTGGATGCCAAATGAGCCGCTTTGTACGCTGCGACTCCACCAGTGACACCAAGGCAAATGCTTTTAACCGAAAGAGAGGTGGACATTAGAGATCCAATGGATTGATATCCGGTACATCCGAAACGGGTTCGGCGTCAGGGGAAAGCTGAACTTCATCATTCTCATCCAGGAAGATCTTGTCCTGCAGGATCTCCTGTAGCACGATTCGAATCTGATCTTCGCTGCCATTTGTGTCAATCAGCACTCGCGAGCCCTGCTTTAGCTGAACGATGCGTTTTTGAATCAAAGTGGATAATTTAAAGCGACCGCCCACCTTATTGATGATCTCTTCTTCCTTCAGTTCTTCAAGCATTTATTGATTCTCCAAGGCTTGTAGGATTTGACTGATCTGTTTTGTTGCGACTGTAAGGTCTTTGTTTTCGATTTTGTATTGGTAAATGTGGCTTTTCGACATTTCTTCAATTGCGACGTCCAGCCGCCGGATAATCGCCTCTTCGCTGTCGGTTTGTCGATTTCGCAGCCGGTTTTCCAGTTCTTCCATTGAACCGGGCGTTATAAATATTGTAATCGCATCTGGAATTCGGTCTATGACTGACATGGCACCTGCCACATCAATTTCCAAAATAACCCAATCCCCCTTTTCCAGGCCTCGTGTGATGTTGTCCTCCAGGGTTCCGTACCAGTGACCCTGACCAAAAACTTCTTTGTATTCGAGGAATTCCCCCGCCAGTCTTTTACTTTCAAACTCGGCTTCGCTAAGAAAATGATATGCGANGCCGTCTTGTTCGTCAGGGCGTGGGTTGCGTGTTGTCGCTGAAACGCTAAGGGCAAGAGGCAAAGGACACGTCTCAAGTAATCGGCGTACAAGGGTAGACTTTCCGGCACCCGAGGGGCCTGAAATGATAACTACCTTGCCTGTCGTCGTACTCATGCTCGCTCTATTCGCAATTTTGAACTTGTTCACGGATTCGTTCAACAACCGTCTTCGATTCGACAACACAGTTGGCAATCGACGCATCATTTGCCTTCGAGCCGATTGTATTTATCTCCCGAAAGAGTTCCTGGGTTATGAAGTCCAATTTGCGCCCCTGACTAATTTGGCTTTCCATGACATCACGAAATTGTTTTAGGTGGCTGTCTAGCCGGACCACCTCTTCGGTAATATCACATCGATCGGCAAAAATTCCAATTTCACGGGCAAGATCAGAGTCGCTGAGCGTTACGTTATGCTGCTGTAGAAGCTGATTAAGTTTTTCCGTCAAACGAGCTGAATAACGCTGTATGACAAGAGGTGCGTGCTGTCGAATCTCGACGATGAGTGCCGTAAGCCGTTCGATTTGTAGATCGAGGTCAGAAGATAATGCCTCGCCTTCCGTGACTCGCATTTGATTAAATTGAAAAAGTGCCTCTTCGACGACCCTGAGGATTAGAGATCTGCTGGCATCGCTGTTATCTGCACCTGATTTGCTGGTTACAACTCCGGGAAGTGACAGGAGAGTGTCGGTGGACACGTCTGCGGTAGTCTCAGTCTGTAACTGTTGGCGATACGAAGTTAGNAAATCGAGATCAATCGAAAAGTCGCCCGCGCGAGAATGCTTTTCTACCTTGATGTTGACATTCACCGTGCCCCGACCAACGACACTGCGGATCGATTTTTCGATGACTGACTCGAGCGTGATGAGTGAGTCAGGACAGCGAAGGTTGATCTTAAGATGGCGATTGTTGACCGCTCGTATTTCTACGGTGACAGTAGTGCCGTCCGCAGTTAATGTGGCGGAGCCTTGTCCGGTCATACTTAAGAGCACAATAAGTCCCTTTCATGAGGAAAGAGAATAGTTAGGTATTTTCGAGGTTGACGCTTGCGGTCGACGTATTGTCGCACTACTCTTCACTGGATTCATTCTGGGGCGCATCCGTGCTGGCCTCACTATTTTCTGCCTTAGGCTCTACAGATGCTTCGTCTGCATTGACATCTTCTGCATCGACATCCACCTGGTCAACGGAATCCTCGCTTATGTCTTCATCCGCATCCGTGGAATTAATCAGCGAATTAATCGCATCGGCAGTAGAAACGCCAGGGGTTGTCGAGTTATCGGTATCATTTGACTGGTCGACCTCTTCAACGCCGCCCTGTTCCTCTGCGACATCGCCAGCAGGGCTGCTATAGAAAAAGATTGTAACGCCGGATAGGAAGATCCAGACTGCGGTAATGCCGATCGTCCACCACATAAGCAAATCACCACCCCGCGCGCCAAAAGCACTTTGTGCCGTTCCAGTTAATGAGCCGGCAATACCGCCTCCTTTTCCTCGTTGGATCATGATGATAAAGACGAGAAAAAGTGATAGCAGGAATAATAAAACGGCTAATGCGCCTAAGAAAAAGTCGGCCATGTGGGTCTCGTTCCAAGCGAATAGAGTGTCCTAGTCTGTAATCCTTCAATTTTGCACGGAAACCGGGCGTTGTAAATGCCCAATTGGAGTGAAATCGACGGGTATGTCGCCAAAGTGTAAATTAACCTTGCGATATGATTCCGAGGAAGGATTCGGCGTCTAGAGATGCCCCACCCACCAATGCTCCATCAATATTAGGTTGAGAGAGTAATTCCTGAGCATTGCCAGGTTTAACACTACCACCATACTGAATCCTTGTGGCTTGTGCGACATCCTCCCCAAATTGATCTGTGAGGATGTTACGAATATGAGCATGCACTTGCTCCGCCTGCTCTGGTGTCGCAACCTTTCCGGTTCCGATGGCCCAAATTGGTTCGTAGGCAATAGTGATGTTCGCCATCTGGGCCGATGTTATATCCGCCAACGAACCTACGACTTGATTTCCGACAATATTATTGGTTTCGCCAGCTTCACGCTCTGCTAGAGTCTCGCCAACACACAATATGACATGGAGTTCATGTCTGAGGCCTGCTTTGACCTTCGTGTTTACTACTTCATCGCACTCGCCATACATTTCACGTCGTTCGCTATGCCCGACAATGACAAGTTCACAACGAAGATCCGACAACATCGTACCGCTAATTTCGCCGGTATAGGCGCCGGCATCGTTAGCGTTAAGGTTTTGTGCACCAAGCTTAATGGCCGATGTACCGAGGGCTGTTTTTACGGCATCGAGATATCCGAAAGAGGGACNCACCGCCACGTCTACGTTGTTTGACTCGCCAATGGCGTCGGCCAAAGCACTTGCTAATTCAGCGGCCTCCTGTTTTGAAAGATTCATCTTCCAGTTACCAGCGATGAATGTCTTGCGCATCTTGATACTTTCTCTATTAGTCTAGCTAAAGGTTCTGCCAAAGACCTGAGCTACTTTTTGCAGTTGTTTAAAGGTGTCATCAAATTGTTCAGGAAGTAATGCCTGTGGCCCGTCCGACAATGCCTTTTCAGGACAATCATGTACCTCGATGTGGACACCGTCAGCGCCGGCGGCGAGACCAGCATAGGCACACGGTGGGATGAGGTCGGGTCTGCCTGTGGCATGGCTTGGGTCAACGATAACGGGCAGGTGAGTTAAGGTTTTTAGAGCGGCCACGGCTGCCACGTCATATAGATTTCTGGTGATTGAGTCGAAACCTTTAATGCCTCTCTCGCAAAGTACAACGTTGGGGTTTCCCTGAGCTAAAATGTATTCGGCGCTCATTAGTAGGTCCTGAACTGTTGCACTCATGCCACGTTTAAGAATTACAGGTTTATTCGCTTTGCCGACTTCGGTTAGCAAGACGAAGTTCTGCATATTCCTTGCCCCAACCTGTAGCATGTCTGTGTATTCGCACGTTACCTCTAAATTTCTTGCATCGGTAATCTCCGTGACGACGGGGATGTCATATTTATCGCCGACGTTTCGAAGTATTTTCAGGCCTTCGACACCCATTCCTTGAAACGAGTAAGGACTTGTACGAGGTTTGTATGCCCCGCCACGCAGTATATTANCTCCGCTTTGCTTCACAGCACTAGCGATGCTGTCCATTCGTTCTTCGGACTCGATGGAGCATGGGCCGGCGACCATCGCTAAGTTACCTCCGCCAATCCTTGTAGCTCCGACTTCGACAACACTCGGCTGCGGATGTGCTTCAAGGCTTGCCAGTTTATAAGGTGGCAAAACTCGTACCACGTCGCTTACTCCCGGAAAGGATTTGATTTGATCTGAGTCGATATTCGATTCGTCACCGATAACCCCAACAATTGTCCTAAAAGTACCACGACTGACGTGAGCCTTCATGTCGAGAGAAGCGATGTGGTCAGTGACGGACGTAATCTGGTCATCGGTTGTGTCAGAATTAAGGATGATAATCACGTTGCAATCCTTGCTTGTGGGAGCAGGTGAAAGGGAATTATGTCATGGAATGTGAGGTCAGAGCCAATGCTCGAAGTACGAAGTGTACCACAGCTATCTAACACGCGTACATACCACATATGGCATGAAAATTAGCTTGATCTATGCGTGTTTAGGAAATGAACCAAGAATCGAAATGCGTTGAGTTTTTCGTTTCAATGCTGTCAGAGCTGATGTTACATCCTGGTCATCGCGATGGCCCTCCAGTTCAATGAAGAACAGGTATTCAGACGGATGGTTTGGTTTTGGGAATGACTCGATCCACGTTAGGTTGAGTCGATGTTTTTTAAAAGCGGTCATTGCATCTGCCANGGCGCCTGGTGCATGAGCAAGNTCCACAATCAAAGTCGNCTTGTCGACACCGGTGGCCTCAGGTTGTTCGTTGCCGAGGATTGCGAAACGAGTCACATTGCCCTGCCGATCCTCAATTTTACTAGCCACCGCATTAAGCCCGTAATGCGTTCCCGCGAGAGTACTGGCGATTGCTGCGGCGCCGGGCGTCTCAGAAGCTATCTCAGCTGCAACAGTCGTGCTCGGGGTGTCAATGAGCTGAGCACCGGGAAGATGTTTGGCGAGCCACTCACGGCATTGTGAAATAGCCTGAGGTTTACTGTAGACTTCCCTGATGCCTTGCAAGCTCTCCAAGCTTAACAAAGTATGGTGAATTGGGAGGTTGATTTCTCCACAAATAGAGACAGGGGATCTGGAGAGGACATTGAGTGTGTCGACAATTCTGCCATCGGTTGAGTTTTCGATGGGGACAACACCAAAATTAGCGTTCTCTTTCAGGACATCCTCGAAGACGTTAGGAATTGTCGCTACGGGCAACGGTGTGATATTAGTACCAAAATATTGAGTCGTTGCTAAATGGCTGTAGCTGTAAAGTGGTCCAAGGAATGCGACGGCGACAGGTTGAAGTTCGTTATACTCGATCTGAGCCAATTCGTTGATAAGGTGCCCTACGCTTGAACGTATCGACGAATATTTTTTGGCTGCAAGCGTTGTCTCAAGAGCTTCGCTGACCAAAAGCTTGAGGGTCTTTGGGCTCAGCCCAGCGTTAGAAGCGTCAGCAAAAGACTGCCGATGCTTTAAAATGCCATGAATCAAAGTCTTCGTTTCCGATACGAGGTGCCGCTTAGCTTTGGCAGCAGTATAAGGCGGTTCCTGCTTCTTCGCACTCATTGACTGCTGAATCCTAAATTTACGTGAAAACCGACACCATCAAACTCGTCGTCTAATGCCTATCTTGAACCATAACACGCGACAAAAAAATAGCCAAGATAGATATTGGACTGTCAGAATGGCAGAGCCGGCGACAAGCTGACGGAGGAAGTTTCAGCGTTTTCTAGATTGGGCCCAGTATTTTGCTCATTTTTAGAGGTTCCACAGATATAAATCGTTAATCTAGCTTGTGCAACTAAAAATTGGCATGGAGGTTGCATTACTAGTCCAATGGCCAGAATTCCCGCTGGCTGTGCCATTTAGGCATCAAACAACAGGGACAAAGAATTAATGCTACTAGGAGCAAAGAGATTATGGCTGAAGGCGAAAAAATCATTGGAATCGACTTGGGGACAACTAATTCAGTTGTCGCGGTCGTTGAAGGGACGGATCCAAAAGTTATCCCTAACCCGGAAGGTAGTCGTCTGACACCCAGTGTCGTAGCCTATTCGGACGGAGGTGAAACTCATGTAGGAGAACCCGCGCGGCGACAGGCAGTGACGAATCCAAAACGAACGGTTTACTCCGTAAAACGATTTATGGGGCGTCGGTTCGCAGAGACAACTGATTCGGACAAAATGGTGCCGTACGAGGTTAGCCAGGGGGATAATGGTTATACACAAATCCGTATTGACGGTAATGATTACACGCCTCAGGAGGTCTCTGCAAAAACACTTCGAAAGCTAAAGGAAGCCGCTGAATCTTATCTGGGACACAAAGTTAATAAAGCGGTAATCACGGTTCCAGCCTACTTCAATGATGCGCAGCGTCAGGCAACGAAAGATGCTGGTCAAATTGCCGGATTAGAGGTAGCGCGAATTATCAACGAACCAACCGCCGCAGCATTAGCGTATGGCCTCGATAAAAAATCAGACGAACGCATCGTTGTATTTGACCTCGGTGGGGGGACTTTCGATGTTTCTGTCCTTGAAGTTGCCGATACGGATAGTGAGGACGGATCTAGCCGGGTCTTTCAGGTTGTTTCAACGTCTGGCGACACTCAGTTAGGAGGGGACGATTTCGATGAGGCGTTGATCAACTATGTCGCAGATCAATTTAAGTCTGATAATGGAGTCGACTTGCGGGACGATACAATGGCCCTTCAACGCCTACAGGAGGCGTGCGAAAAGGCGAAGAAAGAACTTAGTAGTGTCCCATCAACAGATCTTAATCTGCCTTTTATTACAGCAGATGCGAGTGGGCCCAAGCACCTTCAGATGACGATCACACAGGCGAAGTTTGAAGAACTGATCGATGATTTGGTGACTCGATGTCGTAAACCGGTAGAGCAGGCTCTGTCAGACGCAGGATTTAATGCATCCGACATTGACGAGATTGTCCTTGTAGGCGGTTCAACGCGTGTGCCTAAAGTTCGCGAAATGGTGCAGTCAATTTTTGGTAAGGCACCGCACCAAGGCGTAAACCCTGATGAGGTGGTTGCTCTAGGTGCAGCCATTCAGGGTAGTGTTCTCGCGGGCGATCGTACTGATGTCTTATTGTTGGACGTAACTCCTTTGACTTTGGGAATCGAAACTGAGGGCGGAATCCTTACTCCAATCGTGGAACGCAATACAACCATTCCCGTGGAGAAGAAGCAGGTGTTTAGCACGGCCGCAGATAACCAGCCTGCGGTGACGGTGAAAGTCTTCCAGGGTGAACGGAAAATGGCACAAAACAATAAGGTATTGGGTGAGTTCAACCTTGAGGGGATTCCGCCGGCTCCACGAGGTGTACCACAGATAGAAGTGGCATTCGACATTGATCAAAACGGGATCTTGAACGTGTCTGCAAAAGACCTTGGAACTCAAAAGGAAGCCAGCGTCCGTATTGAAGACTCAGCCGGCCTGGATGACGATGAGATCGAAAGAATGCGGCAGGATGCAGAAGTTCACGCGGAAGAGGATAAGAAACAATTTGAGCTTGTAGAAGCAAAGAACAAGGCTGATCAACTCGTTTATCAAATGGAAAAGCTGATAGAAGAGAATGGCGATAAATTGTCAGAAGATGATCTTGCACCTGTACAGACCTGTATAGATAAGGTGAAAGAAGTTGCTGGTGGCGAAGATAAGGATGCCATTGACAGTGCCGTGTCAGAGCTGGAGCAAACGTCGCAAGCCTTGTCGCAAGTGCTTTATCAGGCTGCTCAACAAGAGGGTGGGGCCGATGAAAGTGCGGACGACGTCAAGGATGACGATGCCATCGATGCCGAATTTGAGGTGAAGGAGGAAGAGGATTCGGGGACTGAATAACCAGAGTCTGGTGTCGCGATGGCTCAGCGGCATGGCTTGAAAAAAAGGACTGTCTAGCGGACAGTCCTTTTTTTAATTGGTTATGGTTGGTGTGAGGCAGGAGCCTATTTCCCGGTACCCCAATTTTCATAGACTACTTCGTAGCCTGGTGTAAGAGCTCGTACTTTGTCGAGAACTTCGGCCTTATCCTGTCCGGTGCTCTTTTTAAATTTCGTCTCAAGCTTTTGTAATTTTTGCTTGCGTTGTCGTCGGCGTCGGATTTCCTTCGCCCTTTCGCTCTTTCCCACTATTCTTCCTCTTTGCTCGTCTGATATTGTTCTGGAAATATCGCTTTTTAGTAGGCTCTTAAGTAGCCTCTTAGCCTAAGCACTACTTTTAACATTGAATCATAATTTCGTCAATTCCCAAAGTCGATTTAGCGTTGTCGGTTTTCTTGGGCAATGATAGGATAACCTGTTCCTCCTGACAGAGGTTTTTTGTTCCTGTGGAGGACCGCTTCTGTCTAGGTATTAGTTGCTCCGGCCTGTCGCGTGCACAGTTCGGACAGAAGGTCTGTTTGAGGGCGTTACTCGACGGAACTTCAACATTTTGAAGAAACATATACACAATGGTAAACCGTAATTTAATCCGTTCACTTGAAGATGATAATTTAGAAAATGAGCTTGAAGGCTTGTTTAGTGCAGGTGGAGAATCGTCCTTCGATCTGGCTTTGGAACAGGAAGCCGATTTTGAGGTAAATAATATTATCGATGGTAAGATTGTCTCACTGGATGATGAATATGTAGTCATTGATGTGGGCTTTAAGAGTGAAGGTTCAATTAGTCGCAGCGAGTGGGGTGAGGAAGAAGAGCAGCCTCAAGTAGGCGATACAGTCCAGGTACTGATTGAAGAAGTTGAAGACGAATTTGGGCCCGCGAATGACCCACATGGAATGGTCTCACTGAGCAAGCGAAAGGCCGAGAAGATTCTGGCCTGGACCGCCATGATGGAGAAAATCGACGAAGGGCAGATCGTTAAAGGTACGGTTACCAGAAAGATCAAGGGTGGTTTGCTGGTCGACATTGGAGTGAATGTCTTCTTACCGGCAAGTCAGGTAGATATTCGCCGTCCCAATGATATTGCCGACTACATCGGGCAGGAAGTTGAATGCGAAGTCCTTAAGATTGATGAAGCACGACGTAATATCGTTGTATCGCGTCGGTCAATGATCGAGCGGCAACGTCGCGCGGATCGGGAAGCCTTGTTAGCTGAGTTGAACGAAGGCGAACTTCGTAAAGGTGTCGTTAAGAATATCGCCGATTTCGGTGCATTCGTTGATCTGGGAGGAATCGATGGTCTCTTGCATATCACGGACATGAGCTGGGAGCGTATCGGGCATCCATCCGAAATGGTATCAATTGATCAAGAAATCGAAGTCATGATCCTGAAGATTGATCATGAAAAAGAAAAAATTGCACTGGGGATGAAACAGAAGTCTGCTAACCCATGGGAAGGCATCGAAGAACGATATCCAGTTAATACCAAGGTGCAGGGTGAAGTTGTCAATGTGATGAGTTACGGTGCGTTTGTTAAACTCGAAGCCGGAATCGAGGGTTTGGTCCATATCAGTGAAATGTCATGGACCAAACGGATCAATCATCCTAACGAAATGGTTCAGATTGGCGACGAAATCGACGTCGTTATCTTGGCGATCGACAAAGGTGGCCAGCAGCTGTCATTAGGAATGAAGCAAACGCAGGCGAATCCGTGGGAAGAAGTCGAAAAACGGTATCCAATCGACGCGGTTGTAAAAGGCCGAGTTCGGAATCTTACAAACTACGGTGCATTTATAGAGTTGGAAGAGGGAATCGATGGCTTACTTCACGTGTCTGACATCTCATGGACCCGCAAAATTGGGCATCCAAATGAGGTCTTGGAGAAGGGGCAGGAGATCGAATGTAAGGTTCTCTCGATGGACATCGAACGACGACGAATTGCGTTGGGTATCAAACAGCTAGATGCTGATCCATGGACCACCGACATTCCAGAACGTTATCAACCAGGACAAAAGATTACTGGCAATGTAACCAAGATCACAAATTTTGGAGTCTTTATCGGGTTAGAAGATGGTCTGGAAGGCCTGCTTCATATAAGTGAAATGACTGATGATGAAGTTGAAGATCCGGAAACATTGGTCAAGGTAGGTGACGAAGTTGAAGTGAAAGTTCTTCGCGTCGATTCCGAGGATCGCAAAATTGGATTGTCGCTGAAGCGAGTAGACTGGACAGCTGAACAGGAAGCGAAGGCGAAGGCCGACGAAGATGTCGCTGTTACTCCTGCTGAAGCCCTCAAAGGGGGACTTGGTGGTGGTGGACCTTTGTTCCAGGTTCCAGACGACGAGCAAGACGCTAATGCGGCAGATGCCAATGCCGAGGCAGCTGAAGAAGAGCCTGCTGATGAAGAAGTGGTAGTAGAAGAAGCGACTGAAGAAGAAGCGACTGAAGAAGAAGCGACTGAAGAAGAAGCGACTGAAGAAGAAGCGACTGAAGAAGA
>PBCP01000016.1 GCA_002717145.1 Planctomycetaceae bacterium | reverse complement strand
TAAATCCAACAACATTACAAAAACTAGCCGGATTCCGAAGACTCCCACCCATGTCGCTACCATCAGCGATAGAAACCATCCTGGCCGCCAGAGCCACCGCCGCCCCGCCGCTACTGCCGCCACACGTCTTACTCAGATCATAAGGATTGCTAGTGGCTCCAAACACTTCATTAAACGTTTGGGAACCCGCTCCGAATTCTGGCGTGTTGGTCTTCCCTATTGTCACGACCCCCGCCATTCGAAGACGTTCAATCAACAACTCGTCTCGAAGCGGGATATTTGAAGAATAGATGGGGCTGCCGAACGTCGTGCGGATACCTTGTGTCATCACGAGGTCTTTGTGTGCCATGGGCAAACCGTGCAAAATACCTGTCAATTCGCCCCGGGCCTGCAAATCGTCCAGTGTCTGCGCCCGTTGCTTGGCAATGCCCGGAACCAGGGTCACAATCGCGTTGACTGCCGGATTCACTTTATCGATATGCTCTAAATGCAATTCCAGTAACTCGCGAGCAGAAAGTTCGCGACTTTCAATCATCGCCCTCAAACTGACAGCCGATTGATTCAGCAATTCATTCATGACATTTTTGTTTTCAATTAAAAGCTGAAGAGACTAATCGGCTCGCCATAAAGCATGCCGGCAAAACACGCTGTCATGAAAGCTGCAAGAGTTCCACCTAACATTGCGCGGAGACTGAGCCGCGCCAGGTCGCCCCGTCGGCTATTGGCCAACCCACCAATACCGGCAAGCTGGATGCCAATGGAGCCAAAATTCGCAAACCCACACAGTGCATATGTGAGAATCATCGAAGTTCGATCGCTCAACGCCGTAGCTGAATCAGCCTGAACTTCTGCCAGCAAGTCATAAGCAATGAACTCATTTGCTATCAACTTATAACTCAGCAACTCACCCGCCTTCAAACACTCACTACCATCGATGCCCATCACCCACGCCAGAGGCGCAAAGAGATAGCCCATGGCCGTTTCCAGTTTCCAGTCAAAATCGACGGCCCCTTCTCCTCTCAAACAATTAACTGCCCACTCAGTAATTTCTCCCGCAAAAGAGAAGCACCACTTGGCCAATGCGAGCAAGGCTAAAAACGCGATCAACATGGCCCCCACATTTAATGCCAATTTCAATCCAACACTAGCGCCCTGAGTTGCTGCATCAACAACATTTACCGGGCCATCCTTTTCCTGCGAAATGACAACTCCACCGCCTAACGTCTGAGGTTCACCCATTTCAGGCTGTAAAAGTTTGGCAATCACAAGCGCGGCCGGCGCAGAAATAACCGAGGCACTGACAAGATGAGTGGCATCAATTCCCATGCCAATGTAAGCAGCTAAAATCCCTCCGGAGATAGTTGCGAAGCCACCTACCATGAGTGACATCAATTCCGAATTAGTCATTTTCGCGATATACGGCTTTACGACTAAGGGAGCCTCAGTCTGGCCCACAAACACATTGGCCGCTGCCGCCAAAGTTTCCGCGCCTGATGTCCTAAACGTAATCCGCATTAGCCAGGCCATAGCCTGTACAATCGGCTGCATGACCCGAAGGTAGTAGAGAACGGCCATTAATGATGAAAAGAAGATGATGGTAGGGAGCACTTTGAATGCAAAGAAGAATTCCCCGTAATTCTCGCCAAAAACGCCCTTCGACCCTTCATCCACAAAATCAAGCATTCCGGAGAACATATTTCCCATAACGGTAAATATCAGATTTCCTTCGGTGGTCCTCATCACCAACAACGCCAACAACAATTGCAGGCCTAAACCTCCGAACAGGACGCGGTAGTTACGAACCGATCGATGTTTGCCCATGGCCCATGCAAGTAACAACATCACCAGAATGCCAAAACCGCTAATGACCCGCAGACTACTTGCAGATTCTTCCATTTCCTCCGCTAACCTCTTTCATAAACAAAATCCGTTTAACGAGCAGAGCTAAACGGTTCCAAAATAGCGGTCACCTGCATCACCCAATCCGGGGACAATGTAATTCATGTCGTTTAATCCGTCATCAATACTACAGGCAGTCACCGTCACATCATCATATTTCTGGTTCAGGGTTTTAATGCCTTCCGGTGCTGCGATCACACACCCTACAGAAATTCTCTCGATACCAACTGATTTTAGAGCAGCCACGGCTGAAATCGCTGAACCACCGGTTGCCAACATGGGATCGACGATTATTGCCGAATCCACAACTGGAGCACTTTCAAGCTTGTTGTAATAGGCTACTGGTTTCGCCGTTTCCTCATCACGATACATTCCCAAATGAAGAACGGACACATCTGGCAAAAGCTTTCGAAACGGATCCACTAATGCCAAACCTGCTCGCAAGACAGGGACGATGGCAATTCGCTCACGAATCTCTTCACTCCTGGTGGTCATTAAAGGAGTTTCTACGGCAATGGGATAAGTTGCCAGCCCTTTAGTCATTTCAATCGCCAAAAACAGCCCTAGATTATCTAAAGCCTCACGAAACTGAGCAGTATCGGTATCTCGATTCCGCAGAATCCCTAGATAATGTTTAACGATTACGTGATCTAATTCAAATACCCGACTCAAGACTTCCCACTTTCCCTAAACACGCTTGTTGGTGTGAATGGCCTGTGCCCTACAAACCGGAGCTCAAACTTAATATTAATCGAAACGCATTCGGAATTCACTTGCTTGCACATCGCTAAAAGCTAACATCTAGATAAATATGACGGTAAACTCCCTATTTGTATACATCTACGCCCTATGGCGATTCCTTAACCCTAGCTTTAACTCGTGACAAGATCATGCGAATCCTAACTACGCTCGCTTTTGTGGCCATCCTTTTATGTACATCCGCTCCGCTAGCAGCCGCCAACCCGTCGGTCCTCCAAAACTACTCGACGAAACTCCGGCACGAAGGGCACGAGATTTGGTATGTAACAACGCGGCACCTCCCTCAATACGAGGATTTAGAACAATCCATCGATAAGATCGCTTACTACAAGATGGAAGGACAAGCATGGAACAAAAAGCAGGCTTCTGAATTCCATTCAGCTGAAAATCTCGACACTATGATTGTTGTCCATGGAAGCCCGGCCACCGTGGCTCTGGTTTCCGAGGTCTGCATTGATGTATACCAACACATGCAAATCATTATCCCCGAATCCAAAAAACGAATGCGATATGTTATCTGGTCTTGGCCAGCCGACCGGCAAGTCACAGGAATCGTCAAGGAATTCCGGGATCAGGCTAGACGTTCGCAACCTCAGGGTTATTATCTAGGGCATGTGATTGACCGCTGCAGGGAAAACAATAATACCGTGGTTGTGGGTTATAGCATGGGAGCACGAGTGGCAAGTTGTGCTCTGCATTTGCTGGCCGGCGGGAAGTCGGAATTTGCTCCGGAAATCAAACCAATTTCCGATAATAAAGTATCCTTTTTAATTGTTGCAGGAGCCATTAACCGGGACTGGCTTCAGCCGGGGCAACATTTTGGAAAAGCACTCTCAGAAACAAATAGGTTCCTGAACATCTATAACAGCACTGATCCACTACTGAAGCGATACCCAAAACTCTACCCCAAGGAAAAATCTCGTCCGGAAGCAACCGGCTATAAGGGACTGTTCAGCCACGACAAACTGACAAGCTTCGGAATTCCCATCGAGGAAATAAACGTCACCGCGGCAGCGGGCAAATCGCATGACATACGCTATATTACCCGTGACACTGAGACGTTAAAAAAGATTTGGGCACGGTTACTCAGGCCCGCTTTTGAAGGTAATTAGGATACAGCCTATCCTGCAACCGACTATTTCTGGGAAGCATCAAATACTTCTTTCGCCAGCTCTTCCTGAGCCTCTGACAGCTCGGGGTTGGGCTTAGATTCCCCCTTCTCCTCGCCGACGATCCAACGGATACCGCCGAGTATCGATTGCTGGTACGTCTCATTGGTCCAGATATCTTCTCGATGTCCAAGACTCATATGGAAGACCTTCCCTTCCCCATAGCTCTTGCACCAGCAAATAGGAATGTGATACGGCTTTTTCAGAGAAGTCTTTTCCATATTCAGGCTCATTAGCACCCGCACCTTTTCTGGCTGCCAATTCTTAAACTGATAGATTTCGTCTTTCAAAGTTACTTCCTTTCCCCATGCCTTCACGATGGGGTGGTCTGGCTCATGGTTAGTGATCGTCACGGTCGATCCACTTCCCCACGGATGCCCATTAAAACTCCCTCCGATCATATCCCAATAAGGCTCATAGTCCTTAAATGTATCTGCGGCAGAATGAGTTCCGATAAATCCGTGCCCTTTCTGTTTTAGCCAATCGTTGAAGAAGTAATCGAGATTTTCCTGAGTGATTGGCAATTTGCCCGTCGTGTAAAACATGACAATGTCGTAATGTTCAAGTCGTTCTTTAGTGAAATCCTTTGCGACATCCTGAGTACAATCCACCCGAAACTCGTTGCTGGAAACACCGAGTTCGGTCATGACTCTTTCAGACACGGACAGATTTCCTTCCTTACGGGTGACGCTCCCATGTCTGAAGCCTGCACTTTGTGTCACAAACAGAACTCGAACAGGGCCATCTTTAGCAGTTGCATAATTCATGTGCCCGAAAGTTGCAAAAACAGTCAGGAGCAACAAACCCGATAGTACCAATCGTCTCAAAGACATCTTATTCCATCCTTTAGAAAAGAGTTATTTTTCACCTTGCGTCCGGGGGCGAATGACATTCAATCGCAGGGGCAGAGTACATTGATTCCCTTCGACGTTGGCCTGAGCGTAAAACAATCTACTCTGCTCGGGCACCCAATCCTCTGCCGCTAAAAATACCGTCCGTTCAATTTGCCCCTCTACAATCAGAACACCATTTAGACCTATATCATTTACAATAACACCGTGAGGCAGATTCAATACTTCAAATGCGATTCGTCCCTCAAAACCTCTTCGTTCCACACTCAGCCTAATCTGCGTCTCCTGTCCGGCAACGATATTTACCTCCGCCAATACAGGGACCTCCACAGGAGGACGATTCAGCGATTCACTGGATGCAGACAATTTGAAACGCCCCAGCGTGTGCTTTTGAAATTTCGCGGAATGCGTAAAGACCGCCATTAAGGTTTTGCCTGCCTCAACGTTGATAGGTGTCGCTAATTCCAGCTCAGCATAATGGGAAGGATCCTCTCCTTTACGGGGTACCGAATAAACTCCCCCTTCACCCTTACTGGAAATTGACCATGCCGTTTCCGGATTACCATCGAAAAGGAAGTCCGGCTGGAAGCCATCCTGCGTAAAATCGGCAAACGCCGAATTGAATCTAAGCTTCGTTTTGGCCGCCGGATTTACGGGGTCCACTATATAAAACTCAAGTTCACCCAATACAAAATTACCATTGTCAGGGTTCCGCCCGGGTGCGCCAGTTGGCAATGAGGCGTCTCCCAAAACATCAAGACGGAGGCTGGTGAGGGTCCCTGCATTTAACGCATATTTGACAATATAGACATCGTTATCCGGAGTCTCCCCCATTGCCAGGAGGGATTGATCCTCTTGCTTGATCAACTCCGTGCCTCCCTCTGCCAACCAGGAAACCGGAGCCAGGCTTTTGAACTGCCGATCATCCCGACTCCAGAAGTTCGTAACCGGGTTTTGCTTGGTTGTCTCCGGCGTCATATGGGGCACAACCTTGGAGGCCGCTGCAAGTTCAATCTCTCCGAGAACTCCTGCCTCCTTTTCAATCGCCTCACCGGCAATGGTTGCATATGCCGTCATTTTACCCCATTGATTCCCTTCCGGACGAGCAGCATGCGCATGCGCATGCACGACTCCGCGAACCTGAGTGTGCCCAGCCTGGATCACTAGTGGAGAGGTGACAGTAAATCCCTCCGGCATCTTTGAAACCTCAACTACAATCGGTCCGTTATATCCGTCAATTCGATCGGCGGAAACCGTAAATGATTTCCCACCTCCTCGACTCAACGTAGGATTTGCCCCGCTCAAAGAAATTTCAAAGGAAGGGACAGGCCGTCTCGCTATAACTTCATAATAAAATTCGTCGCCATGATGGTCCCTTACATCACTGATTCTCAAAAAATATGTTCCATCAGCAGGAGCGGCGAAATGCAATCTGGAATCACGCCCTAATTTACGGTCAGACGAATCATCATTTTCATAATTAACGGTAAATACAGGAAGGCCGTTATCCGGTAGCTCTGTACCGACAGGATAGGGACGAACGACGTAGGCAACTTGCCCCAATGGATGCGAACGTGGTGTGGTATCAAAATATCCCTGANGGGCTCCATTTTCCGGATAAAATACCGAGTCGGAATCTGGTCCTCGTCGTTGCCTGAAATGCTTCAACACCTCACCGTTAACATAGAGATATTCGTCGAGTTTGGTTTCCTCATAATTGGCGAAGCGGAATCCCTTTTGTTCTGAACTAACGGAACGGAATTCAATAAGGCTATTGCGAAGTGAACGCAAGACGACTCGAGGGACTGGCTCTCCCTCAGAATCCAACACTTCAATTTTCGAATCCAGCATCGATTTTTGACGTTCGGCGTTAACCTCAAAAATCCATTGGTCTCCCTGGCTTGCCTCAAACCCGAAAAGGTCGTCGTCAATCGCCACAGTCGCGCCGCTAGAATCGGTGTTCTGAATTTTGCCCTGATATTTAACTGGCAACTCTACGAGCTCAGCCTGACCGACTGAATCATTAGGCTCTGATTCGGCAACAACCGGAATATTGGAGTGCGCCACAATGTGCTCGTATTTCACGATCGGCATGAAATCCGGCGAGGCCTTAGCTTTAAACACGTCACCAGTTTGTCCTGCCGCCGTATCATATATGTCAATACTTCCGTCTAACCTGCCGGCAACAAATCCTCGGTTTTGAATTGGCGCAACGGCAGAAACCCAGTCAGCATCTGATGAATACGAAGCGATATTTGCCATGAGCGTTGCATCCCACAGCTTGACCAGGTTTTCCTCCCCCGCGCTTAGCAAGCGAGTTCCATCTGCTGAATAGGCTAAATCAACGATGGCAAGTTCGTGAGCATAGACACTGGCATGTAAAATATTCGCCCCTTCCTTGAAGTCCTTGCCCAACCGCCAGATCCGAATTCGATTATCAACCCCTGCTGCCGCCAACATTTTCCCATCGGGAGAAATCGCAATGCAATAGAGCTCTTTCTGCGATTCCTTCAGAGTTTCAAGACGGGCTCCACTTTTTAAGTCCCATAATTTGACCGTCCGGTCACCACTGGCCGTGGCTACCATTTCTCCGCCGGGATGAAATGCAATGTCGTATATCGCTCCGTTATGTCCTTCAACTTCAAGCAGCTCCTTACCGTCTCCAACATTCCAGAACACTAATCGCTTGTCATAGCTTACCGATGCGATGACGGAATTATCCGGAGATATTTTGGCGGCAAAGACGCTATCGCGGTGTCCCCGAAAACGATCAACTAACCTCCAGTCTGAAGTGGCAAATAATGAGACCTCACCAAACAGCCCTGTTTCACCAGCTCCGGCTACCAAGTGGGTACCGTCATCACTAAATGCAACACTGTTCACGACGCCTGTCATGCCATCGAGCAACACCACCCGTTTACCATCGCTTAGATATTTAATTTCTACGCGACCGAATTGAGCGATGGCTAACAATTTCCCATCCGGACTAACTGCTACCGAATTAATCGGATCCCGGGCCTTGCCGAGCAATTCAATTTTGGGAGTCACCAACATTGGTTCGACCGCTTCGCCGTCGGGCCCCCTGGCACCTTGAGTAATCCAGACTTGCAAAGATTCCAATTCAGCTTTTGTCGGCGCTTCGTTACCTTCCGGTGGCATTTTCGGTTTAGCCTCACCAGAGATGACCCGAACCAGACGGCTAAGATCGGATCGCCCAGGAAGCAAGACCGCGCCTCCTTTACCGCCTTGCATCATCGACTCAAAGGTTTCCAGATTTAGTCCGCCTTCCGCTTCATCTGCGTTATGGCAAGCGACACAATACTTAGTCAGGAGTGGGGCAATCGTCGTTTGATAGTCCGGATTATTGGCGTCCTGTTGCGTTTGTGCCCTCAGAGATTCAGCGAAGACGACAAGCAAAAATACGGTAATGAGATGCTTCATGCTGCCACCGGTATTAGTGATTAAAAATAAACTCTTTAGAAGTCAATAACGACCAGTACAGATCTTCAAGAACCAACCGTTTCTCTTGCTGATTAGTCTCTGCCTCAAGGATTTGAATCAAACGCGTCGATTCTAATTCGGTGGGTTCTCGTGACAACGCCTCTAAATAAGCGGTTCTCACCGCGTGTTTGGAGGGAGTGTCAGCTGCAAACAACACTTCAATGCGTCCTTCTTTAGACTGCAATTTTTGATTCAGCGTGTCACCATTATAAAGGTGCAACACTTGCGTCACACTAGGCTCATCGGTTCTTTCACATTCACAAGTGATGATACGTTCAGGTCTGCCAAAGGTGGAAAGGAAATAACTATCAACACTACTGTCAGGCAATTGCAAGGCTCGTGTCCCTTTCTCACGGTCCTTAAATACGCTGGGCACCCCTGTGACCTGAGAAACTGCGTCTAACAACACCTCGGCTTTCAAGCGACGGGGATAATAACGTGAGTAAAAACGTTTATCCGCAACATTCCCCTCCACAGCAACACTCGACCGTTGGTACGTGACCGAATTAAGGATCACTCGCATCAACGCTTTCAAGTCAAATTGATTAGATATTAAATACTGAGCAGCCTGGTCCAACAATTCCTGATTACTCGCCGGATTCGTAACTCTCATATCGTCCACAGGTTCAACAAGGCCGACGCCCAGATAATTTGCCCAAACCCGATTGGTGATAGACTTTGCAAAATATCCATTTTCGCTTGAAGTCAGCCATGCAGACAAGGCAATACGTCTATCTGCCGTGTCATCAAAGGACAATGCGTCCGCGTCCAAAGGGCGAGGCGGTTGGGGTTTTCCTGTCCCAGGTTGGATCAACTCACCCTGTGTATCGGAAAAGACAATTCGGTTGCCGTCGCCACTGCGAAAATCGCCTCCCCACCCTTTCGCTCGCACGCGCGAGAACATGTTGGCCATGCCATAGTATTGATCATTGGTCCATTTCTCTAAGGGGTGATTGTGACATTTGGCGCAATTAATACTTAATCCCATAAATGCCTGGGCCACGGTCTCAGCCATTTCCTCCGGCGATTGATGAAGCGCGTAAAAATTGGCCGCTCCGTTTTCAAGTGCACTACCACTGGCGGTGACGAGATCCCGCACCATCACATCCCACGGAGTATTATTTGCAACTCTGGTACGAATCCATTCATAGTATGCATTGACTGCCGCGGGACGTAATCTCGCACCAGAGACCAGCAACAGATCGGACCACTTATATGACCAATAATCTACAAACTCCGGACGGCTGAGAACTTCATCAACCAATGCAGCACGCTTTACGTCCGATGGTCTGTCATCGAACAAAAATCTCTCGTACTCCTCCGGCGTGGGGACAACTCCCATTGCGTCAATAAATAGGCGTCTCACAAACGTGGGGTCGTCACATAATGGTGAGGCAGGCACTCGCAATTCCCTGAGTTTACGATTTACGATTTCGTCAATGAAATTATTTTCTTCAGGAGAGGCTGCCACCTGCAATTGCTGATTAAATGGTACGGTGTTGTAATTCAATGCATTTAAGTTCAGATACCAAACCTTGATGGCTCCTTCTCCGGGCCCCACGAAATTCACTTTGCCATGTTCACCGACGGTCGCTACGTTGAGGTCAACACTGGTATATTTGGCCCAACGAGTCACATCCTCCGAGCGGCCATTACTGAAATGTGCCATCACAATCAACTGTTGTGTTGCACCGGGCTTCTGCATTGTTTGGGGCGGAAGGACTTCCAGTCGCTCGATAACTGCGTCCTTGGGGTGCGGGCCAGGAGCTCCGGCTGCAATCCATTCAGCCAGGACCCTATATTCGATCCCATGAACATCAAGTCTAACTCCGCCTTTGTGAGGCAATGCACCGGTTGGCTTGGTTAACAAAAGGCTACGCCCCGGGTCACTAGGAACGATTCGGCGGCCGCGCGCCTGGCGGGTCAGATAGGAGTAATCCGCGGCCAAGTCGAAGCCAAATAGTGTCAGCCTAAATCCGTTTTGCCCGGCGCGTGCACCGTGACAGGCTCCGCCATTACAACCGGCCTTGGAAAGTACGGATTCGACATGATTTCGAAAACTCCAGCGAAAATCCTCTGTTTGCCCGGTCACCGTGACTGGAATCCGGCGAGTTCGCTCACCAACCCTGACGATCAAATGGGTCGCACCATCCCTCAAAGGGTATACGATGCTGTCTTCGATTTTAGCTACTTGGGGATTTTCAATCTCCAGGTGCAGGCCCTCCAACACCTGCCCTCGGACAACATCGTCGCGACGCTGTACCACTATCCGCTGTAACGACTCGACGTTATGGAGAGTAATCGCATTCGGGTAGACCTCTAGTTCCGCCCCGAGGCACGAACATTGGAATACCATTGCCAACAAAACCGCTGCTATTCTTCTTCTCACTTCGACCTCACGCACTTGCCATGACGTATTGAACCATTGTCTTAGAACAATTCCGTAATAGCTTCCTTACCAAAATCGACCAGCGGAAACGGTCGGCCGTTCGGGCCGGGGAGCATCGTATCTAAATCAAACCCTAAACTATGATAAATTGTTCCAACGACATTGGCTGGGTCTACGGCCCGTTCGGCAGGAAAGCCACCATTCGGGTCACTGGCACCTACAACCTGTCCCCCTTTCACTCCACCACCGGCAAAATAGACGCTGTAACACTGCGGCCAGTGGTCTCGCCCTCCCGCGGGATTAACACGAGGCGTACGACCAAACTCAGCGAGATTACAAACCAGGGTATTCTCCAACAGACCTCGCTGTTCAAGGTCCTCAATTAGCGCTGAGTAGGCCTGATCATACATCGGAGCAACAATATCCTTCATCCCAGCAATAGATGTAAACGGATTGCTGCCATGAATGTCCCAGGTAATCTCATTGAACACGGTTAGAAACGTATTGACGGTAACAAATCGTACGCCAGCTTCGATGAGACGCCGTGAAAGCAAGCAACACTGCCCAAACCGATTCACGCCGTAACGCTGACGCACTTTTTCAGGTTCCTTGCTCAGATCAAAGGCCTCACGAGCTGCAGGACTTGTCATCAATCGAAAGGCAGCCTCGAAATTGGATCCTAGAAGTTCCGCATTCTCACTATTTTCAAAGCCTTTCACGGTATCCTCGACAACATCTCTCAGTTTGCGTCGGCGATTCAACCTGGCTTCTCCAATTTCGGCAGGCGGCAACAGGTCGGGAACTTTGAAACCAGCTTTCGACGGATCCGCATTTAGAACAAATGGATCAAAAGCCTTCCCCAGAAAACCTGCATCCTGTCCATGCGGCAGATTCCCGCCGGTCGAACCCATCGGTTCGGGAAGAATCGCATGAGCGGGTAAGTCCGTCTTTCGCCCACGCAAATAAGAAAGGGCACAGCCGGCGTGGGGGGTATTTATTCCACCGCTAAAAAGGCGACCGGTCTGCATCATCTGATGTCCAGTATCGTGTACCGCAGCTCCGGTGTGATAGACACTACGAACCAACGAGAACTTGTCTGCGATGCTGGCATGCCGGGGCAGAATTTCAGTCAACATCATGTCCGGCGCCGCGGTTTGAATTGGCTTGAACGGTCCGCGAATCTCTGCCGCCGCATCGGGCTTGGGATCGAACGTATCGATCTGACTTGGCGCACCTAGATTAAATATCATGATGACATTGCGATCGTCATGCTCGTCTTTGACGGCCCCGGCCTCCTGAGCCTCCACCATTTGAGGAAGAGACAGCCCGACTGCACCGAGGCTTCCAACCTGAATAAAATCGCGCCGGGAGACCCCGTCACATGTATGTGCTTTGGCGTTACTAGTTAGATTCAACATCTGACATTTCCAACTGGGATAACGTGGTTAATTGCGATACACTACGCTTCACTTCAGCCGGCATCCAATCGTTTTATAAGTTACCAAATTCAGCTGCCTCGCTCAAACGATGGATCTTTTCTCGTCCCCTTGATCGCCGTTTCGTGGCTATTGCCTTTTAATTGTTTTTTTCTAACATTGAAGAAACCATAGAACTTCGTTTAAGAGGCAAGCATGCATCAACTTACTAGCATAGTCGTCTTAACTATGACCACGGTGATTCCGTCGATTTCGCACGCACAAGCGGTGGAACAGACCACTCCGAAAAGTTTTAAACAGTATGACGAAGAAATCTCACGATGGATGGTTGCAGAAGCTACAGCCACAACCAGCGCCAACCATGAGTTAGCTGTCATTGAGTTAACAAGGATCTATTCAGAATTGGTACGCGATCCCCGGATTCGACTGAGCCCCACTTTGAATCAATACCGCGTCAAAATTCGTGCCAGATTGTTAAGAGTACTGCGAGAGTTAGAAATCCGGATCAGTCGCAAGCTATCTCCAACTGATCGCAGTATCTCCGACAAATTGCAATCCAGCCTTGAACGCCATCTCGCAGCCAGCGCCGGTTTAGCAGGAGGGGCAAGGCAATTTCTGGCCCCACGTGCCGGTGCAAGCATGCCTGATTACGGACCACACCTGGTTGCACTGATCCAACGCACAATCGCTCCCGAGTTCTGGGACATCAATGGAGGCCCCGGAGTGATCGTTTATTATCCTCCCTTGCGTCTTCTGGTAGTACGAGCAACGAGCCAAGTCCATGGCCAAATTCGGGAACTTAATGGTAAGCTGCGGTAGCCGATAAAAACACCGCGCACACAACAGCGTTTATAAAGAGCATTTTCATGAATCCAGCAGATTATTTTAAGCACGGCCTTAGTTACCATCAGTTTCTCGAGGAACACGGGCAGGACGGCGACCGCGATCGCTGGAGCCAGGTTTACGAACAATCCCATTTGAGTGAAACCCAAAGCCAGCTTTTGAGTTCGTTCGTTCGACAGATAAACGTCTTGGTATTTGCAGGCGCTTGGTGTGGCGACTGTGTAGTTCAATGCCCAATTTTCAAACGATTCAGCGATGCTTCCGAATGTATTAATTTGAAATTCATCGACAGAGACACGTTTTCAGAGCTAAAAGAACAACTCACCATCTGCGGAGGTGCACGCGTACCTCAAGTTCTGTTCTTTAACGAAGACATGCAATATGTGGGGCACTACGGCGACCGCACCATCTCTAAATACCGCGCGATGGCAGACACAATCACAGGGGCCGCCTGCAGTATCGGCATGGTGACGCCCGGAGACGACATCCATGAGCAGGTCATTCAGGACTGGCTTCAGGAGTTTGAACGAATCCAACTAATCTGCCGTACCTCTCCGCGTCTGCGAGATAAGCACGGAGACTAGTTAGCGGTTGCATGAATAGAGTTCTGTGTGACAATAGAGACTAATCATTACACCCATCCGGCATTAGTGCTGAACTTGCAGTTCAAATTCCATAACCCGTTTTAGCAATTACGTTTTTTATGCCCCAACGAGTTGAATCAATTACCGCAGAAGAACTCATTGAAGAGTTTGAACTATTTGATGACTGGGAAGAACGTTATCGCTATATCATCGAAACGGGTAACACCATGCCACCGCTGGAAGCCGAATATCAAACGGAAGAGAACCGAGTACAAGGGTGCCTGAGTAGTGTTTGGCTGGTAATCGATCAAGAAACTGACGGACGCTATTATTATCGTGCCGACAGTGATTCGCAGCTAGTAAAAGGTCTCGTTTGTTTAGTCATCATGCTGTTCAGTGATAAAACTGCCGAAGAAATTTTACAGTTAGACATCAATCATGTTTTTGAGGCAATTGACTTACGCCAACATATCAGCAGATCTCGGTCCAACGGACTCAATTCAATGATTGGACGTATAAAATCACTAGCACTTGAAACACTTCATCCCTAAATCTCTTTGAACACGGGTGATAAGTGGGTACGACTTTCCTCGTCTATGCCGTCCTGACGTTTCTGAGCTCCGTACTGGGTGGCATCATCATTAATAAACTGAAGTTTTCTCATACCGGACTACAGTTGTTATTGAGTTTTGTCGGAGGCCTGATGCTGGCAGTCGCCATTCTCCATTTATTTCCCCATTCAGTGTCCGAATTGCACGGTGACACCGAACAAGCCACAGGCGCCGTCCTGGTTGGAATCTTTATAACCTTTCTGCTTCTCCACACATTTCATGTCCATCGGCATGGATCTCACGACGATGCACACGCTCACGACCACAATTGCCAACATCCTGAGGACATGTAGGCCACAACCGGCGAGGCCCCTAATCACTGCGAGGTGCATCGGAGTCGTTACAATTGGATGGATCTGTTCGTCGGCCTTGGAATCCACGCCATCATTGATGGAGTTGCAATCAGCGCTATTGTCTTGGAGGCTACTTCCAACTTATCAGATCATCCATTCCTGCCCGGCCTTCCGCTAGCAGCTGCGATTCTCTTTCATAAACCACTGGATGATATGTCTCTGATTTCAGCGATGAAGAGCTGCGGCTGGTATAAAAAAACTATAGGCCTGCTCAATTTCGCATTTGCGTGTATCACGCCGATAGGGATATACATGGCTGGCTATGGATCCAATATGTTTGCGGGCAGCTCCAATGCCGACATTCTTGGATGGACACTTGGCGTTTCGGCCGGTTGCTTCTTAACTATTGCGCTCTCCGACATCCTTCCTGAATTAAAGTTTCACAGTCACGATCGGTTTAAGTTAACCATCGCCTTAGTCGCCGGCATCGTCCTAGGGCTTGCTCTTCAGGCCGTCGAGCCTGACCATGGTCATCCCCGTGACCATCACCACGATCACTCAACTAAAAACGCTAATGTTTTGACTCTAACCCAGGTGCCAAAATGTGAGGAAGCTGATGGACTCCCGCCAAGCCTATAATCCACCCGACCCACCCGGCAATCACCGCCCATACGCCAGGCATGGGAATATCGACCGCAGGAGAAAGGTGGGTATCACCATGCAAAGAGCTTACCACCTGCCAGAAGATGCCACCGCAAATTGCTACGACAGCAACGACTTGAACGATCATCTTAGTACGCGAATATGAACCGCGATAGATCGCCACGGCAACCATCGCTTGCCAGAAACTGATGGCCATCAACGCTGAAGAAAAATAGTAAATACAGACGTCCCAAAACGGCGACAGGACAGGCCCGTACCCCAGCAACTCAAGAATTTCAGACGAATAGAACTGAAAACCACAGATGGCGACTGCAAGAAGGAAATAACCTGACAACCAACTCATCGCAAAGATCACCTGAGCAAGAGCAAGTAACCCCCGTCCACGTGGATTGACACGGCCCATATCCATTTCATGCATACGCCACCAAGTATGGGTCACCCCTAACGGGCCCGATATGAGCCCAAATGGCAAAATGAAAGATAACGCCGATAACGTCACCCAACGTTTACCACGATGCTCTTCCAATGCATGTGGATTAAACCTACCCCGGATCATGTATCCCTGCTTCTTAACTGCCGTGTCGCTACAGCGGCAAAACAAATAGAGTAACCCCATAGGAAACACCTGATAGAGCGTCATTGCCAGACCGTAAAAGAACACGCCCCCCTCTTGCCATGTCACGGAATGAGGAATCGATGTCCGCTGATAGATCACCCAGTGAACAATGTCGGACAGCAAGAACAAAAAGACTGATGCAACAGCAAGATAAACGCCGAGACCACGACGTTTTCGAATGCTAATTGCAGTACCGAGAATGACCCAATACGGAATCGTTGCCAACCAAAACAACTCACCGTTCAGATGAAACCACATGCCAACGAAACCTCTTTGGTCAATTCACTGAGGCACGCACGTACCGTTCCGCCAGCACTCTGGTTGGAAACACTTTTTTCTGTATCTGGACCTGATCCCGAGAAAGCTGTAGTTGGTCCAGCGTACGATCAAGCCATTGATCGGCAACCTGGTCGTTATGAAAGACATTACCGAGCAATTGCACACCACGTAGACCCCGAAATCGTATTAAAACAGTAACATGCGGCCAGTCGAGAAACGGGTCTTTGTAGGGCAGTTTGTTGATATACGGTACAATCCTGCTTTCAATCTCCTGAGATTGAAGTTCAAAAGTGCTGAAAGAATAATTCGAGGTGTTTAGGAATTTTGCCTTCCGCTGATCGTCGGTAGCTACCATCAAGAGGTCCCAATCGTTGGAGCTCATGAAGATAGGATTTAAACTGCACCGGCCGGAGCTTCGCTAAATAATGAGAAAGCACCCATGCAGACGCATATCCCTGAGAGTCTAACTGGTACGAAGTTATGACATTTTCCATCCATTTCCCAGGAGATTTGGTAAGCATGTCCGTACTCTTCAAAAACTGTTCCAACTCGAACATTCGAAAGTCATTTACCGTTCCGGCTCCCTTCCAACGCATGTATTGTCCAGTACTGGTAGGTGACAAATATTCGGCTATCCCCTCCGTAATCCACATAGGCCACTGTGCCGTTCGAGTCTGAACTCCGATATTGTGCAAAAGCTGATGCACACCTTCGTGAGCCACCGTGTTAATCTTTTGTTTGATTGCAAGCTCCGGTTTGATCTCAGAAAACCGAGATTCTTCATACATGACGACCCGGTTCGTTAACGTATGGTAATAAGCGACGATGCCAGCCGGCGTCTCACGATATCGCTGAAACTCAGCCTCCGTGCGAAACATGACCACGACCAGAGGGACTTCCGGCTCATGAACTTCAAGCTCTAAATTCTTCATATACCCAAGAATACCCGGAGCCATTTTTTCGAGAATCTGAGTTGTCGCTTGGGCAAAAGTATCACTGGTATTGTAAACATAAACGTAGCGACCGCTCTTACGGACCTTAAATCCGGAAAACATCTGCTGCTCGAGCAATTTACCCAATTGCTGTTTGTCTGCCCCTTGAAACGGCTTGTCGGTTTCAAGGGTCTCTGACGCTGGACGGCCCACCAATTGGCCGTCCGGCAGTAAAACTACGTGGTAATCACCAACGGTTACGTGAACCCTGGCGATAACCTTTTGCCCAAACTCATCCGTCGTTTGTACATTTTGGCCAGCAGACGCTATCACCTCACCGGGAGGAATATTTAAACCGTATGCACGTAAATCTAATAGCTTGCCTACCGGCTGGGCCTGAACAAGAGCCAGCGGGGCCACCAAGAACACAATTGATATCCTGCTAAATAACCACATATACGCGTAAATTAATGTAGTTTGGACTAAAAATCATCACGAATTAGCTGAGCTGGCTAAGTTAATCGAAACTTTTTTAGGGCTCATTGCGACGAAATAACCGGAATAGACAGTAAATATCAACTCAATCGGCCTAATCGGCTGTATATTTCCCATTTTCACACCGAAACGTATCGGATGTATTCTGGTTAAACCTTATTATTGACTTGATGTTGTTTTAAGGGCAACTATTGCAAATAAACGGTACGACCGTTCGTCTCAGCGGATTGTTCAATCTGCTGCTATTTGACGGTCGAATAAGGAAACGTGGTGTATTAATGGCTGCAACACTATGGGTACCTAAATTTTGCCATCACTCCAGTAGAAAACTCCGAACCGGAAGCTCTCCAATGATTACTCGTAATTACGCCTCATTTGTAAGCGTTGTTAAATATCTATCATTAACGGCTGCAATCACTATTTTTACTACGGGGGCAATCGCAGTAGAATTCGTGCCCGACCTGGGTGTTCTTGAGATTCTCGCGGACCCAACACAACAAGGAGAAACTGGCCTCTCTCCAGCGTTGACGACTAAATTTCAACAGCTAAAAAAGCAACGGCTGGAAATTTTCGAATCTCTCTACGGTGAAAACACAGCTGTTGAACGTGAAGTTGTCGCCCAACAATTCCGACAGACGTCAGAACAAATAGCACTGAGCCTGCTGACTGTAAGCCAGCGAACACGTGTAAATCAGATCAAATTTCGTAAAGAGGGGCTAGCATCCCTACTCAGGCCTGAAGTTCGTGTGGCCATCAATATCAACGATAAACAGATCACCGCAATCCGCGCCCACGTCAAGCATCGAAACGATCTAGCCGCTCATGCGACGGCGACAGAAAAACAAGCACTCCATCAAGTCACCGAACAAAAATTACTTGAGATTCTCAGCGGAAGTCAGCGACAGGATTGGGCCCGCCTGGCAGGTTTGGAATTACAACAAGTAGCATTGGTACAGGATTCACCCGCAGAATCACCCGCGGCCACGACTGGCGACAGTGAGACAGACAACGAAACCCCGGCCCCCTCAACAACTGAATCACCGGCGGAAGACGAAACAACAGAGCAACCCGCCGAATCAAACGAAGAAAATTCTGAAGCGCCTGCGTCCACCTCGGCTGACGATTCGGAAGAAACTGAGCCTAAAGAGACGCCAACCGACCAACCAACTACGCCCGCCAACCCCGAGGATACACCAGTTGATGAGCCGAGCACAACCCCCCCAAACCCCGAGACTAGTAACAACAGCGAATCTTATCTCAACGAAGCTGGCGAAATCGAAGTTAAATTCGCCTTCAACAATACTCCCTGGGCTGACGTAATCGAATGGTTCTCCGAGCTTAACGAACTATCATTACAAATGGATGCAGCTCCGGAAGGCACGTTTAATTACGCCGATCCGGGCTATTACTCGCCAGCCAAAGCAATGGATCTGATGAACGGTGTACTGCTAACCAAAGGGTATACGCTGGTACGGCGAAACCAAATGTTGATGGTGGTGAATCTCGAAGACGGCGTCCCTGATGTACTCGTTGAGTACGTCCCGCTAGAAGAACTCAATTCTCGAGGTGAATACGAACTCGTCAAAACACTGTTTCAACTTGTGAAGATGACTCCTGAGGAAGCGACTGCTGACCTTCAGAAACTTATCGGCCCCACGGGTCAATTGTATGTATTTCCTGCCGCAAAACAGGTTCTTGTCCAAGAACAGGCCGGACGCCTTCGAACGATTCGTGACATTATCGAAGGGGTTGAAAAGCCTCGAGGCGATCTCGCAAGCAAGGTCGAGGAGATCGAACTAGAATTCGTAACAGCCGAAGACATACTCATGGTTGCGCGTACGATGCTCAACATGGGCGAAGCCGATTTTGCTCGTGAAGGCCTCAGCTTTGCCGTCGATACGCTTGGCACTCGAATTTTCGTGACTGGTGAAGAGGAAAACATTGCGGTATTGCGGGACCTTGCCAAACGCCTCGATAAAGACCCACTCGACGGCATGGAAGCAGCAGATGTCGAAAAGCCGACCCTTAAAACACATACCATCAACGTCGCCGACCCGGCAACTACATTTGACGTATTGCAAACATTGCTAGCTGGATTGCCTGACGTACGTTTGGCACTGGATCCAACAACCAACAAAATCATCGCCTTAGCCCGACCCGCTGAGCATGAGACGATCATTTCAACAATCAAAGAACTTGAGGGCGATGTTCCCGTGTTCGAAGTAATATCACTAAAAACACTTGATCCAGAAATGGCTCTGGCCATGATCGCTAACATGTTTGGCACCACCACTACTGAAGATGGTGTCGAAGTTACTTCGGGTCCCAAAGTCACAGCCGACACCGTTTCGATGAAACTCTTTGTTCGAGCCACTGAATCTGAAGTAACATCAATTCGGACGATGATCGAACGTCTTGAATCCGAAAACACGACGACGCAGGATGGCAATATCCGCATTCTGCCATTTAGCGGGAAGAGTGCGGAGGACGCCCTTAGCCGAGCAGAGCGATTCTGGACGGGCGAGAACAAGATCCGCATCGTTAAACCGGAAGACCGTACAGAATCTGGGATTCAAAAACGGACTACCGAGGAACCAAAAGGTGAAGCGACGCCTGCGGAGCCTCCATCGCTGAGGCCAACTAAGGCAGACACTCTAGAAAAATCTGCTGGCATACAGAAGGGCAACGTGCAGTTTGTCAGTAGTGCACTGCAAAATGGCAAGACAATCACGTCCGCTCTAGGAAATGATATTGTCGTTGAATTGACCGCAGAAGGAATCATCATCGCTAGCGATGACACTGAGGCTTTGGATCGATTCGAAAGCTTGTTACGCCAGCTCATACCACCAGGAACCACTCTAACCGACCGACAAATCACCGTTTTTTATCTTAAATACGTGAAATCGGATGTCGCGAAATCACTGGTTCAAGAAATCATGAGTGGCGGGGAAGATTCTTCCTCCGGACTGGGGTCTTTGGTTAGCGACGCGACCAGCAGTTTAATGGGTGGTGGCCTGATGGGAATGATCCTAGGCGGTGGCGGTGACAGCGGCACTGGAGATAGCAGTACCTTTTCAGCTTCGGGAACTGTGAGCATCGTCTCTGACCCACGATTAAACGCACTCGTGGTGCAGGCGAACGACGAAGACCTCGCCATGATCGACTCGCTACTTGGGATCATAGACAAGGAAGGCTCAGAGACTGATGTTGAAACACAGGGCAAGCCACGGCTCATCCCCGTTACCTATGTGAACGCCGACGACATCGCAAATATCCTAAAAGAGGTTTATGCCGGCAGGATCAATGGCGCTTCAGGAGGCCAGCAGCAACAACGGCAACCTAGCCCTGAAGACCTAATTAAAGCCTTGAGGGGCGGCGGCGGAGGCGGCCGAGGGGGCGACCAAGCGGCCAAAAGCGAACCGGCCAAACTAAGTATTGGTGTGGATAGCACGAGTAATTCAATAATCGTGTCAGCTCCCGAGCCTCTTTTCAAGGAAGTAGAGGAACTTGTATTGACGCTTGACCAGGCAGGCACCCAAACACAACAGCAAATCGAAGTCCGCACGCTTCATTTGGCAAATCCCGACGTCGTAAATTCTGCATTGCAAGCTATTTTAGGCGAATCAGTTTCCACTTCGACATCGAGCAATAGTGGTGGAAGCAATTCCAGTTCGGGCCAATCAGGTGCAAATCCCTCTTCATCAGCGGACGCTATCCGTCAGCGGATTCAGGCGTTTCAGGAAGCCGCACGACGAGCCGCAGAGGCTCGCGGTGGCAGTGGCTTTCCCGGTGGAGGTCGTCCTAGTGGTGCTCCCGGAGGCGGCGCTCCCGGTGGAGGTCGACCCGGTGGCGGTTTCCCAGGTGGTGGACGCCCTGGTGGTCGCTAATTTTTGTACTACGCACAAATTGACTAGAAAGAGAATGTACGATGGAAGCATGCGTAATACTTAAAGACAAAGGCCTGCTAAACGAGACGCAGGTCGATACGATTGTGCAGACCGGAGCAAAAGGCAATGAACAGATCGAGTCCGCCGTATCACTGGGTTTCGTAGACGAGCGTGAAGCACTCCGAGCAATCGCAGATGCCGTTGGTGTTGAGTTTGTTGACTTTCGAGAAACGGAAGTTGACTTATCTCTGCTTGATGATTTTCCCACGCGACTTATTTACCGAGAGTCACTTTTTCCGGTTGCAGCACAGAATGGGCATATCACAGTAGCTACCAGTGACCCATTCAACCTTTATCCAATCGATGAAGCGTCAGCCGCAACGGGCAAGGCAATCTTACCTGTCGTAGCGACCCGAAGAGACATCGACACGCTGATTAAGAATCACCTGGGCGTCGGAAGCGAAACGATTGACAGCCTTGTTGCGGCTAAACAGGAAGACGAAGTAGAGCTACTGGAAGAACTGGAAATCGATGGTTCTGAGCTTTCAGAGATGGCGCAGGAGGCTTCGGTTATTCGACTCGTGAACGAAATCCTACTCGAAGCGATTGAATCTCGTACCAGTGACGTGCATATCGAATCTCAGGCAACTGGCATTTCAATCCGTTATCGTATCGATGGAATGCTACATCCTCAACCAGTCCCGCCTGAAATCAATCAGTTTCAAGCAGCAATTATCAGCCGCCTTAAAATCATGGCCCGTCTCAACATTGCAGAAAAACGACTGCCTCAGGATGGGCGAATCAAGCTTAAAGTACGTGGCCGCGAAGTCGACATTCGTGTCAGTGTTATCCCCATGATCCACGGCGAAGGCATTGTCATGCGTATTCTCGATAAAGGCTCAATGGTCTTCGACCTGCAAAGCCTGGGGATGGAGGCAGACACTTATTCCACGTTCAGTGAATTAATTCGCATTCCTCATGGGATCGTATTGGTTTGTGGCCCTACTGGATCCGGTAAAACGACGACGCTTTACAGTTCTCTGATGGAGATCAAAGGCCCGGACAACAAGATTATTACTACTGAGGATCCGGTTGAATACCAATTAGACGGAATCAATCAAATTCAGGTTCACTCCAAGATCGGATTAACTTTCTCGGCATCGCTTCGAAGTATTCTCCGTCACGACCCAGATATAGTCCTGGTTGGGGAAATTCGAGACCTGGAAACAGCCGAAAATGCTATTCAGGCATCGCTTACGGGCCATATGGTGTTTTCGACACTTCACACCAACGACTCTGCCGGAGCCTATACTCGTATGACAGACATGGGCGTGGAGCCATTTCTTGTTGCCAGTACGGTGGAAGCGGTTATGTCACAGCGTCTGGTACGTCGTTTGTGCAATAATTGTAAGCGTCCCGTCGATATTAACAAAATTGATATCCCACATGACTTCCCTCGCGAGCTTGTTGAAGACGATATTTTCGAAGCTGTTGGGTGCCGTGAATGTCGCAACGTAGGCTATTCAGGACGACTCGGGATCTATGAACTAATGCTCACCACCGACGAAGTCAGGGATCTGGCGACGGAAAACGCTAGTAGCTGGGAGCTTAAAAAGATTGCCGTTTCAAATGGAATGCGAACACTACGCGATGACGGATGGCGCAAAGTGATTGCCGGCAAGACGAGCATGGAAGAAGTTCTCCGTATTACCAAGGGCGATCAGATCGTCCCGCCAAGCTAACACTGCCCGCCGGAGCCTACGCGAAGGAGGGTTCCAACCATGCCAGATTTTCAATACACCGCTCGTGATTCCGCCGGTAAAAAGGTTGTTGGCCAGATTGCAGCAGCCACGGAAAGAGAAGCCGTACGCATGCTTGCGGGACAGGCCCTGTTTCCGATGGAGATATCTACGGATGTAAAAGCGACGGTTCGTAAAAGCAATAAAAAGGTCAAGGGGCAGGTCATGGCCCAAGTTTACGGCCAACTAGCTTCCCTACTCCGAAGCGGCGTCCCGTTGTTGCGAAGCATCAAGGTTCTTCAACGTCAAGCCACCAATGAAACATTGTCTTTTGTTTTAGGCGAAGTGCACAGCCAGGTGGAACAAGGAATAAACGTTGCTGACGCAATGGCTCAGTATCCTAAAGTCTTCAGCGAAGTATGTATCAACATGTCTCGCGCGGGTGCTGAAGGTGGGTTTCTGGAAGACGCATTAGACCGCGTGGCCAAGTTTACAGAACAGCAGGAAGACCTAAAGGGAGAGACGATCGGCCAACTGGCCTACCCTGTATTCCTGGGAACGGTAGGCTCGATGCTCGTAGCAGGATTAGTGATATTCTTTGTCCCGAAATTCGGTGACATGTTCGACAATCTGCGTGAACGAGGGGAATTACCGATCGTCACTGACTGGCTTTTGGCGTTTAGCGAAAGTCTGCGAACGGTTTGGGCAGCTGTGGCTTTCTTGGCAATTCTCGTCGGCCTAGTATCCGTCAACAATTACTTCCAGTCCGAGAGTGGTAGACGCACTCGCGATCTGATAAAAATACGACTTCCGCTTGTAGGCAAGGTCTTTTTGGCCTTCGCTGTGGCGAGATTCTGTCGCGTACTCGGTACACTATTGCAAAATGGCGTGCCCATCTTAAAATCGCTGGAGATCAGCAGCGTCGCTTCGGGAAATCGAATTATAGCGGGTGCGATTGATGATGCAACGGAAAACATCACCAGTGGTGAGTCACTTTCTAAGCCACTTGCGCAAAGCGGATATTTCCCCGGAACTGTTGTCGAAATGATCTCGGTAGCGGAAGAATCGAATACTCTGGATAAAGTGCTGATCGAAATCGCCGATAATCTGGAAAAAAGAACCGCTCGGCAATTATCACTGGCCGTGCGTTTACTCGAGCCCATCATGTTGCTTGTCATGGCTGGCGCCGTGTTGGTGGTCGTGATTGCCTTATTAATGCCAGTCATCAAAATGAGTAGTGCAATATAATCAAGATTTTTACGCAACTCGTAATATTTCGCGGTGTTTAACAACAGAATAATAAATTCCCATGAATCGGGATAATCACTAACAGGGATTTAAACAACTATGCAAAATAAACGATTCCCCAATCGTAACCGTCGCCGCAAAGGTTTCACACTAATGGAAGTACTTATCGTAATGGCCATCCTGGTCATTCTGGGTACCATCGTAGTAACCAACTTCTCGGGCGTGCTTTCTCAAAGCAAGTCGGATTCCGCAAAGATCCAGATGCAGAACTTTGAACAGCCTCTCGAACTTTACAAACTAGGCGTGGGAAGCTATCCATCAACAGACATTGGACTTGAAGGCCTGATTAATGAACCAGCCAATGCTCCTTCCGGTAAGTGGCGAGGGCCATACCTTAAAGCAAACGAAATCCCAGCTGATCCATGGGGACGACCATATCAATACACTGCCGACGGCGCCGGATTCAAAATCATCAGTGTTGGTGAAGACGGGGCAGCAGATACTGACGACGACGTTTCTCACACCGTCAGTCAGTAACGACATTTCAACCTAATACTGTTACCTGTGCAACAAGCGCAAACCGAGGTAACAAACCATGAATCTAACCAAATCTAAAAAGCGTCCTGTTCTTAGAAAACAGCGGGACGCTTTTACACTTTTTGAGATTCTGGTTGTACTAGTTGTAGTAGTTGTGCTTGGTGCCATCGCCTATCCTTCAATTAGTGGAATGACAGGAGTCGAATCTCTACTGCGAAGCGGGGATCAGGTGCGTATCCATCTAGCGCGTTCTCGAAATCAAGCAATGCGAAGTGGCCAAACGTTGTCAATGCGTTACGAACTTCAGGGTAACCGATATATCATCGAACCCTGGACAACCGGAGAGGAATTCCTTGAAGCTGGGTCGACGGCAGACAACCAGCAGTTACTAAACGTGATGGGCTTCGCCAACAGCGCCGCTCTTATCGAAAGTGAGAACCACACCGTCAAGAAGTTGCTAGGCTACCCACATAAGCTGCAGGACGAAATTCAGTTCGTCGGTTCGATCGTGGAATTTGACGCGCGCGCTACCATTCTGGGCGACAGTCAATTTAATGACCTGACAACACCTGCGGGGCAAACCAGCATGACCGATGGCGTTCAGGGCGTCTGGTCGGATCCCATCCTCTTCTACCCTGATGGCAGTACGAGCCAAACTGAAATCAGACTTGGCTCATCGGATGGCAAAGGTTTTATCATGGTTCGACTGCGTGGCCTAACAGGCATCGCTTACGTAACGAAAGTAGCCTCCGCCGAAGAAGTCCAGCGTTTAGACATCCAACGACAGGGGAATCAATGATGAACCATCCTCGGCGTCGCACGCGTTCCGGCTTTACGCTAATGGAAATTTTGGTCTCCATTACAATCCTAGGCATGTCCATGGTGGCAATTAATGGCCTTGTCAGTATCGGGGCACGCAATGCCCGCGAAGCTCAGGTGCTGACTACAGCCCAATTTTTAGCGGAATCCAAGCTATCTGAAGTCAAGACAGGTCTCATTGCTCCTTCCAGCACCGGTAAAATGCCTTTCACCCAAGAGGAGACATCCGACCCATTTACATTCGAAGTGCAATCCGAGACGGTCGGTGGCGACGGGCAGCTATTAGCTATACGTGTCATTGTTGAATATACGCCTGAAGATGGCACTCGCCCCATCACTTACCAACTCGACACCTGGATGATCGATCCGGCAATCGAAATCCAGGAAGATGCGGATCTCACCATCCATGAAATGTTGATACAGATGGAGGCAACGCAGTGACACGACTCCATCGTTCCAACGGAGTTACTCTTCTTGAGCTCATCATTTCACTGGCACTCTCGGGCCTGCTGTTTGCGATGATCACACAGATGATTGGCAACCACTTCTACGTTCTGGAGAAACAACGCGACAATGTCGAAGAGGTGCAATTGGCCCGAGCACTACTCTCACGTATAACCGACGACATTAAAAGTGCGGTCCAAAACAGCGGAGTCGACGTTGGAGCAGCCCTGGAAGATGTAGATATCCAAGGAGCCCTAGGCGTTGCCGCCGGAGCTGGAGTTGGCATAGATGAGCTAATGGAGGCTGCTGGCGGCCTGCTTTCTTCCGGCGACACTACCGCCCCCTCGTACGACTTTGAAACGTCCTTTCCTACGAGCTTAGGCATGTATGGAGATCAGGCTACATTGCGATTGGATATAAGCAGGATTCCCCGCCAAGAAGAGTACCGCGCAATGTATGACCCCAGTAAGATCGGTGTACTTCAGGACATTCCTTCGGACGTCAAGCTAATCTCGTATTACTGCCGCACAATGAATGTCGAAAGCGATGCCTCAGCTCAGGATGTTTTTAACGACGACCCTACCGTCCCCGGCCTTATCCGCGGCCAATTAAGCCGAGCAATCACGTCCTATGCCATGAACAATGGCAACTACCAGGCGGTTCAGGGGACGGATAAACTACTGGCCCCCGAAGTGATCGCGTTAGAGTTTCAGTATTACGACGGATACCAGTGGCTTCAGTACTGGGACAGTGAAGAATTCGACGGCCTCCCGCTGGCAGTAAAAATTCGCATGACAATGAGATCCAACTCTCCATATTCCAGTGGTGGTGTCCTCGATGCATTCTATGGCAACACGACCGATAACGAAGGTCGGGTCGCTGTAACCTATCAAAAGATCGTCAAATTGCCAGTTGGCAAAATCCGTCCACTGGAGCAGGATGACGGAGGCTTACAGAATCTCGGCCTATGAGTATTTCAACTGCCAACCGCAGGCTACGCGGCTCAGCATTAATGATCGTTCTTGTTGTTGTGATGATCGTCTCACTCGGAGCATATACCTTTTCCGAATTGATGTTTACTCACAATGAAACGGCGACGCTATCTTCTCAAAATATTCAGGCAAAATGGCTCGTTGATGCCGGGATTGACGTTGCCCGCGTTCACCTGCTGCAACCTCACGAACAACGGATGTCTGCCGGCGGAGACTACGACAACCCGACTATTTTTCAAGCGGCCAATGTAATTACTGACCCGAATCCAAATCTGACGGGAAATTTTACTCTTATTGCGCCAAACCTTGACAGTGATGGCTTCACAGCCGGCTTCCGCTATGGACTGGAGGACGAATCCTCGCGTCTAAATCTAAACTCTCTGGTCATTGCAGATACCTATGCCACAAATGGCGGCCGCGAGATGCTAATGTCCCTGCCAGGCATGACGATCGACATCGCAGATGCGATCATGGACTGGATTGACGACGATGACGATACCCGGGAATTTGGCGCCGAGTTTGATTACTACCAATCACTCGGTTCACCCTATGAACCCAACAACGGGCCATTTAACACCGTGGAGGAGCTCTTGCTGGTTCGGGGAGTTGTGCCTGAGCTACTATTTGGAGCAGATATCAATCGAAATGGACAAATCGACACGCATGAAGAACCCGCTCGACAACGAGTGCAGGAATTGCTTTCGCTTGCCAATTCCACCTCTGGTGACGAAGTGCTCAATACCGGTTCACTCGATCGAGGATGGAGTGCTTACCTGACACTTTATAGCCAGGAGAACAATCTTAACATCAACGGTGAGCCTCGTATCAATATCAATTCAGACGATTTGCAAACCCTTCATCAGGATCTTTCGGCAGTCTTCGACCCCGCAGTCGCCAATTTCATCATCCTCTACCGACAGGGATACGAACTGGTCGACGAACCTCAAACAGACGGCATCCCTCAGCCCGCTTCCTCAGTCGAAATCGACTTCCTCAGGGAACCAGAACGTCAATTCACTCAAGTCCTTGACCTGATTGGCAAACGAATCTTATACGAATCGGACCTTGTCGACGAAGAGCCGATCGACATTCTGCCCGCGTATCCGCTCGACATCAGTCTCGCCGAAACTCTTGATCGCTTAATGGACAATGCGTCCACAAGTTCGAATCCTACCATTCCAGGACGCCTCAATATCAATCAGGCCCCTCGTCTTTTGCTTCAGGGTGTCCCCGGACTTTCAGACGAAATGGTCGATTTCATCATTCAAACCAGGGCTATTGATCCATATCAGGATCAACAAAACTACTACCGCCATGAAACATGGTTGCTAAAGCAGTCGGGCATCAACTTCTTGCTGGGCGGAGCGCCTTTTACCCTCGAAGACATGAAAGCATTACAACCCTTCATTTGCGGTGGTGGTAGTGTTTTTAGAGCTCAAATCATTGGATACTTCGAGGGTGGAACAGCTTCAGCACGAGGTGAAGTCGTTATAGACGCTACGACCGTCACACCACGCATACGTTTGTGGCGTGACCTAAGCCATTTAGGCCGCGGATATCCCCTAGACGTGCTAGGCTTACACTACTCTGGCGGCAGCCAAACTGCATTACCGGCAATTCAGTAACCAATACCGGAAGGAAGAACATTATGGCTAAATTCATCGCATACGAATGGGATGACCAGTCAGTGCGAGCAATTTCAGCTTCCCCCAAAGGAACTGATATCGCAATCCACGCGCTCGTTGAAAAAGAACTCGCCTCCGCCACTGAAGAAACGCCGGCCGACCACATTCTGGAGAACACCATTTCCAGTGTACTCGAAGAAGCTGGCGTCACACGAGGTCAGGCTACTGCGTTTTCTGCACGCCGCTCTCAGGCGGAAGTACGCATGCTCACATTCCCCGATGTCCCTGAACACGACCTTCCCGACATGGTTCGGATTCAAGCCCCCCAAATTTTCAATGCCGGGACGGAGGGCTTACTTGACTTCACTCCCATTGGGGAATTACAGGATGGCCAGCGATATATCACAGCCGCCGCCATCAGCAATGAAACTCAGATTGAAGTCATTAGCTCAGCCTCTGCTGCTGGCGTCACGATTAGCAATATGACGCTACATCCATTTGGCACTGCCGCTTATGTTCAAAAGCACGCCCCTTTCGATGGCGCACGTCTAATCGTCGACCTACTTGGTGTTGAAGCTGAACTAACCATAGCTCGAGAGGGGGTAGCACATCTGGTTCGCACGATCCGCCTCGTACCAGACGCACCAGATTTAAACTACATTGCCTCGGAAGTCCGTCGCACCCTTACCTCTTATGAAAACCAACCAAACGGCACAGATGTCAAACAGATAGTAATCGCTGGTATCACCGAGATACACCAGAATCTCGCTGATACATTGGGGCCACTGGTCGCCGAACCAATCGTTGAGTTCAACCCGACGGAGTACCCAAGCCTAGACGCGCCCGTCCTAAAGAACCTTCCCGAAAACGCCGCAAGCTTTCTGGGGCTGATAGGACTTGCGCAACAACTCATCGACGGACGCATTCCGCCAATTGACTTTCTTCATCCCACACAACCCCCCAAGCAAACTGAGAAACGGGATAAGGTCGTGCGATCCGGTGTTTATGCTGCACTTGCTGTGGTGGCAGTTATTGTAGCCCTATTTGTCCCGGTGGCTAATTTAAAAAATAGCATCGCCAAAACACGACCAGCAGCTGAACTACAACAAACCCTCAAGAAGAAGTTTGACCAATCAAGCACACAGGTGAATGCCATCCAGGCCTACGAAACCTCATCTATCAACTGGCTTGATGAATTGGCCCTGCTGTCCGACACACTGCCCCCCAACCCCAATGATGTTATTATCGACGGATTTTCAGGGCGTTCCGATAACACCCGCAACCGAACTGAGGAGTCGCCACTCGGCTCTATCTTCCTCGACATGCATCTTAAAAACTCAAGCGTATTTGAACGCCTATCAACAACCCTGGGAGGTGGTTCCCACCTGGTAGAATCCAAAGGGCTCACGCCGGACACCACCGAAGATGGCTTATACACACGACGCACACAACAAACCATTACGATCCTTCCTCCGGTGAACACAACGCAAACCGCAGACGAATCCGGCACGGACGAGACGACGCCTAATCCGACATCTGAAAACTCAACCAGCACCTCCGTCAACTCTACCGATGTAGACGATGAACCGATTGAAATAAATGCAGAGCAATCAGACGCCACAAACGACGTGGATGGAGAATGACCTATGAACGATCGCGAAAAGAAACTCCTTACTTTCCTAGTCATCGCTGTCCTTGCCGGAGTACTTCTGACTGGTACAAAAAGCTACCTTACGTATCTGGACAATCTTCGAAGTGACTTAAACGCTGCGAATCAGGATCGCACCACATACGAAAATCAGGAACTTGCTGCAAATGTTTACGAGGGACTCATCGATGAGTACGAACTCATGTCCCTGGGTTCCGATCACAACCATGCCCTTGCTTCCTACAAGGCATGGCTGATTAATCTGCTGGAGAATGACCTCCAACTTCAAGATGTACGCATCACCAACGAACCTACCCGAGCCGTTGACGGGCAGTACCATCGACACACATTCGGTATCAACTGCGAAACAAATCTCAGCAGCCTCACAGAATTCCTTTATCAATTTGAAACCAAAAAGGTGCTGCATCGCATCAAAGACCTTGCCGTTAGTCCTACCGGATATGACCGCCTCCAAATTCGCGTTGCTATCGAAGCGATCTCACTGCCCGGCGCTGAACCTAAAGTCGACATCGCTTCGATTGAACACGATCCGACCCTAGTGAATGCATCAAAGCAGGAATACTGGGACCGCATTTCCAATCGGAACTTCTTTGGTCCCGAAAACAAGGAACCTACGTTTACACCGCCTCCCATTGCCACGACTGTTGGCGAAAGCGAAACTCGCACTTTAACCGCGAATCCAGGAGCAAACGAACAGAACGTCCAAAGCCTCGTATATGCGATAGACGGGGAATCACTTCCACCTAATTTCGTCGCTTCGCTTAGTGGAAACCGGCTTACTGTATCAAGCAATGAAGTTGGCCGCTACGAATTTGACGTCAAGGTCACAGACAATGGCCTTCCAGCGAAAACAGTCACGAAAAAAATCGCTGTTACCGTCAATGAAAAACCTGAACCACGCCCACCAACTCCCATGCCCGAACCCCCGAAGCCACCCGTATTCGATGTAGCTCAACTGGCGTTTTTCACAAGCACTGTTGAACTGAACGGCCGAATTGAAGTTTGGATTCATCGTCGTAATCAAGGCGACATTCTGAAACTTCCGATCGGTGCTGAAATCGAAATTGGTGAGATCAAAGGGAAAATCCATAACGTCAATCAACGCTATTTAACTATTCTTACGGCTGACAAGCAATTGCTGGAGATCAAGGCCGGAAAGGCTTTAAGTACCGCCGTTAATATCACAGCACAGGCAGAGGACCTACTCCTACCGTAGAATAGGAAGCCTGGATAAAATACGAAAGCGAGTTGTGCTTAAAGTTGATAGCATAACTCGCTTTTTCTTTGTTTAAAGCCTGAAGGCTCCTAACGGTTATTCCGATTCTATGAAACATAACGGGTGGTGCGCTTTAAATATGCCTGCGCATAACCAGTAAGGACACTGGTTTAGTTACAAGAATGGCTACCACCAACCACCATTGAAAGAATTGGAAATGGATTTCCTTATGAAGAAGCGTACGTTTCTCTTAAGTTTGTTTGCTGCCTGCGTAATGATCACGAACTCTTCACTTGTATCAGGGCAGGCTACAGAAAATAACCCGGCTGTTTTGTCGGTTAGAAACAATCAGGCTCCCGCTTTGGCAACTAGGTTGCAGTCCGTGCTTAATGACTTTGGTGTCAACGCTGAGGTCAGAGCCGATCGCGACAATAATACTTTAATTGTCGATGGCTCGCCCAATGCCCATAAGATTGCGGCTGATTTGCTGAGAACACTCGATAAGCCTACCAATACGGCGACGGTTACCGAAGCACGTCAGCGGAGTTCTAAGGTTGTAGGATACAGCGTTCCGGTCGACACGCTTCCCGCTACAGTCCAGAAAATACAGGCTGCCTTCGCGGGGCAAGAGGGCGTTAAGGTTGTGCCAGATGCTCGAACCGGGCAAATTGTAGTNATTGCTGGTGATCAGGTGCATGCTCAAATTGCCCAGTACGTCCAAACACTCCAGCCTGTCCCTGGTACAGCCACTCGGACTGTCTCGGGCCCATCAAATCCCGTCCATCGACTGCGCAGCATTGGCTGGAAGGAATTTGAATCATCGGTTCGAGGCATGATGGGAGGAAAACTTAACATCAGTACCAATCAGTCCGGTGAAATCTCAAGCATTGCCGTCCCGTCTCGCTCTGGCAGTGGTGCTCTTTTGCAGGTGAACCGTCGGGCAAATACAGTTGCGATCCAAGGTGACACGGTAGCTCAGCAGGCCTGGCTTAAAATCGTTAGCCTGCTAGACCAACCAAGAAGCAGTGCTGAGCAGCGTACAGGGATTGTTCCCGTTGATAAGGCGGATCCCAATACTGTCAATAAGGCCGTCAGCCTCGTAGAGGGTGCCCAAAATGCTGCTGAAAGCGCTCTAACACCTACAGGCAACCGTCCAGCGTGGGGTGGTGACCTAGTGAGCTCTATCTTCAATCAAGACACCGCTTCAGAAGATCAGTCTGCGAATCCCGCGACGGAACCGCAGGGAGATGATGAGATCGGCGAAACACTTTTGCAGATAGAGCCAGGTGAAGCCGGTCTAATTGGTCCGGTCCAGATTGAATTCGTAGAAGGGCTTGGCGTGTTTATTATTAAAGGTCATCGTAGTGATGTGGCGCGTGTCATTCAGATCATAGAGCAGATTGAGCAACGGACAAGTGAGACACAGCCAGCCGTCGAAATCCATCAACTAAAACACGTTGACAGCAATGTGATTACGGAACTGATCGAGGAGCTCTACGATGACGTTTTTGGGGCTCGAAACAGTAGTGTTAGCATCACGGCGTTAGACAAGCCGAACGCTCTACTCTTGATTGGACGCGAAGAAAGCATGTCGGCTATCAAGGATCTCATCGCAAAGCTCGATCAACCAGTTAAGCCTGACACTCAGTTCGAAATTTTCGCGCTCAAGCACATGTCAGCATTGGACGCTGAGCGTCAGATCCGCGCTTTTTACACCAATCAACCCGGCGGCGACGAGGAACAGCGACCTGGCCTCGGCGTACGGCCTAGAGTGATTGCAGATTACCGCACAAACAGCCTGATCGTTCATGCTGCTCCGCGTGATGTCAAGGAAATCGAGGCGTTACTTGTACGCCTAGATATTGAAGAGTCCCCAGCAACCAACCAACTGAGGGTGTTTCGCCTGAAAAACGCCCTGGCGGCAGACCTGCAGCCTGTACTGCAGGAGGCCATCACAGGCATATCTTCTAATACCGCAGGACAGGGAGGCGGCCAGGACGGCAGTTCAGCAACGATAAGCCCACAGTCCTCTAAGCTCGAAATTCTAACTGTTACAAACGGTGGTGAGAGCAAGGTCAATTCGGGGATTTTAGCTGGTGCATCAGTTACCGCAGATGAAAATGTGAATGCACTCGTTGTTCGGGCGCCCGGATCTGCCATGCCACTCATTGAAGAGCTTATAAACCAACTTGACCAGCTACCGAATGCGGAATCGCAAATCAAAGTGTTTCAGGTTGAGAATGGCGATGCGATCAACCTCACTCAATTGCTTCAAGAGCTTTTCGGGCTTCAGGTCACAGCAGGTTCCAATGCAAGTAGTAATGCATTTAATTCCGCGTTGCGTGGTGGGGCCGGCGGCATTGGGGGCGGCGAATCCTCACTCGTGCCGCTTAGATTTGCTGTAGACCAGCGTACCAATAGTGTAATCGCCTCTGGTTCAGAATCTGATCTGGACATCGTCGAGCTTCTCTTGATTAGATTGGATGAGGGCGATATTGAAACGAGGCGTAGCGAAGTTATCAGGCTGAAGAATGCTGATGCTTCCTCGGTAGGCCAAACCCTTCAAACCTATGTGAACACGCAAAGACAGCTGCTTACTCAGAGCTTTAGTCAGCAAACGAACATTGCTAACTATGAGATTGAGGAAACAGAGGTTGTCGTAGCTTGGGATGTTGCNAGCAACTCGGTGATTATATCAGCACAACCCCGTACTTTCGAAACTTTAGCGGCGTTGGTTGAAGAGTTGGATTTTGAGCCTGATATGGTCATGATCCAGGTGATTATTGCTGAGGTCGAACTGAATGATAGCTTTGAGGCTGGTGTGGAACTTGGGTTGCAGGATAGCCTGCTCTTCGACAGAGGTGCATCTACAAATGGTTTTGCATGGCATGGCCAACCTCTGGGTAACGACCCGGGAGCAACCGCTTCGAGAGAAAGTTTAGCCGGTCAGGTAATATCTGGCTTCGGAATGGGAAGGAACAGTGCCGCCCTTGGATACGGCGGTTTAGCCGTTAGTGCCGCTAACGAGTCAATTCACATTATGATGAGGGCCCTGCAAGATCGAGGTCGCCTGCAGATCTTAAGTCGTCCGCAAATCATGACCCTTGATATGACCGAAGGCTTTGTCCAGGTTGGATCAGACATTCGTCAAATCACCGGGAGCCAGGCGAATCAATTCGGCGGGATTACCAACACATCCGAACCTGTTTCAATTGGTTTATTAGTTAATGTTCGACCACGAGTCACCGTTGATGGTCGAATAGTAATGGTCGTCGGAGCGGAGAAATCAGAACTAGGCGAAGCGATGTCCGGGACCGTCGTCGGTATTAATCCTGACGGCCAAGCAGTCATGGCTGCCCCCATTAACAAGACGACTGCAGAAACAGTCGTGAGTGCGCGGGACGGTGAGACCGTCGTTTTTGCCGGCCTCATCACCAAAGACAAGGCCGTTGTTCGCAGAAGCGTCCCGTTGCTAGGTGACCTGCCGGGTCTGGGCAGTCTGTTTCGCTACGACACTGAAACGGAGAAGCGTAAAGAACTCCTCATTATCATGACCCCTCATATCGTTCGCGGCGAAGACGATATAGACCGTATTAAATCTTTGGAAACCGAAAGGATGAGCTGGTTACTCTCTGACTTAACGGAGATTCACGGCGACGTTGGCTTCGAAAAAGGCCGAGGTTTCTGGGGAGAAGCTGGTACTGTAATATACCCTGACGATGATCCGTCAGGCTCGCTTCTGGAACATGCATTTCCCAGCACGGTGATTGAGCCTAATGTCGGGCGTGGGGCGAATCCTCAGCTGCAAAGCAGGCACCTATTTAATCGGAGTAATAGTCAGCCAGTCAGGCCGCGAAGTCAGGCGATGCCAAATCAGCATCCAGACTATGGGCCTCTTAACCGCCAGGAATCGCTAGGCCCCCCTCTACCTGTCCCTACGGCTCCCAATGGAAATGTTTACCAATATGTACCAGTAACTAATACAACATCCGGACAGTCCGCTCCCCAAAATCCTCAAGCACAGCAAACGAGTTATGGGCAATTAAGGCGTCTGCCACCTTTTCCGTCGAACAATCAAACCGTACCTGTAGTGCGTTAGTTTTTTTAGTCTCTTTTTATTGCTAACTCTGAAAACATTAAACAAGGTTCTAGTGAATGAGCTCCCCCTCAACGCTTCGGCATACAAAACTCCTCCTAATTAGCATGATATCCTTCAGTTTGGTCGGATGCCAAAGCCTATCAGAATCTGCCAGGAAACTTGACGACTCAATGCCGTGGAATGCCGAGCAGGCAGCCCGAAGGCACCACGAGAACTCAGCGGCCCGCATTGTCGCTATTTGGTCACACGACGTGCTCTCCACGCCTAATAACGGTGCCGTTCAAGGGTTCGGCGGTCGTATGTATTTCTACAACCGGCGTCAAGAGGCTGTGAAGGTAGAAGGTCAATTAATCGTCTATGCCTTCGATGATACGGGAGCAACTGCGACCGACGATAATCAACGAAACCCGAGTAGAAAATACGTTTTTCGCGAGGACAAGCTGGAATCCCATCTCAGCGAATCGGAACTGGGCCCCTCTTATAGCTTCTGGATACCTTGGCAAAAACTCGGCGGCGACGAACGGAAAATCAGCCTTGTTCCCGTGTTCATCCCCAAGGATGGGGAGATTATAAATGGACTGTTTAGCAAAGTTGTGCTACCCGGTAATCGGACTTCACCTAGCGGTTCTAGCGAACAGGATCAGTTGGTTCGCATGCCACAAAAGGGTTCCATGCGTATCGATACTTTCGGCCATCATGACGTGGCTAACCACTCCGCGCAATCGATGGGACAAAAAACGCAAACGATCAATGTTTCCCCGAACCTGACGCGGCATATGGCAAACGCTCCACGGCAACTAATCACACCAACCGATTTTTCGAGTAAAGCTGCAAATGCCGCCCAATTGGATCCTAATCCGCTCCCCAATTATGACCAATACAATGATCGTCGCCGACCAACGGGGATACAAACTCGTGTCAATCCGTCCGGTTTAAAGACGATAAAGCTGGGACCACCCAATCGCCAATAGCGAAACGCTCATTGTTCGCCTGTGAAAAGAATTTCACGTAAACCTTCGTTTGGCTTTTGATCAGATTATGGTTTCTGAGACACTACTACCAGGTCATTTTTTACATCATTGATGCCGGGTTCTAGAAGGACCAGCCGTTCAACAAGAGTTTTCTCTCGCTGAGAGACGACTTGTCCGGATAAGGTGGCTGTAACTCCGTCTAATTCAACGGCTACCTTATTGTACTTCGACAGTCCTGGTAGCTTGCTAAGCCTGTTTTGCGCTTGCGAGCGAACTTTTGCTGGCAAGATTGGTGATACATTGAACTTGACAACAAATGGAAAACGCAAATTTGCGCCGGGCTGTTCCTGCTGTCCTCCCATCATTCCTCCCATCATCCCGCGGCCCATTCCTCCAAAGCCACCGAATCCTCCTCCGAAGCCTCCAAAACCTCCCATTGCATTCATGCCCATGCTGGCTTGGTTTGAGTTGGCGCGAGGATCTCCTCCAATACTGCCGCCTCCAACAAATCCTTGATTAGAAGTCTGGCTGGAAATCTGGCCGCTTGATGACACCTGTCCATTTTGGCCCGTGCTCATGCCGTTTTGAAGAATTGATTGTTGGGCCGTTACGAAAGCTGGTGAAATTAGAGATGCAACGATTCCGAAGACGACAATATGATTTTTTAACATTTGCTCAAAAACTCTTTAGTGAGGCGACAACTAATTCAGCGGGTCACAGCTACCTACCTAGTAGTTCGGCCTGAACGATCAAAGGGATTCAACCTGAATTATCCATATAATTGAATACACCGCTACCTGTAGCGTTATTTTCAGAAAAAGCAAACATACCCTTAAAAACGTCATTATTATTACAAATTAACACGTTTGTATGTCAATAAAATCGTTTTGATCTCGAAACATCCTGTACACTATGGTGTTTAATACCGATCAAAACCAGTCAATTTCCTTGCTCACATTCTCTTAGGAGCATCATCTAGATGTTTTCCAAATTCAAACCCACGTTTTTTGCAGCCCTTCTTTTTAGCATCGTAGGCTTACAGCCAGTTGTTGCTCAACGCCCAACTGCCCCAAGACTACTACCATACAATACTGTGGTCTATTTAAGAGTGGACGATTTTCCGGCACTGGGAGACGATTTTCTGCGAACTTCTCTTGGGCGTATCCGAAATGACGCGTCTGTTGCCCCGCTCATGGATCGGCTTTATAACGAATTCATTAACGCTTTTCCTCAGGTTGAAGATGAGCTGGGGGTTACGGTTGAAGATCTTCTCGACTTGCCCACTGGTGAAATGGCCATCAGTTTAGCGGTCACCGATACCGGTAGACCGATGTTCGCCTTTATTGCAGATGTCGGCGACAACGTAGATACAGCTACTGCTTTGCTAGAGCGAGCAGAATTTGAACACATCAACAACGCTGGCGATTTATCACAGGAAATGATCGGCGAAACTGAAGTCACACTTTTTGCTAATCCTGGTGACGATGATGACGTCTATTCGTTCATCAAGGAAGAGACCGTCGTGTTATGCAGTAGCGAACTGATGGCTACACACCTAATTAGTGTGTGGGAAGGTACCGCTACCGAGGCAGATCGAACCCTAGCCGATAATCGCAAATTCACTGATATTATGCGCAACAGCACAGGTGCTGACGATTACCAACCTCAGATCAGTTTTTATGCCGATCCATTAACACTGATCAAGTCTACCACTCAAGATAATTTCCAAGCTCAGGCAGCATTGGCGTTATTACCAACTTTAGGTGTGGACGGCTTTAAGGCAGTTGGCGGCTCGTTAATCGTCGGCCCGCCCGGCTTTGACACGATGGCACACCTCCATCTTTCTTTAGGTAGCCCTCGCCGCGGGGTATTCAACCTTTTGACACTCGGGGAGGGAGAGCTTGGTGCGGAGGATTGGGTTAGTAATGACACGTCTAACTATGGAACCATGTATTGGGACCTGGAAAAGATGTATGGTGAGCTAACTAAGGTCGTAGACTCGGTTCTTGGCAGTGGATATTTCGAGAATCTTGTCGAGGAAAACGTAAACACTCCGGCGGGAATCAATCTGCAGGAGGACATAATCAGCCACTTTGGTGGACGCTTAACTTTCGTTCAACAAATCATCGACGCAACTGCATTAAATGGTCAGTCAACTGGCATC
>PBCP01000015.1 GCA_002717145.1 Planctomycetaceae bacterium | reverse complement strand
AAAGATACAAAAATCAATTTTTATATGGTAGTAGTAAGACTTGCAAAAAGTGGAGCCAAAAAGAACCCTTATTATTTTATAACGGTTGCAGATTCCAGAAAACCTAGAGACGGTGCTTTTATTGAGCGTCTTGGCTTTTTTAACCCTTCAGCAGAGGGATCTGAAGAAAGAATGAGATTTAATATTGAGAGATTAGATCATTGGATTTCTCAGGGAGCTCAGCTTTCAGATAAAGTAAAAGAATTGGCTAAAGATGCAAGATTATCTCCAGATGAACTCCAGGCTAAGCTTGATGCAAAAATAGATAAAAGAGCACAAAAGAAAGAAGCAAAAAAAGCTCAGAAGTTAGCTGAACTAGAAGCCAAAGCCAAAGAAGCAGCTGAAGATGCTCCAGCTGAAGAAGCTCCAGCTGAAGAAGCTCCAGCAGAAGAAGCTCCAGCTGAAGAAGCTGCTGAAGGCGAAGGTTAATCAACCTTTCTGCTTTGATATTAGAAAGTCCGTCATGGTATATCTGTGACGGGCTTTTTTATGCGCCATGATGACATAAGCCTATGAAGATCCCCGTTATCCCCAACCGCTCATTATCATAGAATAAATAATCAGCAAAGAACCGGTGCCACTTCATCTATGTAACTATTTATGAGATTTGTATATTCATTACTTTTCGTACTGACCCTCACATCGATTTCCAGTGGAGCTAAGAAGCAACCGATTGACTTTGTTCGGGACATCAAACCAATTCTTTCCGATCGTTGTTTCAACTGTCATGGACCCGATGCAAAAACCCGTCAAGCCGATCTGCGACTCGATCTCAAAGAAGAAGCATTCGCAGCTTTGGCATTCGAAGGAAACCGTGTCATTCATCCAGGTCGATCCGGCAAGAGTGAGTTGATTCAAAGAATCCAGTCAGAAGACCCCGATCTTAAAATGCCTCCGACTGAGTCCAAACTGGAATTAACCCACGAAGAGATCGATCTATTGACTCGTTGGGTTGATCAGGGCGCATCCTGGGATAACCACTGGTCATTTGAAGCTCCGGTTCGCCCATCTCTTCCGAAAACAAAAGATAAATCCTGGAGCACCAACGAGATTGATCACTTTATCCTTAAACGCTTGGAACAGGCTGGCTTAAGCCCTGCTGATCAGGCCACTCCAACCACGTTAATTCGCAGGCTCGCATTCGATCTTACAGGCCTGCCACCTTCGCTCGAACAAGTTAAACAGTTTACAGTAAATCCATCTTCTCAAACTTATGCCAGTCTGGTCGACGAATTACTTGAGAATAAACACTATGGAGAGCGCATGGCGGCCACTTGGCTGGATGTGGCTAGATACTCTGATACTTTCGGCTATCAGGTTGACAGAGATCGCTATGTATGGCCATACCGTGACTGGGTAATCAACGCTTTCAATCAAAACCTGCCCTACGATCAATTTGTCATAGAACAATTAGCTGGTGACTTACTCGAATCTGCGACAGATTCTCAACGTATCGCAACGACGTTTAATCGTCTGCATTCTCAAAAAGTCGAGGGGGGCTCTGTCCCGGAAGAATTCAGAACGGAATACGTAGCAGATCGCACACACACTTTTGGAACAGCCTTTTTGGGAATAACTCTTGAGTGCTGTCGATGTCACGACCATAAATATGATCCGTTCACCCAGAAAGAATACTATCAGCTTTTCGCCTACTTCAATAACATTGACGAAGCCGGTCTCTATTCTTATTTCACAACCTCAACTCCGACCCCCACGCTTCGAATTTTCAATGAAGATCAAAAGAAGGCGATAGCTGATGTTGAGCAGACGATTATTCGTGAAGTTGCCAAACTCAACGAATTAGCCACAGCAAAAAATAAGGGATTTAACGACTGGCTCACAAATCGTAAGGTAACGAAGGAAATTATTGGGCTTGAGCAGGAACTCACCTTTGAAGACGGTAACACAGGTGCCAATAAAAGCGTCGAAGGCAGGATTGGGAAAGCTGTTGAGTTAACCGGAGACGACGCCATCGGCCTCTCCGTAGGCAACTATTCTCGTAATACTCCCTTTACCGTTTCTCTATGGCTTAATACGCCAGAGATTAAGGAACGTGCTGTCGTATTCCATCGATCCCGAGCTTGGACCGATTCCGCCAGCCGCGGTTATCAGATGTTGATTGAAGACGGGCGAATTAGTGTATCCCTCATTCATTTTTGGCCAGGTAACGCGATCAGAGTCCGAACTAAAGATATCTTACCACCAGGACAAGGGCACCATTTGTCTATGGTTTACGACGGATCCAGTCAGGCAAACGGTTTGAAAATATACCTCAACGGCAAGCCCGCAAATATTGAAGTCGTGCGGGACAATCTCTACAAAAACATTACCGGAAGTGGAGGCGACAACATCGCAATCGGCCAACGTTTTAGAGACAAAGGGTTTAAACAAGGAATGGTGGATGAATTCAAAGTATTCAATCGCCAGTTGAGTGATCTCGAATTAAAACATCTGTTTGACACCAAGACGCTTCAGACCACTTTGGGTACTGTAACCGCTGAACTCAATGCAGAACAGAAACAACACCTTAAACAATACTATCTCTATTTATTTGACGAAGCATACCGCCAACAAATGGCAGTCGTTAAGTCTGCTCGGGATCAACGAAGTAAGCTTATTGACGGTGCTCAGGAAATAATGGTCATGGAAGAAATGGCAAAGCGTCGGACGACGTATCTTCTAAACCGGGGAGCCTATGACCAGCCAGACGAGGCTGTTGTTGCTGCAACACCGGCCATCTTTGGAGACTCTGAAAAACAGGGAGATCGTTTGACACTTGCCCGATGGGTGACCAGCCCACAAAATCCTCTCACGGCCCGCGTCTACGTGAACCGGATCTGGCAAATGATGTTTGGTAAAGGTCTGGTAAGAACGCCGGAAGATTTTGGTAGCCAGGGTGCCATTCCAACACACCCAGCCCTGTTAGACTGGCTTTCGTTGAAATTCATTGAAAGCGGTTGGGATACCAAAGCACTTATCAAACAAATCGCTGTTTCCTCCACCTATCGTCAATCTTCGCACGCATCGGAAATACAATTAGCAACTGATCCGGAAAATGATCTTTTAAGTCACGCGAATCGATTTCAGTTGCCAGCCGAAATGCTGCGAGATAATGCCTTACTGACAAGTGGCTTGCTTGTTGACAAACAAGGTGGACCTTCAGTGAGACCATACGAAGTGGCCGAGTCTTTTAAACCCGTCGCTCGGGGTAGTGGTGAACAGCTTTATCGACGAAGTTTATATACATATTGGCGTCGCACAGCACCTGCTCCGGTCATGATGACACTTGATGCGGCCAAAAGAGAAGTTTGTTCTGTCGCCCGTGAACGCACCTCCAATCCATTGCACGCTATCGTATTGCTTAATGATCCGCAGTACGTGGAAGCAGCTCGGAAAATGGGAGAAAACCTGATTAAGGAATTTGGTGATAATCATCAGGCAGCGGTGGCCAAAGCATTTCAACTATTGACCAGTCGGCCTGTTTCTAAAGCCGAACTTGCCGTCATCTCTAATTCATTTCAAGAGCAATTGGCGTATTTCCGCGATCGTCCCGATGAAACCAATAAATTCCTCGCAACCGGCGATGCACCACGTGATATGAATTTAGCGGCCGAACAGGTTGCAGCGATGGCCATGGTCATCAATTTATTACTTAATTATGACGAATGCGTTGTCCGACAATAACTTCCTCTAAAACATTAACTCCGAGTATCCAATGAACTCAAATTCATCTCAACAATGTACAGGATTCGATAGCCCATGGGGGCTATCACGTCGAAGTTTGTTGAACCGCTTTGGGATGGGACTGGGCAGTATCGCGTTGTCTCAGATGGAATCGTCCCGAATGCTCCATGCTCGCGAAGGAGTACTCAAAGAAGTTCATCACACTCCAAAAGCTAAACGTGTCATTTACCTTTTCCAAAGTGGAGGTCCGTCTCAGTTAGACTTATTTGACTATCGACCCGAACTTGAAAAAGTCCATGGCCAGCAATTACCTGATGACATTCGCAAAGGCCAGCGATTGACAGCAATGTCAGGTAATCAAGCCAGTCTGCCTATGGTCAAATCACCATTTAAATACAAACAACATGGTGATAGCGGACAGTGGATTAGTGAAGTACTCCCAAACATCGCCGGGATTGCAGATGACATCTGTATTGTCCGAAGTATGTATACGGAGGCCATTAATCATGGGCCTGCGGTTACTCATATGCAAACGGGCTCACAATTCCCGGGACGCCCTAGTATGGGAGCATGGCTGGATTACGGTCTGGGAACCGAAAATGATAATCTACCTGCATTCGTAGTGCTCGTCACTAAGAACAAAGGCGGTCAGCCATTGCTGACCAGACTTTGGGGAAGTGGATTTCTGCCATCTCGTTATCAGGGAACCCGTTTTCGTTCAGGTCAAGACCCGGTTTTATACCTCAGTAATCCTCAAGGGCTCAATGCTGATGCCCGCCGGCAAATGCTGGATGGACTAAAAGAGCTTCACCAGTTGAAGTTAGAACAACAGAGCAGTCCTGACCTGGAATCACGGATCGCTCAGTACGAGCTCGCATTTCGTATGCAGCAGTCGATTCCGGAAGTCACGAATACAGCTGATGAACCCGAGCACACCTTTAAGCTTTACGGTGAAGCAGCAAAGAATCCGGGATCTTATGCTGCCAACTGCCTGCTCGCCCGACGACTGGCAGAACGTGGAGTTCGCTTTATCCAACTTTATCACCCCGGCTGGGATCAACACGGTGGCCTCGTGGGCGGCCTACGAAATCAAGCTAAAGAAACCGATCAGGCTTCAGCAGCGCTGGTGACGGATCTGAAACAACGCGGGCTGCTCGATGACACCCTGATTATCTGGGGAGGCGAATTCGGAAGGACAAATTATTGTCAGGGAAAACTCAACGGAGATAATTTTGGACGAGATCATCATCCCCGCAGTTTTTCTCTCTGGATGGCCGGTGGTGGTGTTCAGGGGGGAGTCACCCACGGAGAAACGGATCCATTGGGATACAATATTGCAGAAAATGGTGTTCATGTGCATGACTTCCATGCCACGATCCTACATTTACTGGGAATTGATCATGAACGACTTACGTATAAGTATCAGGGGAGACGGTTCCGTCTGACTGACGTTCATGGTGAAGTTGTCCGCAATATTCTTACCTAAGAATCCTGCTCCCAAACCGGAGGCAATCAAACAAGGCTTTCATGATGAGATTCCTACAGGCTACTCTAGTGTTACTTCTGGCACTGGCTTCGTCCCTCTCAGCAACTGAGCCTGCGAAAACCGGTGTTATCATTCATCGAAAATACACGATGGAGCAAGCCAAACGCTTCATTCCCTATACACTCTATGTCCCAAAGAGTTATGACGGCAAAAAGAAACTCCCTGTTCTCTTCGCTTTGCATGGCCTCTTTAGCGATTGCTATCAGGTGATTCGCTATCCCGGAATGGTGCCCGCCGCTGAAAAAAACAATTTCATATTGGTAGCGCCAATGGGATATAACAATCAAGGTTGGTATGGGATGTACGGCAAAGAAAAACGCGGTGACAAACCCAAGAATCTTGGGGAGTTAAGTGAACGAGACGTCATCAATGTAATCAGGATGATCCGAGAAGAATTTAACGTCGACGCTCAGCGAATTTATCTCTATGGGCATTCAATGGGAGGGGGAGGCAGTTTCCACCTCCTAAGCAAATATCCCGATCAATTTGCTGCCATTGCCACTGTTGCCCCAGCGTTTTTTGTTGCGGAGCGTGGACAACGGCTTAAGAATACCAATAGTCCAATCATGATTATTCAGGGCACCAAAGACATCCTCGTCAACGTCAACGCGACTCGCTCACTGGTTAAGGAAATTAAAGACTTTGAGAAAAGAGTCGACTATATCGAGATCGAGGGAGCGGGACACTTAAAACCAGCATGGAGTTACTGGGATGAAATCTTTGGATTTTACAATGAGACTAAGCTTCCCCAAAAAGCTCCTTTGCCCACTTTCCACTAATACAGATTACTAGGACATCAGTTCAGGAATACTCTTGCTCTGCTCGATGAGCCGACGAATCTGTGGAGGTATTCCCGATACCAAACGCATTTTACCTACATCAAACAGCGATTGCATAATTGTGCCCATTAAGTGAGTTGTTGTATAAGGAGTCGTAATAGGTTGGCCTGCCTGACGATCTGACTGACCAATTACCTGTCCCATATTCAATCCGCCTCCGGCAAATGCCAGTGTTCCCAACCGGGCCCAATGATCGCGTCCTCCCTTTTTATTCACTCGCGGAGTACGACCAAAGTCACCGGTGATTACCAGCAACACTCTTTCGCTTAACCCACGTGCTGCCACATCATCCAAAAAGGCCGCCACAGCATGATCCAATGTAGTGCCAAGCATTGCCATTCCCTGCTGCATTCCAGGGTTATTTCCATCAGCATGCATATCCCAGCCTGCACTGTGAACTGTGACAAACCCTGCTCCGGCTTCACAGAGCCGACGAGCCATTAACATTTTGTGACCAAGCATCGACGGACGAAATTGCTTGAATCCTATTCGCATTTGACTTGTGTTGTATTTTGCCAGGATTGCAGGATCTTCTCTAGTCAAATCGATCGCATCGACTGCTCCACCAGTCAGCAGATCAACTGCCTGCTGATTGAATCGATCCATCCCCTGAACCATTCCCAAATCATCCACGCGACGCTTCCACGAATCCAATGACGTCAGTAAGGTGCGACGATCTTCAAAACGCTGAGAAGACAGATTCAGTTTCATATTGTTCATCGCAGAACTGTTATCGCCGGGCTCGAAAGGTGCATACGATGCCCCTAACTCCAAAGGTCTGGAGCCTTTTCGTAAACGAGAAAGTTCTTTACGGTACTGACCGTCAATCTCCGGAACTGTGAGTAAGCAATTTGTTGGGATGCCCGAGTCCGGGTTATTTGCCCCTCGTAATCGTGCATAGAGAGCCCCCATTCCAAAGCCAGTCTTTCCGGATCCCGATGGATCGGTTCCTCCGGTCAATACATGCACATGGGCTTGTTCATGTGAACCAACCGTATGATTGTGGCTACGAACGACTCCTATTTGGTTGGCACGAGCGGCAAGTTTTTGCATCGTGGCTCCAAAGGTTACTCCCGGCAAAGAGGTCTTGACCTCACCATTGACGCTGCGGATCTCCGCAGGGGCTCCCATCTTTGGATCAAACGTTTCAATTTGACTAGCGCCGCCCGACAAATACAACAAAACTACTGATTTATCTTTCATGAAGCCCGGGCTCTCACTTTGGGCTTTTAAGAGTTGCGGGAGCGACAGGCTGCCCAGCATTAATGCCCCAATCTGCAGGAAATCACGTCGGCTGTCGTGTACACCATTCAGAGCTTTGCTTGTATAGATCTTTAGCATCATATCTGGTTTCTAAAGAGCCAATCAGATTGATGAGCACTAGCCCATTTACTGCTCAAATCTTACGAAAGACTAGACCGCAAAACAACTGCTACTCGGCCAAACTAATACGCCCACGACCTAAACTAATGTCTTTACGAATACCGCTGACCAGAGGTGGGCATCCTTTCAGATCGATGCTCTGTATACCCTGCTGAGAAATCGCTGCTTTGTAGGTTTCATAGACGTTGTAGGACACACCTTCACGAACCTCTGACAAGTTGTCATACCAGCTTTGTAGTTCCTGTTTCTGAACCGGAGTAAATTGTGCACCAGCGACCCGATTTAATGTCTCCAACATTTTCTGGACTAATACAGCTCGCCGCCCATAAGCTAACGCTGTTCGATCACTAACTTTAGGTACATTACCATCCAGCAGATAATGCGTCACCGGATCCATATTCATTGCCCAGTAATGACTACGAGCACCATCCAGTAGTAACTCTAAAAAGGCGGGAGTTTCCACCGTCGTCAAATGCGTCAAGTTAAACGGATTTACATCTTTTTGATATCCAAGTTCGATCGAACCGTGTTCTAATCTTGCCAGTGCGATTAGCCAACCGATTCCCGTGTGTCTGTATTCTGCCCCTGCCAAGTCTTCCTTGTCTTTTAACGAGGATGCATTGTAGAGACTCAAGGTTCTTCGCAGCAGGGGGGTTAGGGATGAACTCTGAGCCAGTGCGAAATTGAATCGACGCGATAAATTCGTATAAATTGCCAACTCAGGCATGGTCTCAATGATCTTGTCATAAGCAGCTAAAGCCTCTTCATCCGCCTGCTTGACAAGTGGAACCAGATGATTCAGTGCGTTGGCATATTCCTGATAGCCCACGATTTGGTAGGCATCGCTTGGATTTGGTTCATCGAATTTTGCTAAATAGGCACTCACGGTACCATGGACTAGATTTCGACCTCAATAGAAGTAATCTGACTCAGCAACAATCTCAACTTCGGCGTGATATCTCAAGGAAATTCCACCATTCTCCCATGACCAGGTATGCTCGTGACGCCGGGCAACATAGGGTGAAGGTTCTGAACCATCAATCGCGAAGGGATCGGTTGCCTTGGGAATATCTCTTGGCATATGTAATGGAAAGCCAGCAGCAGGGTTTCTCTTTACATGAGTACCTTTTAGTAAACCATTCGCTGCCACTCCTTTTCCAAAACGGCCGCGTGTCCACCAATGGATCCCCGTAAACAACAAGTCGGCATCCTGGAATACACGAGGATGGTTTTGTTTCGCTAAGACGACCGTATCCTGAATGAAATCCAAATCCGGTGTTTGAATCGAACGAAACAAACCACGACGCTGCTGCTCAACAAAGTCGTTGATAATTTTGAAATCCTGATCCAATGCAAATGCAGCTAATAGCTTTTGGTCTAAAGCATCGGATTCTTCCAGAATTTTGTTGGCAAGACGCACACGAAGCATACGTAAAGCGGTCTCAAAATTAAGACGATTTTCATTCTCCTCAATGATCTGTTCACGAGACGCAACGAAATCATAAGACAGTTTTTCACGATCAACCGGACGAACTTTTCCACTATTGAGAACGGTTTGAACTGTAAGCGCGGCTAAAGATGCCGTCCGATCAAGATTGTTTAGATCATTCTTATAAATGTGAATTGTCCATAAGGCATCCTTCAGTCCTTGCAGTGTCTCCGGAGGCTCAGCGCCTTCCTTCATAATCGCCGGACGCAGTTCTCCAGCGATAACTTCTTGAACCTGCTTTTGGAAATAAGGAACCGTTAAGAGTAACTCTTTAACAGTTGCCTGAGACTCCACCTTCTTGCTTTGAGTAAGTAATGAGAATCGGGAACGAGCAAGTATCGCACCTAATGGCTCGATGCTCTGATCTGATAGATAGGCATCTATTTCATCCACCAGCGCCCCGCCAACCTGATTGGCGATCAAGGCGCCCGAAAAGACGACGGTTTCGAGATTTCCAGTTCGATAGGCAGGTATTAAACGTCTATCGATTTCCAGTTTTACGTCTCGTGGAATTGCTGCCTGCACAGCCACCTGCCACCCAAACATCAAAAGCGAAATCGCCAAGATAGATTTTCGCATTCTTCAAATTCCTCTGCTCAGCACCTAACTTCTATTTTCAATAGTAAGCAAGAAAGAAGATCAGAACAAATAAAAAATGCCCTATGCGTTGACCATACATCCAATGTGGCCGACTTATTATTTGGACCAGTAAATATCATGTAAGCGCAACTTATTGCTCAACACAACCTGACCATCCACATCATGAATACTTAGTGAAATGTGGGGGTTTCGACTTCGCCAATTGATATTAACTGATCCAAAATTGACTGCCGGATAATGGTCGGGAACGCTGCGATAACGATTGGCCTCCCCCGCATTTCCACCTCCACTTGGTGCATTCAGGCTCGACGACGTGATATCGTATAGATCCATGGTATTGCCTCTTTCACCAATCGAAACTTTCGAGATTTCGGCGAGGTGACGATCCCCAGATAACACAATCGATCGGCCACCACTTTGCTGAATCAAGTCGATCAAACGTTGTCTTTCAAGAGGCATATTCTGCCAGTATTCCCAACCATGCTCCGCCGAGAGAAACTGGATGCTCGAACATAAGATTCGTAATTCAGCAGGAACCTTCATTTGCTCTTCCAGCCAGGTCCACTGTTGAGAACCAAGCATTGTCGTATTGGGATCAGAATCCTCGATATAGGGACCAGTTAATGGGCGTTTCTCTCCTTGCCACTTCTTAAGAGGCGAACGATGAAATCTTGTGTCAAGCAGAATTATCTGAGTTCGCTTGCCCACCGGTCCAAAAACATGCGCGTCATAAACTCCTTCGTGAAGCCGACTACCGGCTCCTTCAGGAACTTCAAAAAAGTCGTTAAATGCTTTCTGAGACCCCACCTTAGATACAAATTCAACACCACCATCGTTGAGACCGTAATCATGATCATCCCATGTAGCCAAAACTTTGGTTTGTTTTCTTAGTTGCTGAAATCCTGGCTCTGCACCCAACAAAGCATATTTTTCACGTAAGACATCCACCTCGTCTGAATCGCCATAAATGTTATCTCCTAGCATCAGAAACAGATCTGACTGCTTTGCCGTGATAGCATTCCAGATAGGTTGAGCCCTACCTTGCTTGCAACAGGATCCGAAGGTAATGAGTGAAAGTGGCTGGCAGGCACTGACTTCCCTAATTCTTATATTACGAAATCGATACGACAGCCCTTTTTCACCATGATGCTGAAGGGCTATAAATCCTTCGGACGTTACAGCATCACGCGTTTTTACTGTCGTAATTCCGTTGACACTGATTTCAATCCGGTCGCCAATGGCCTTGATTAAATAGGTGTTCCATTGATTATTTTGGAAAGCAGCCTGTGCTTCGGGCTTATCTTTCAACGGAACTAACCATCCGCGTCTGCCTTCTTCATATAATCCTCCAGCCCATTTACGGTCAGATGTATCGACTTCAGCCTGATAACCCCACAGTCGATTGGGACGATAGTGACTGCGAAACTGGATTCCACTATTGCCTCCTGTAGGAACAAACACGTCGACTTTCAACTCAAAGTCCTTATACGTTTGATCGCTCACCAAGAAGAACTTCCTATCACCTGTGAGAACAATCTCACCGTCAATGACACTTGCATTTCCCTGGTCAAATGGAGAATGCCAACCAGCCAGAGTTTTCCCATTAAACAACGGCAGCCAAAAATCGTCGGCTTTCGATTCCAATGAATGAGCCAAGAAGATAATACAGACCGTTAACGCAGACAGTAGCACTTTCAAGGATCCACTCCTTCGGTTTGGCAAGTGAGGCTAAAGATTATCTGGTTTCTGTTTCGGAAACTAATTTCTCGATAAGTTTGAGAATTTCCTCTTTGTTATGTCCCCCGGCACTGCGCATTTGTACAATTCCATTGGCATCAATAACATAAAGAACTGGCCATTTCTCAACAGCCCATTTAGTCGAAATTTCACCAAACCGACTACCACCGTTCCAAAAACTGCGCCAGCTAATTTTTTGCGTGAGTTCGACTTTTCGAGCGTATATACGATCCGTATCGCTATTCACTCCGAGTAATTCAAATGGCCTGCCTTCCATTTCCTTGACCAAAGCTCGGTTAAAGGGTAAAAGCATCCGACAGGCAACACACCAATCACCCCAGAAGTCTAAGAGTACTACTTTCCCTTTATAATCTGACAGTTTCATAGGTTTTCCAGCGATATCCTCACCTACAATTTCCGGAGCCACACCACCTACAGTCAGATGTTCCAGCTTGAATTTTTCCCGGCCTGCCAATTCAGACAATTCGCCTTTGTAAGTTCGTACGTTTGGATACTTTTCAACAGCTACTGTGAATTGTTTAAGCGCATCCTTTCGAATGGATGAAAGGTCGACCTTTTGCAGATACTCCGTTAAAGCGGAACCATAAAAAAGTTTGAACTTATCCAAGCTATCCGGATTTGCTCGAACTTCCCGTGCGATCTCAGCCTGTCGAACCAGATAATTGCCCAAACGGAAATGAGCTCGCCCAACAGCCGTAGGATTTTTATTGACGGCAATCACTCTACGGTAAAACACAGCGACCTTAAGTGATGGATTATTTCCAATGTGAAGGTATAGTTGTTCGATTTCTCGGTGCGCAGCGTGGGACTCAACTAACATTGTGATGGCTCGGTCTGCATTGGAGCCTGATTCAAACCGTTTTAAAACCCAAGTCAGGGAATCCAGAGCTGCCTTGGTTCCAGCGTACTTTTCGGCAACGTCAAGAAATGGACGCACAAACTGGCGGTCCTGACGATTCGCTTCGTAACGCTTAATCAACTGAGCATATGCCTGCGCTGCTTCCGCAGAAATAGCCTTGCCGATAGAACCGGCAGAGTCTTCTTGTCCGTATAGTATCGGACTGAGCAAGCATACTGCGACAAGAACCAGGTTAAAATAATATCGAAACACAGGTATTCCGTCAAAAGAGAGGCGAATATCAAGCGAATAATACCTGACTCACGTCAGTATAACAGAACAACGGCATCGTCATAAGAATTACGATGCCGTTGGTTGTTTGATCAATATTGCTTGTAGTTTAACAAACAATCTACGAACTACTGCGGACGTTGTGGTCGCTGGGGACTACGTCCACCATCTGGCTGTCCACCTTGTCCTGGTCGACCTCCCTGACCGCCAAATCCACCCGGTGGGCCTGGTTGACCACCCTGTCCGGGACGACCTCCCTGACCACCGGCTGCCCCCTCTTGCCCGGGGCGTCCGCCTCGACCAAAGCCAGCAGGCATTAGTTCTTCGAAAGTCAATTTACCATTTCCGTCACGATCGAGTTGTGCCAGGGCTTTAGCAGCGTTGGCCACTTCTTCTTTGGAAAGCTCTCCATTTCTGTCGCGATCCAAAACCATAAAGATCGGTAGTGGTGGCAATGCTGTTCGGCCACCTACCTGACCAGGCTGACCACCCTGCCCTGGGCGGCCTCCTTGACCACCAAATCCTGAAGGGCGTTGGCCTTGAGGATTGCTTGCTCCAAAGCCATCGGGGCGACCACCTGGCTGTCCCGGTCGCCCTCCTTGGCCACCAAACCCCGGAGGCCGTTGTCCTTGAGGACGATCTGTTTGCTGTCCATCGCCCTGTGGGCGTTGACCTGCATTACCGCCGACTCGCGTTGCTAATGCTTTAAGCTCTTTCTCGTCAATCGAATCATCATTATTCGTATCAACACGCGTGAGAATACTCTGCATTCTCTCGGGTATTTCATCTTTTGAGATTTTGCCATCCTTATTTGTATCCATTTCGCGAAGTCTGGCGATAAAGCCACCTATAGTACGTTGTTGCCCCTGCTGAGCCTGTGCAGGCGGTTGCCCTTGAGGACGCTGGCCCTGCGGACGTTCTCCCTGCCGGCCATTCTCCTGAGGACGTTGAGTGGCGTTCCCCTTAAAGCGATCTTCAAGCGTCTTGAGTTCCTGTTCATCAATAACTTCATCTTTATTAGTGTCTACTCGGGTTAAGATACTCTGCATTCGCTCAGGCAATTCATCCTTAGCAATCTTTCCATCTTTGTTTACATCCATCGAGCGTAAACGACTAATAAACTCCGCTGCCGTTCGTTGCGGTGGCTGCTGCCCCTCCTGACGATTTGGTGGCTGGGCTGTTACATCAGCTGATATCATCAAACCCACCATCAATCCTGCAATCAAAACTGGTAATTTCATCTTCACTCTCCCGCAAACGTATCAATAGACCCCATAAGGGCACTGTTATTTATTTCCAATGCAATACAATGCCGAATCCGAACGAATCAGAATGCGATCCTTCACTACCGCAGGGCTGGCATTGAACATAGATTCATCGCTAAGCTGATTTTGAGCGATCTGCCTGAACTCATCGCCTGGTTCATAAACGAATGTTCCGTTAAATCGACTGACTGCATATATCTTACCTCCAATTACCATGGCTGAGGCATAAAAAGAACGACCACCACCACTATTAATATTTAACCGGTGCTGATAGACCAATTCACCTGTTGTCGCGTTGACACAGTGGGCAATACCTCGGTCATTCACCCAGTAAAGCCGGTTCTCGAATAAGACCGGGGAAGGGACATAAGATGATGCATCACCACGCCAAACAACATGGGTCCTGGACACATCCCCCTTACCACCTATACGTATTGCAACGCTCGCGCCACTTCGTCCACCAACGGCATAAACTATTCCATCGTTTTCCACCATGCTGGGCGAGACGTTGTTGTCGAGCTCTGTTTCAGCCCACCAAAGCAGCTTACCGGTGTCTGCATCTAACGACCAAATCTCCCAGGGAACAGCCACTATCAATTCAGTCCGTTCATTCGATTTTACTAACAATGGTGTATTGAATGAATTTTCGAGTCCGGCTGCTTCTGCTTTCCAGGCAACCGACCCATCTTCTTTATTCAGAGCATAGATCGTCTGACTTTCATCTGATGCGTTCACAATCACAGTATCTTTGTGCAAGACCAAACTGGGGGCCGATCCCCAACGCCGCTGGGCAGACTCCGTACCGACATTCATGTGCCACTTTTGTTCGCCTTGCAAATCAAATGCAAACACCCCTGATTTCCCGAAAAACACATAGACCATTATTCCGTCTGAAACCGGAGTGCTGGTGGCATAGCCATGTTCGGTAATAAATCCCTGATACAAATCTTCACGTTGTTGATTTTTGACGTCCGCCTTCCAGAGCAGTTTCCCGTCATTCAGATTGAAGCAAAACAACTGACGAACTAAGCTGTCCTGACTACCACTCTGATCCGGATTCCCATAGCCCGAGTAAGCCGTAATTAAAACTTTATCGCCCACCACAATGGGACTCGATGATCCACGGCCATCAATTTCAGCCTTCCACTGCAAATTCGATGAATCAGACCATTGTCTGGGCAAATTGGTCTGACGATCGTGCGCATGCCCTGATTTACCCCGGAATTGCGCGAAATCGTCCGCCGTTGCAAAGGGGCTAAGCAAAAATACAAATAGAAATAGAGCTGACTGCGATGCGGTATAGCGACTACGCATGTTTTAGAATCCGTGAGTATGAAGAGTAGTCTAAGAAAAAGTAATTCAACTCTAACACAAACACCGACTAACCCGAAAAGTCTCGGCGATTAGCTATGAATTCCGTGAAACCGTTTTATCGAGCCCTAAGGTTTTCGATATCATCAATCCAGAGGCCGTTTTCATTGATCTTCATCGTCCCCATATCGCGATAGATCGACAATCGAGCCGTTTCATACTCTGCCCAGGACTCTATCATTTCGTTCTGGTTGTAAAGAATATTCTCTAATGCCCTGGAGATATTAACTCCCCGTCCTCCGGCATACTCGCCTGCATCAGGCCGATCACCGAATTCAATTGCCTGATCAAGCTCTCTAGCGGCCACTCGCAACGCCCGGCGACAAATCTCAAAGATCCGGGCTTCGGTAACAGCTTCGTTATACATCGTTCGAATATCCAGTTTCACCTGATCTTCTGCAGCCATATAGTTTCGTCGTGCACGTTGTAGAGACACTTGTGCTGCTCGAAAATTATTACGAGCACGACGGCGATCCAGCGGCGTCACAATCTCTATCCCTGCCCTAAACTGGGCGGAATCAGAACTGAAATCAAAAGGCTCATTGGTATCAGCGAGCGGAGGCGTACCCAAACTTCCTTCGGCTACAAGATTGACGTCTGTCAGAAGTTTCTCGGCTGCGACTTCATATCGACGGCGGGTATCAACTACGATTCCACGCCGATTCATCAGGTCCAAACGGTTTTGCAGGGCGATTTCAGCTGCCTCGTTAAAATCCACTTCCAGAGGCACTAATACCGAGCGTTCCAACCGAATGGCAATACTAACGCCGGTTAGGGCCCGAACCGTATGTAGCAGGTTTCGACGTAGCTCGCGAACTTCTGGGATAATTTCCTTCGTTCCTTCCGCCTGCTGGATTCGGGTTTTTAGTGACAGAATCGAGGCTCGCATTTCCACAGCCTGCATTTTAGTATCGGCGAACTGCTGCTTATCGTTAAATACGTTCTTTTCAACTTCCTCGACCTCCTCAGCACTCATTCGCTCAAACCTAATCGGCAGAATCTGATCCAGTTCCGCAATCTCACTCTCAAAAGACTGAACCTTGGCTTCCAAAGTGGATAGAACTGTTTCTATATCAACCATGGCCTGAATTAGAATCTGTTTGTCTTCACTAATCTCAACCGTTGTGCTGTCGTATTCCAACTCAAGCAATTCGTCATCCAGAAATTCGAATTGCCGCAGCAAGGAATCATCCAAAGAAATACGGAGGTCAGGCGGAAGCCCTAATTGCATTTTAAAACGGTCCATTTCGGTCTTCACTACCCGCTCGCGATGGGCCAAATAGAGATGCGCTCGCTCCAACGAACTCTGAAGCTCGGTAACATCCAAAGAAGTTGCCCGACCTGCTTCGCCTAACGCTTCCAGATCACGAATCAATGATTCCAAACTGCGGATCGTCGTCTTCTGGTTTCTGAGCCGCTGAATTTCATATAACAGGTAATAAAATCCTACGGTCGGACTGCGTGCTCCGCGAATCAAGAACGCCAATTCACCACTCCCAGAACTTCCCGGTAAAGGTAACGCTCGAGACCCTGTCACCACGGTCACATAAAAATCTTTTCGGAATCTGGCAAAGTCTCGAATCTTATACAGAACATTACGTTCCTGCTGCGTTATCTTTTCCAGATTAATCGTACGCTGGACATCCAATGCTAATGGCTGAACAAGTGAATATGCTAAAGTCGTTGCCGTCTGAGAACCTGAGTTACCGGATAACATCCAAATCGTATTATTAGTTAACTCTGCCATGAACTGAGCGCCGCTGGGAAACAACTTGCTCATGCCAAGATTAGTTTTCCCTAACCCCCATGACGAGCCGCTGTTGGGAGAATTATCATACCCAACCTCTGTACCCATCTCATCACCAAATGCCACTGGACGCACATCATAACGGTATCTCTCAAAAGTCAACGCCAGAGCGGCAAGATACATATTCTCAACCTGCTCCTGGTAATCCCGACTGTTTCGCAGGCCAATTTTTACTGCCTCTTCAATCGTCAATCTGGCTTCAGGAATCTCAGCAACCTCTCCCGAATAAACGCCACCACCAAACTCCTTCGGCCAGTTCGGATTCTCGACATGGTCAATTTTATGCAACTGATCCCAAGTCGGACTGCCTCGCATTCCGTATACCTGGTCCATATATTGACTGGCAGTAGGATCATCCGGCGGTAAAGGTGGATTATCAGCATCATGAACGTCATAAAACCGACTTCCGGGATCCGGAGTTATATCCATTTTGGGAATCCTCCAACGAGGATCCTGTGACTTCTCCTTCAGAATCTGGTATGTCTGCTCATCAGCTGCTTCCCGATACTCCGTACGAGTACACCCTGTCACATAAAGTGAGATTAACAAGAACAGAATGCTGGATTTAATTTTCAATTCGGAGCCCGAAACTGATCGACTTTGCGTTTAAATACATGCGTATCTAGATAGACGCACGTAACACTCTTCGGAGTTTTTTACACGTCGCCTTAATCAGATTCGGATGGCAAAATATGCTGGGGGAATCGGGCGCAATGGCGAATATAGACAAGCTGGGAAGACCGGGCATCCCGCTGGAAACAGCCGATTATTGGCTGGCCTTGAGGATATTGAGGACAGTCAACTGGCTCTCGGCCTGTTGCCGAAGATTATCAACAACAAACTGCCTATGGCTCTTCACTTGGCGATAGGCTTCAGTTGTTAACTGAGTCGCTTGCTTCAGTCCCTGGATGTCAAAGTCACGCAATGCCTGTTGCTGACTGCTCAGGATTTCAGTCTCGGCTTCGAACTTTTGTTGGTGATAATTCAAATTCAGTCGTGATTCAAGCAATGCCAGCGAATACTTTTCATACAGCACCTGAGTGATAAACCCTTTGCGTTTAACACGATTTGCCCAACTCTCATTTTGAATCGATTGATTTACTTTTTCCTGAGCACCTTGAACATCGGCCTCCAACGCGCGAAGTTTCGCTGAATCAACTGCGACCTCATTCTCCAAATTAGCCTGAGTCTGCTGTGCATCATCGATGTGTCGCTGCCACTGCTCAACACTTTTATCGCACCGATCAATTGCCAGTGGCTCAGCCTCCTTCGCTGACTGCATATCACTTTGAAGCATTTGAATATCAGCCTGACGTGAACTGGTATTCGCTCTGGTCTCTTGTTGTCTTAGGAATTCTCTGAAGCGCTCAAAATCCCATTGCATTTGTTGCAATTCTTGTTTGATCCTCTGACTTTCCTTCTCTGCTTTATCAATTTCCTCAAGTCGTGACGCTTTCTCCATGGCAGCTTGCGTAGAGACCGTCCTTAAGACTGAGGTGGCCTGCTTCAACGCGACTATCAGGTCTTCTTCATCTGAGGAAACGGCTTTCTCTTCCTCCAGTTTGAGCTCGTCTTTTTTTGAATTCAACTGTCCGGAAAGTCGCTCAACGGCGATCTCGTCTGCTTCCAGTTCTTTCTGGCTAATGAGTCCCCGATTTGCCAACTTAATGGACCAATCCCGTCTCACGACCGCCTGTTTCGCTTTTTCTCCTAAGACAACAATCTCATTTCGCAACCCTATTAAGCGTACCTCTCGTAAGCCTTCGCGGTATGCCTTTAATGCATATTCATGTATCAACAATTCCCGCTCGGCCGCCATTTGTTGCTGATATGCCTGCAATTCTGCCTTGGCATGTTCTGCTACTAAGTGAGCATAATACTGTCTCGCTTCTAACCATTCGGCTTGTGATTTCAAATATGTTTGCCAGTTGATATTTCGTACATCTGACTTATCCTGAGCCAGTATAGAACTGCTGGCGGTTAACAGAATGGAACTTAAAACAAGCAGGGCGATTAGATGTCGTAACGGAGAGAACACTCGGTGGTGAGTCCTAACTGAACTACAAGTTTGGGAGGGAATTTAAAGGTAGGATTTTTCGGAGAGAGTGGGGGGTAAAGATAAATCGTACCGAGACAATTTCGTTCACACAATAATACTTCGCCAAAACCAACCTTAACGGTGTACCTCATCACCAACAGCTTGCATCCGCGAAAGTAATTCACGCTCTAACTGGCTTCGTACAGCCTGTACCATCTCAGACTCAAACTCAATCAGGTTATTAGACTCTGCAGGATCATTCATCAGGTCGTATAGTTCATCGCGGCCCGGATTATTAAAGTCCCGAATTAGCTTCCACTTACCGTTTGAAATCATCCTCATATGTGTACGTGACTGATGCTTTGTACTGTATTCAGCATAATACGAGTTGTCCCAGGATGGTTCTTGACCGAGTAACCTGGGAACCATATTCCGCCCGCGAATTACCGCATCCGAATTCCATTCGACACCAGCTATTGCCAACACAGTGGGAAACCAATCTAAATTCGAGTAAGTCGACTTATCTACAGTTCCCGGCTTCAAAACGCCCGGCCAGCGAATAATCGTCGGAACTTTGATCGAATTGTCAAACATATTAGGACGTTGCCCACGAGGGATCGTCTCGGTAGCCGCCGGTGGTGAAGTTAAGACCCAATGTCCGTTACCCTTATGCCAGATTCCGTTATGCCCCATGTTATAACCATGATCTGAACTGAAAATAACAATAGTATTCTCCGCCAATTCTAAATCATCGAGCGTTTTCAGAACTCGCCCCAAATTACGATCCACACTACGCACACTAGCAAAATATTCTCTCGTCATTTGCTTAAGTCTCGGCACGTCAAGTTTCGGGTAGTCCGGATTAGGAATTTCAATCTCGAGGTTTGTGTAAGGCGCTATATCTTCCTCTGCGACAGGCAGCCAGCGTGTATGAGGCGCTCTGGTATGCCAACAAAGCAAGAATGTTTCCTGCTGATTACGTTTAAGAAACTCCACGACTTCATCTGCCAGAATATCCGCGTTAAGCCCTTCAAACTTTTGATTCTTTCCATTTTTCTCCAACACTGGATTCGCCGTTTGCCAACCTCCGGCACGATGTCCCATAAAGTAATCGAACCCAAACTCTGTCGGGTGCTGTGAGTTCAGCAGGCCCAAATGCCATTTGCCAATCAATCCGGTTTTGTATCCAGCTTGTTGCAATAGACGTGGCCAAACCGGTAACTGAGGATCCAGGCCGAGATTAGGTTCGTTACGCGGATGAATCCAATCTGTGATTCCAAGTTCCGAACCATATCGACTCGTCATCAATGCTGCTCTGGATGGACTGCAAACGGGAGTAACCGTGTAAGCATTGGGAAGATATACTCCTTCACTGGCTAACCGATCCATATGAGGTGTTTTGGCCAAAGGATTTCCAGATGCTCCTATTGCCCATGGCGCCTGATCATCGGTGAGTACAAACAGAATATTCGGCCTATCTGCCGCGCGAACTACCCCACCCACTAAGAATAGAACGAACAAGGCAAGCCGGAGTGCTCTTTTCATGTCTCCAAATTTCCTTTAGAAAAAGGGTTCAATGAACTATCGTATTGAACGATGCGTATCCACTATTAATTAATATAGAAGCAGTCATTGTTTCATTGTTGTAAGAGGAACAGATTAATGAAAAAAAGGATATTCGTACCAGCCGCTCTAACCGTATGCAGCTTGCTATTTGGAGCGTTTGCAATTGTTCAATCCGATGAAACGAATGAATCCAAAGAAAGTAAAAGCGTCGAGAAAAAGGTGGAAGTCAAAGTCTTAGGCGATGTTGACGCTGATAGTGTCACTATCGACGGCGATAAAATCAAAGTCCGACTTCCCAATGGTGAAACGCAAACTATCGATCTTAGCCGCATGAAGAAGGGACTTAATGGGATTGAAATTGATGGTGGTGACATCGACGTTGATGTTCAGGTTCAGGGAAAAGCAGTCATCATTGGCCCCGACGGTGAAGTTCAGGAATACGATCTTAGTGACGAAGAATTAGATATTGAATTACCTAAGCTTGGCGATGCCCGCTCCCTCTTCAAACGATTTCGTGGACAACTGCCACCAGGACTAGAGGGTCAACTTTTTCCTCCGGGGATCGATTCGGGAGAAATCCATGGCAAACCAATGGAAGTCTTACCAGTCAGTGAATTCATGATCGGAGTCGCCATGGGACCAACCTCTGAAACACTACAGACGCAGCTTGGTCTGGATCATCCGGGAATCGCCGTATTAGATGTCATGCCAGATTCACCAGCCGCGAGTGCTGGAATTAAAAAACATGATGTTTTGGTTTCTTCGGGAGATCAAATTCTCAAGCAAATGAGCGACCTGGTTTCAGCAGTCGATAAAGCTGGTGCTGATAAAACAGAGCTGACGCTAAAGTTAATACGCCAGGGTAAAGCGATGGAAGTTAATGTGACTCCCACCCAACGCCCTGAAAATCAGCCGGGTATTATCGAAGCAGTACCATACTCCGACGAATTAAGTGAGAAACAATTGCGTGATCGCCTGAAGCAGTATGGTGCAAAAGGATTATGGCAAGCGATACCGGACGACTATCTGCTTCCAGACGTAGATGGAGAATTCATCGACCTCGAAGAATTGCATAATCTTGGTGGATTTGAGGGATTACTGGAAGCAATCGAGAATTTAGAAAAGCGTATTCAAAAGCTAGAAGAAAACAACTCCTCCAAATAGCACAATCATATTTGTGTAAGGAAATTCCTCATACAACGAAAAGCCAATGAAATTCCGGGGATGACAACCGTTTTCGTGTATTGGCCTGACCGCTATTCGTAGTTTTCAATCCGAATCAGTTCTATCCTGAAGTGCAGTATTGAATTAGCCGGAATGAGTTCTAATTCTTTGTCGCCGTAGCCCTGATCGGGAGGAATCTCAAGTTCGATCATGCCACCTTCCGGGCAATTCAGCATTCCTTCATAAAAGCCTGGGACGGTCTGTCCTGCTCCGAAATAACTACCAACTCCCATACTATAAGACTGATCAAACATTACTTCCGTTCCGTCATCATCGATACACCACCCTTTGTAGTGCACCCAATACCCTTCGTCGGGAGTGGGAGTACGGTTACCGGTATCCCTCAATAACCGCCACTTGGTGCCGGACTCTAATGTATTAAAAGGACGACTAGCCGCCCCTTCATCGACGTTATTGGGATCCCACTGATAGTCACGTTCACAACCGGCAATCAGCAGACAAAGAACCAAGATTCCAAGAAGAGAGGTTTTTCTCATAAATGACTTCCCATTCGAGGTGCCTGTTACTCAGATTCAATGCAGTAGAGGTGGGTGATGCTTCTCAGAAACATACTGTTTCCAGAGATTGCCGGAGACGCCTGAAATCCTGATTCATATTTAAAGTCAGCTACTTTTTCGAATGTCGTTCCGGCTTTCAATACAACGCCTGTACCTTCCACACTAAAACAGTAAATCAAACCATTTGCATAAACCGGTGATGATCGAAACTCGCCGGCACCCGCACGCTGCTGCCAGACAACTTCACCACTATCAGCTTTGATACAAGACGCCACTCCCTGGTCGTTCATCATATAGAGATGCCCGTCAACCAGCAGTTGGGAAGCTCGACGTGGAACAGATTTACTAAATTCCCATTTAATGGCCGTATTGGTAATGTCGCCCGTGCCTTCCGGAGCAACAGCGACCATCGCTCGAGCGCCATCGCCACCTGTGATGTATACCAAACCACGATGAAACAATGGGCGACAGGCAGCATTCATGCCGCCATGACGCACTCGCCACAATACGTCTCCGTTTTCAGGATTATATGAAATCGTTTCCATCGCACTCGGAACGATTGCCTGACGACGGCCCTGATGCTCAATAACGGTTGCGGTACTATAAGCTTTTTTACGATCACCATTGTCAGTTCCATAATCAATACCACGATCTTTCTTCCAAATCGTGTCGCCATTTTTTTTATCAAAGGCGACTACATACTGAACATCAAATCCGTCATAGGAAACAATCAGTTTATTTCCATCAATTACCGGTGATGAAGCAGGACCTCGCCAATGGTCACAATCAAGATCACGACGTTCCCATTTTTTCTCACCTGTCTTTGTGTCAATCGCTGCCGTCCCGTAACTTCCGAAATGAACATAAACGGTTCCATCTTCAATTGCAGGAGTACAGGAAGCGTAGCTGTTCGTAGGATGACAGAATCTTACTTCTTCATTTTCAAAAACGAGTATGTCATGTATCGTCTTTCCTGTTTGCTTATCAAAACAGAGCGCCCACATCTTGGTGCCGTCAACCGTTGCGGTAATGGTCCACAACTGGTCTCCATAAATAACCGGAGAAGCCCAGCCCTTGCCCCTAATCGGCACTTTCCATTTGACGTTTTTGTCCTCGCCAAGCTCCGTGGGTAGCTGTGCCTGATCGGCCCGGCCTGCCTGATCACCACGAAAGTGAGTCCAATTTTCAGCACCCGTTAAAGAACCTGCAAACAGCATCAAGATCATTAAATATGAAATACGCATTCGTTTTCCACTCACGGTAATTAGCCAAGTCAAGTTGTTGTCTTCATTGTAAATGAAAGCCGAGGCCATCGGTACATCGCTATTGAGCAGAGATGTGTAATTCAGTACTTTATCGCTCCCGAAATAAAAAATCTTATTAGGAGCAATCTCGGAATGCGTCGAATTCCTGCTTTACTGATTATCATATCCCTGTTTATCACCGGTTGTTCATCTGCACGCTATGTCTCACGTGACCAGCAGCAAGGTATTATTGCTATTCCAAACACTTCGACCTGGCCAGTCGATCATCGGGAAAAAGCGATGGAACTAATGCAGGCTCATTTCCCGGAAGGCTACGTCATTGAAAAAGAGGAAGAGGTTGTGATCGGCACAGAAACTCAAAATCATACCGATGTCCATGCCCATGAAATCGGAAACTCAAACATTTATCTCGGTGGTGAAACCACACATACGACGACGACCGACAAAACCGAATGGCGAATTACCTATCGCCGAGCGGATAGTCCTCGTGTAAGTTCACTACCAACACAGCAGACAGTTCCCGTACAATAACATTGGCCCCTACCAAGGATTCTAATCTTCTATTTTCAAATCAAAAGCCCTGTCTTCTGACAGGGCTTTTTTGTGTCTTCAGGCAATCTTGTGAAACGCCGTTATTGCTTTTCGACGTCAGGAAGCCTCTCAACTTCCGCCGCCGTCATATTGCGTACCACTAACAGAACCTCACAAATCAAATCCGCGCCGAGGATTGGTTTATCTGTAGGGGCTGGCTGTTTCAAATCTCCGCGATTGGCCCCTTTGGGAACTGCTTGCACCGGCGGAATCTCAACACCAACCTTACTTATCGCGGCTCCTTTTCCTGCCAAGAAATAGAGGGTTGTCATTAGCTGACCGGCTTTACCTTTCCACTCTTTAAGCTGTTGCTGATAAGTCGTTTTTTCGTCTACCTTCGGTGAGGTCTCAGTCGAAGCCCATTGACTTTTGACGGTGCGATATAAATTGTCAAACACGCCGATATCTTTTGGAAGCAACGCCATATTAAAGCGATATTGGGCGATATGATTATGCCGTGCATGTATATCCAGACGCGTCTGATCAACCTGCAATCCTGAAGCAACCATATAAATTAAATCAACAGTTCCACCTACTGGCTGATCTTCATTTTGCACAACCCCATTGAGAAACCGTGATTGAAGTAACTGCTGTTCTAACTCAGGAATCACATCCAAACCACCGTCATACACGATACCGTTTTTCATCAGCACTTCCCGCACAACATCCGCGTCTACTCCTTCAGGCGTCACTCCAATTTCAATAACAAACAGGAATTTACCGTTGGTTAACACGCTCAGATCCGGCTGTCCTGCCAGACTGTTATCCTTCGGAATTTCCGGAACATTCACTAATTCATTCGACTTCGGAACCTCTGGAACGTCAGAATCCGTTGCTTGCTGGTCAGGTACTAATGGATTTAAACCGGGGTTGTTGTCGACGAGTTGACTTGAATCATCTCCTACTATTTGCTCATCAGGATTGTCTGTTTGATGGTCTGTCGGCTTCCCATCGTCTGGCACATTGGTCTCTCCGTCGACACTAACGATGGAATTACCTGAATCATCTTGCTGTAGATCCACAACCTGCCAGATGGCTATTACTGCAAAAAGAACTGCCACAACCGATAGATAAACCGACCAATGATTTGCTGTCTGTTTTGAATTGATCGTTGTCAGCTCTCCACGCTGCTGAGCTTGCACTGACACCGGCACTACCTTCATTTCAACAGCATCTGATTTACCATCAAGACGTTCCATCACCTGCTCAGCCAAAGAAACGATCTCCGTCGAATCCGGAGCTTGTTCACCCAATGCTCGAATCCCGCAGCGAAGCGCCTGTAAATCAGCGAGCACCTTGGCAGCGGTTACATCTGTTTGCAACGCTGTTTCAGCTAACGCATGATCTTCTGCTGATAACTGGCCGTCCATATAGCCACTGATCAGCTCATTTATGTCGCGAGGTGAATCTGTCATTCTCTTTTTATTACAGTGCCAAACGCACTTTGCCCCAAATGGAATAAACCACCGATGTACTTACAATCGTCTCCAAACTGACAAGTACATATCTAATGTTCCAATATCCCCAAAAACCTGTCAACGAAATGGCTCTTTCAACAGGAAAAAAGCTGAAAAATCATCTTTTAAACGCCCAATCATACAACCTACGTAAAGTGGGGAAAAATCTGGAATAGTATTAGTACCTAGTATTCAGGCTGAGCGCACGTTAACTACTACTCATACGGCTATCCTATCAAGCCAATACAAAAAACGGGGAGTATCTGGAGAGAACGGATACGTCGCCCTGACAAATAGCTCAGATGTCTCTGGTTATGCGAGTAAATCCGAGAGGACATTACCATGAACATCCGTTAATCGGAAATCTCGCCCCTGATGACGATAGGTTAGCTTTTCATGGTCGACGCCAAGCGTATGCAGGATGGTTGCATTCAAGTCATGAATATGTGCCGGGTTTTCGACCACGTTGTAACTGAAGTCATCGGTTTCTCCATAGACAATTCCCCCCTGAATTCCACCACCAGCCATCCATTTGGTGTAGCATCTTGGATGATGGTCGCGTCCATAGTTTGTCATAGTTAAGCCACCCTGACAGTACACGGTCCGCCCAAATTCACCACCCCAGATCACCAATGTATCGTCTAGCATTCCACGTCGTTTCAAATCTTTCACCAGAGCAGCTGAGGGTTGATCAATAATGCCGCACTGCCGGCGAATATCGCGAGGCAGATTACCGTGCTGATCCCATTGTCGAATGAAAACTTGAGTAAAACGCACGTCTCGCTCAGCCAGGCGTCGAGCAAGAAGGCAATTAAATGCAAAGGTTCCAGGCTTGGTCACATCGGGGCCGTAAAGGTCCAGAGTCTCCTGAGATTCATCTGAGATATCCGTCAGTTCAGGAACGGATGTTTGCATTCGGTATGCCATTTCATACTGAGCAATTCTGGACTGGATTTCCGGATCTCCAACATCATCAAAACGCTGCTGGTTCAATTCAGCAAGCCTGTCCAGCATCTTACGACGCATGTTAGTTGAGATCCCGTTCGGGTTTGAAAGATATAAAACAGGGTCACCTGTGGAGCGTAAGGCCACTCCCTGATGTTTCGTGGACAAAAATCCTGACCCCCACAATCGGGCATAAAGAGCCTGTCCTCCGAACCCCCCATTGACTGTTGAGTGCAGCACAACAAAAGAGGGAAGGTTTTCATTCATACTTCCCAGACCATATGACAACCAGGCGCCTGTACTTGGGCGGCCTGGCAACTGACTTCCAGTCTGGATATAGGTTATTGCAGGGTCATGATTAATCGCTTCTGTATTGACTATTTTGATAACTGCTAATTCGTCAACAATGCTGGCTGTATGAGGCAGAGTTTCACTGACCCATGCCCCATGCTGCCCATGCTGACTGAATTTCATGGTCGACGGAGCAATGGGGAATCTCTTTTGACCGGATGTCATGGTGGTGATTCGTTGGCCGTTACGCACTGAATCGGGTAAATCCTTGTCATACCAATCCTGCAACTGAGGTTTATAATCCCACATATCCAACTGGCTCGGAGCGCCGGACATGAATAGGTAAATCACTCGCTTTGCCCGAGGGGCAAAGTGCGTCGCTCCCATAGCTCCCAGCTGAGTCGTAGGCTGGTCTCCAAACAATTGAGGATTCACCAGTGAGGCCAGGGCTGCTGTACCAATCCCAGTAGCCGTTCGGCCAAAAAAGTGCCGCCGGGTTTCAATCAATTCTGCTTCGCGTAGTAATGGATTCATTGTATTTAAGTTAACCTTTGGTTACTGTTTCACTAAGGTTGAAGACTAGATGGACAATCATCGTCCAGGCTGCCAATTCAGTGCTCTCGAAATCTTCATTGCGTCCCGACTCCCCAAGCGACAGTAATTGATTGGCCGCATCGGGACTGGCCTTAAATTCCGACCGATTCTCTTCAAGCAAACGACTCACAATCTCCAGTTCCTTAGGATCCGGATTGCGAGCCAGTATCGATCGGTAGATGAATTGAATTCGTGAATCGACCGAATCACCTCCATCTGCAAGCACTTTCTCGGCAAACCTTCTAGCGGCCTCGACAAACTGCACGTCATTCAACAGGACTAATGCCTGTAGCGGGGTATTTGTGCGCGCTCGACGAACCTGACAAGTTTCGCGATCAGGAGCATCGAAGATTGCCATACTTGGTGGAGGACTCGTTCGCTTCCAAAACGTATACATACTGCGACGGAACAGTGCATCTCCTGAATCCTGGCGGAAGATTGCAGTGTTACTGCCTCCGAATCCTACAGGCTTCCACAATCCTTCCGGCTGATATGGCTTCACACTCTTGCCACCAATCGTCCCAACCAGTAGTCCGCTGATCGAAAGTACCTGATCACGTATCACCTCGGCATCCAAACGGAATCTGGGACCTCGAGCCAACAAACGATTCTGAGCATCAATACGCAATTTATCAGCATCCACCCGAGAACTCTGCCTGTAGGTCGCTGACATCACAACCAGTTTCTGGAAGGCCTTAACATCCCATCCAGATTCAATGAATTGCAGAGCCAGCCAGTCCAGCAATTGTGGATGAGAAGGCTGCTCACCCTGAACTCCAAAATCTTCGGACGTCTTAACCAGGCCGGTGCCGAAGTAATGCTGCCAGAATCGATTGACCGTTACTCTTGATGTTAACGGGTGAGTGGGGCTCACCAACCACTGAGCCAAACCAAGGCGGTTGGCTGGCGAGCCTTGCGGCGCAGTTCCAAGCCAAGCCGGTACAGCCGATTCGACCGCCTCCCCTTTCTTATCGTATTCTCCTCGTTCAAGAATGTGAGCGACTCGCCTCTCTTTACGGTCTTCCATCACTAATGTGGCCGGAATCGCCTTTTCCAAATCCTCGAGTGCTTTTTTCAAATCGGCGACACTCTTACGAGGCTGGGCCAACTTGGCTGTAACCTCGGGATTCACATTCTCAATATAGTATTTGGTTAATTCGGCAACTTGCGCCTCTGTTCGTTCAGAGGCTTTTACTTCAAAGATCTTCTTAATGTTATCCGGAGCTGTGTTACTGACCGTTGTCTGGTAATGCTCCCAGATAGCCAGTGAACTCTTCTGTTGTTGAGATAGCTGTGGAGCCCCCACCGTGCCAGCCTTGTCCCAATTTACAGTTCCTCCAAACTGAGTAAACGCCCATCCATTGAGCTTTGCACCGGGCTTCAAGCCAACTTCCGCGGCCGTCACTTCCAGTCGCACCCACTTTCCGGTTTCAGGCAATGCCCCCTTTTGGCGGTTTCCTTCAAAATCCCGCCCAGCCAGGAAGCACTTATCAGCCCCCCAGGTTGCACGGTGCTCCCAGTTACCATCATTAAACTGCAGTTGGATGGATTCCGGAGGATTATCTTTATCCAGATAGACGTAGGTAAACAGAATATCTCCTTCGCCAATTGTGGGACCGTCTTTAGCCCCGGTAAAAAAGTGCTGAGTAATCCCATCTTCGGGCTTCCCGGTTCGGGTCGTTGAATTCTTACCACTTAAGACAGGATGATCCGGAGCTTCGACAAATTCCCAGGGAGTATTACCCTGTGGTGATGCACCTTCGGGTAATTCATCATCAAACCAAACGTTATCCAGTTTTTCGTATTTAGGAAATTCTGAGCCGGTAAAAGGGTCGGTGTACTCCACATTATCCAGAATATTCTTCACTTCCTGATTGGCCGCTGCTGACTCGCTATTGAGACGCGCCTTTTCTGCGATCTGAGCTTCACTTGGAACTTTGACGGACGGTGGTGGCAACATCGCATTACCATCCATAGCTCGTTCGGTCAGGCTAAAGAAATAAGAGAACAGTTGATAGAACTCTTTCTGACTGAGTGGGTCGAACTTATGGTCGTGGCAAGCGGCGCAACCTGCTGTGAGTCCCATCCAGACAGTTGCAGTTGTTTCCACCCGATCGACGGCATAGCGAACGTAATACTCTTCATCAATAGATCCACCTTCACTGGTAGTAACATTACAGCGATTGAAACCGGTAGCTATTCGCTGATTAAGCGACGGCTCAGGAAGCAAATCTCCGGCTAGCTGTTCGACGGTGAATTGATCAAAGGGCATATTCTGATTGAACGATTGAATCACCCAATCACGATAAGGCCAAATCGATCGTTCGTTATCCAGATGCAGACCGTGGGTATCAGCAAAGCGAGCAGCGTCCAGCCAGCTTCGAGCCATATGCTCTCCATATCTTTCGGACTGCAACAAACGATCCACCAAACGTTCATAAGCCTGTGCTGAATTATCAGCCAAAAATGCGTCCACCTCTGCTACCGTTGGAGGCAACCCCGTCAAATCCAAAGTCAAACGACGAATCAGTGTCGTTTTGTCAGCCTGCCTTTCCGGGCTTAGACCGACCTGTCGCAGTCGTGACTGAATAAATAAATCGATCGCGTTGTTCTGCTTCCAGTCCTTAACGGGAGCCGGCAATGTCGGCACTTTGGGAGTTACATAGGCCCAATGTTCATTCCAGTTTGCCCCCTCAGCAATCCACTGACGGAGCAACGCAATATCTTGCTCGGTTAGGGATTTACCGGAATCAAGTGGAGGCATTTTCAAATCTTGGTCCTCCGAAGTTATTCGATGGACTAGTGCACTATGCTCGGGTTTACCTTTCACTACAGCAAATTCGCCTGACGGGAGTTCAGCCAATGCGGCCTGCTCCTGATCCAACCTCAACTCGGCAGCTCGTTGGGCCGAGTCCGGACCATGGCATTGAAAACAGTTATTCGAAAGAATCGGCAAGATATCTTTACTAAAGTCAACATCTGCCTGGGAAGCGAATGGAAACACACACAGAATAGCCAATCCGGCTTTAAGTCGTATTAGATTTTTCATCGAGGCGGGATACTTGAAAAGTATGGAAACAGTTTGAAGATCATCGGAGTAAATCGCCTCTGGCGATTGCCATAACCCGGTCATAACCCCCGGCTTCAGAAAGGAAGTCTGGTACTTTTGGACGGCAGCATATGCGCAACCACCAACAACTTCCAAACAGGTATCTTTCTGATAACTTCCGTTACTGGCGACTCCTTACGAAGTCTTATTATAGTTGCTTCGCGTTTGAACTGCATCAGGTTAAACACGTGTTTCAGAATGTGATGCGGGAGTCACAACAGCAGCGGGCATATGTTGAATACAGTTGTAGTTCTCCAAAACCACATTGCCCGGTTGAACTGTTAAGGTAGAAACACCCGCATTTCGGAGCGGACCAAAATGCTCAGCATCTAATGGTAAGTCCGGCAAGAAACACTGTAGCAGCAAATGTTTGAAATCTGCGTGCATCACCAGAGCAACGTGACTGTCAGTATGGGCATGCTGTTCGATTATTTGTTGAGCAACCTGTTGCACTCGAAATGAACGATCCTCCACTGATTCATAAGGTCTGGATTTCCACCATCCACGCTGATCAATATCCGACTCCGGCTCAAAGCCCGGGAAATCCCTTCGAATTTCATCACCGGACATTCCCGGCTCTCCTTGATAACCGATCGCTGGATAGCCGGACACACATCCGCCTACCTCATGGAGCGACGTCCTCACCGTCGGCGTCAATCCTGTAGCCCGCGCTATGGGAATCGTTGTAAGTAACGCTCGTCGAAATGGACTGGTTACCAAAACATCGAGTGGTCGTACAGAAAACCATTTCCCAAGGTATTCGACCTGAGTGAAACCTGTTTCTGTGAGCCCCGGGTCGTGCACTCGCAGCGACTCATCTAACGCATTATTTTCAGATTGACCATGGCGGATGAGATAAAGATTCATACCCATTCATTCCTACAGTTGCTTGTTCAAACGCGGTAAGGACCGCAGTAGAATCTAGCTAAAGTCTACACTGTGGAAGACAATCGATGGTTATACTAATCGTTGCAATCCAATCTCAGCCTCTGCGACTACTAACTTTATGCCTCAACTTCAATTCAGCCAGGTTACCAAACAATACGGTGAAGTCGTCGCGCTGGATCGTGTCAGTTTCGAATTACAGGATGGAGAACTTCTAGTTCTTGTCGGTCCTTCCGGTTGTGGTAAGTCGACGGCATTAAGACTCATCGCGGGACTCGAACCGCTCCAGGCCGGTACCATTACCATCGATGGTGTCGAGTTAACAGATTTACCCCCCAAAGACCGAGACATCGCAATGGTCTTTCAAAACTACGCATTGTATCCTCATATGACCGTTCAGCAGAATTTGGGGTTTGCACTGAAAATGCAAAAGACACCGACGGCTGAAATTGCATCGCGTGTTCAGGAAACTGCAATGGCTCTGGAGATTGCATCGCTCTTAGATCGAAAACCGGGCCAGTTATCCGGCGGACAAAAACAGCGGGTTGCAGTCGGGAGAGCCATGATTCGAAATCCGGCAGTCTTCCTGTTTGATGAACCACTTTCGAATCTTGACGCCAAGCTGCGAGTTACCTTGCGTGATGAGTTAGCCCGTTTACACCAAAGCCTTAACGCGACCATTTTGTACGTGACTCATGATCAGGTTGAGGCTTTAACTCTAGGTGATCGTATTGCTGTCATGAAAGATGGTCAAATTCAACAGATCGGTACGCCGCAACACATCTACAACGAGCCTGTAAACACATTTGTTGCAACCTTTATAGGCAATCCAGCTATGAATCTGATACCACCTGATTTATTGAAACTTTCATTAGAAGCAAATCGGGTGGGTATTCGCCCGGAGCACTTGGAATTAAGCTCACCAGACAAAGCAACGCTAACCGGAAAGGTATTGGCGCGAATGAATACAGGCGCAGATTCGTTTGTTACTGCAGAATTTCAAGGACATACTTTGACGACACGAACACCGGCTGATTTGATTTTTAATGTAGGAGAGACAATTCACCTCACCTGCCAACATGATAAATTACATCTATTTGACGCAGATGGCGTGCGAATAACTCAAGGCTAATTCAGTGAAACCGCTGCAAACCGGCATGTTCCTTTTGCTATAATCAAAGCTCTGAGCCACGCTGGGCTCAACCGTCGTAAATCACTATTCAATTGAAAGTAAACAACCTTGAAAGAGTTCGATTATGTGGCACCGAATTCGGTGTCCGAAGTAGTTTCCCTACTTAGCGAACACGGTGACCGCGCAAAAATGCTCGCCGGTGGAACAGACATCATTGTGCAACTTCGTGAAGGTTTGCGTGAAGCAGATGTTGTTATTGATATTAAAAAGATCGAAGACATAACTTCCTTTCATTATTGTGAGGAAAACGGTCTTTCGCTTGGCGCTGCTGTGGCCTGCTATCACCTGTATGAGCACCCTCAGCTCTCCCAGTTATATGGCGCTCTCGCAGACTCCACCCACATTATCGGAGGTTGGCAGATTCAAAGTCGCGCGAGTGTAGGTGGAAATCTATGCAATGCATCTCCGGCCGCTGACTCGATTCCTTCGCTTATTGCATTAAACGCAGAAGCTGTTATCGCCGGACCAGAAGGTCAGCGAACTGTGGCTGTACAGGATTTCTGTACTGGTCCCGGGCGAAACGTTCTGGAAAACAATGAACTGCTGGTAGCCATCCAGATTCCTGCCCAAGGCGGCGAATGCGGTTCAGCTTACGAACGATTTATCCCTCGTAACGAAATGGATATAGCTGTTGTTGGAGTTGGGTCCTGGATTCGCTTGTCAGACGACGGCACCATTGCGGAATCTCGAATTTCGCTGGGAGCTGTGGCTGCTACTCCCCTGTTTGCCGAAGAGGCTTCGGCTAGTTTGGTAGGAAAAGAACCAACCGAGGAAAACTTTGCAGCGGCCGGTGAACTGGCAAAAAAGATTGCTACCCCTATCAGCGATATGCGTGGTACAGATGAATACCGAACTCATCTGGTTGGAGTCCTTGTAAAGCGAACTTTGACAACAGCCGCTCTACGCGCACAGAACTAATCCGAAACTAATTCACACTGTACATCGTTTGTACACTCGTTATCGATAAAGGAACGAATCGTGTCAGCGTCTAAAAAAGTCCATGTGACAACCACGATTAACAAAGAGGAAATCGATTTCCTCTGTGAACCTCGCCATAGCTTACTGGAAGTTCTCCGGGATAATCTGGGACTGACAGGCTCAAAAGAAGGCTGTAACAACGGAAACTGTGGGGCCTGTACTGTCATACTAAATGGTCGACCGGTCGACAGTTGCCTAGTACTGGGCGTGGAAGTTGAGGGAGCAGAAATCGAAACCGTGGAAGGAATTGCCTGTAGTTCGAAACTGCATCCGGTGCAGGAGTGTTTTCTTGAAGGAGCTGCCCTGCAGTGCGGAATCTGTACACCCGGATTCTTAGTCGCCGCCAAGGCTCTGCTCGACAAAGACCCTAATGCCTCGGAAGAAACGATACGTTTTGACCTGTCTGGCAATCTTTGCCGCTGCGCCGGTTACGACAAAATTGTTCGTGCCGTTCAGGCGGCCGGGCAACAGATGAATGCCGAGGCCTGAGCGATTACCTAGTCTTTTTCTCAACCGCAACCTGTAGCCACCAGATTCATAAACAATCAGGAGTATTATCCGTGACCACGACTCAGTATCGCGTCATTGGCAGTCGCCCCGTACGACACGACGGAGCAGATAAAGTAACCGGAAAAGCCATTTATACAGCCGACACTAAATTACCCGGCATGTTGGCAGGCTTTGTCCTGCGAAGTCCTCACGCTCACGCCAGGGTCGTATCAATAGACACCAGTCAAGCGGAAGCAATGCCGGGCGTCCACGCTGTCATCACAGGTGCTGATTTCCCGAATGTAGAAGACAAAGTCGCCGACCTTGGTGAAGGGAGCGTCAATCTGTCGTATCTCAGTTCCAACTGTATGGCTCAGCAAAAAGTTCTCTACCGTGGACATGCTGTTGCTGCTGTTGCAGCCACTGATGTTCATATTGCGGAAGAAGCAGCAAAAAAAATACAGGTTGAATACGAAGTGCTTGAGTCTGTAACCTGGGTTCTTGACGCCATGAAGGAGGATGCTCCGCTACTCCACGATGATCTGGTCACTGACAGCATGGGTGCCAAAGCTGAGCAACCTAGCAATGTACCTGTGCATTTGCATTTTGAGAAAGGAGATGCAGCGGCCGCCTTTGAAGAAGCTGATCTCATTGTGGAACGGGAATTTAGAACGGCAACCGTTCATCAAGGTTACATTGAACCTCACGCTGTCGTCGCCGATTACAACGAAGATGGTCGGTTACGTATCTGGACGGCCACGCAAGGATCGTTTACCTGCCGCCAACAAACCGCCGAGGTGCTACAAATTCCGCTGGGGAATGTACTTGTAACTCCGTGTGAGATCGGAGGCGGATTCGGTGGAAAGATTACGGTCTATCTCGAACCTACGGCCGCTCTTCTTAGCAAGAAATCGGGACGCCCTGTACGTATTGCAATGACTCGAGCAGATGTATTTGAAGCCTCAGGTCCGACTCCGGGATCTTTTATGCGAGTGAAGCTTGGGGCAAAAAGCGATGGAACGATTACTGCCGGAGAAGCCTGGCTCGCTTACGATGCCGGAGCGTATCCCGGAGGTATGATTGGCCCAGGTTGCATGTGCGTATTCAGCTGCTATGACATTGAACATGCGGTTGTTGACGGGTACGACGTTTGCCTTAACAAACCAAAAACTTCAGCCTATCGGGCTCCGGGGGCAACACAGGTCGCCTTTGCTACAGAACAACTCGTGGACGAGCTAGCACAGAAACTAGGAATGTGCGAACTCGAAATTCGAGAGAAAAATGCCGTGAAAGAAGGCTCTCGCCGCGTCGATGGCCCTGTCTATCCTCCGATCGGACTACTGGAATGTCTCGATGCTCTGAAGCAAAGCGATCATTGGAACACGCCGCTTTCAGGACCTAACCGTGGACGGGGAATTGCCGCAGGATTCTGGTTCGGTTGTGGTTTGAAATCAAGTGCTGCCTGCACCGTGAATTCCGATGGCACTATCAATCTGCTCGAAGGTTCAACTGATATTGGCGGCTCCAGAACATCGATTGCGATGCAACTCGCCGAAGTTTTGGGTCTGGAAGCGGAAGACATTAACCCACAAGTTGGCGATACTGATACTGCTGGGTATACCGATGTCACCGGAGGAAGCCGAGTAACCTTCGCTACAGGCATGGCCGCTTATGAAGCAGGCCGTGACTTACAGCAACAGATGAGAACCCTCGCTGCTGACTTGTGGGATTGTTCGGCAGATGATATTTCAGTGGGAGAAGACGGGTCGTTTTCAGCCGGTGGTAAAACCGTTGGATTTAAGGAACTCGCGGTCGAACTTTTCGCAGCCGGCGAACATCTGGTTGGCCGTGCGACAGTATCCCCCGAATGTCCCACCAATGGTTTTGGGGCTCAGATTGCCGACGTGGAAGTCGATCCTGAAACCGGAAAAGTCACTGTCCTGCGATATACCACCATACAGGATGCCGGCAAAGCAATTCATCCAAGCTATGTAGAAGGACAGCTTCAGGGCGGAACGGTACAGGGAATCGGATGGGCTCTCAACGAAGAGTACTTCTATCAAGATGATGATACGATGGCCAACGCCAGTTTTTTGGATTACCGGATGCCCACCATGCTGGATGTACCGATGATCGACACTATTATTGTCGAAACAGGGAATCCCGATCATCCTTACGGGGTGCGCGGCGTTGGTGAAACTCCCATCGTACCTCCCCCGGCTGCTCTGGCGAATGCAATCTACAATGCCACTGACACCCGAATGACTGAATTGCCTATGTCTCCTCCAAAACTCTGGAAGGCGATGCAGGCCAATCAGACATCTGAATAGCATTCTGTGAAAGCAAATAGATCATGGCCACCGTTTTTATCCCGGCTCAACTACGCGAGCTATCCGGCGGACTTCAATCGGTTGAATTAGAAGCGAGAAATGTACGGGATGCCGTAGAACAGCTTGATGTCATGTTTCCGGGATTGAAAGAGCGTATTTGCACCGATGGAAATATTTCTCCCTCACTGCAGGTTTCCATCGACAGTGTCATTACATCCCGCGGCATGATTGCCAAGATTCAACCTCATAGCGAAGTTCATTTTATACCTGCCATCGGAGGCGGCTAAATGTACAAACAGTTTATCAATCCTACCGAGCTACCTGCAGATCACACGCTTACAAAAGCCGATTTGGACACGCCTTTTTTGGCCGTGGATCTCGATAAGATGGATGCCAATGTAGCTCGAATCAGTCAGGGCACGAAAGACTTCAATGTTCAGTGGCGGCCACATTGCAAAGGACATAAATCCTCGATCATCGCCTCACGACTCGTGAAAGCAGGAGCTATCGGTGCTACTTGTGCAAAGCTGGCGGAGGCGGAAGTCATGGTGCGAGGAGGAGTACCTGATGTATTAATCGCGAACCTCATCGTCGGACAGGCTAAACTCGCAAGGCTTGCCATGCTCTGTAAAGAAGGTTCCCCAATCGTATGCATCGACCATCTGGATCAGGCTAATCCGATGAACGAAATGATGGTTCGTGAAGGAGTTCGGTGCCGCGTCATCATTGAAGTGAATATAGGACTCGATCGTGTCGGTTGTAGTCCGGACAAAACACTGGAACTCGCTCGCGAACTTCATACCTTGCCAGGTCTCAAATTTGCCGGAATCATGGGTTATGAAGGACACTTGCTGACAATTGAGGACCAGGTTGAAAAACGAGAGAAAATCGAAGAGGCCCTACAACTACTGGCGGAAAATGCCGCTCAGCTTCAAGCCGAAGGAATTCCCTGTGAAATTGTCTCCTGTGGAGGCACCGGATCCTATCTGCTCAGCAGGATGCAGAATGGAATCACCGAGTTACAGGCTGGTGGTGGCATGTTCATGGATCAGTTCTATGAGCAACAATGCCAGGTGACGGGAATGGAGAAGGCGTTAACCATTGTAGCAACCGTTGTTGGCAGGCCGGCAGTAGACCGAGCGATCATTGACTCGGGCAAAAAAACGTTACACGTCGAATACGAACCTGCTGTTGTCGTGGGACGGGACGATATGAAAGTGGCACGCCTTTCCGCCGAGCATGGTGAACTGGAGTTATCGGGTGACGCTCAGAATCTCAGAATCGGCGACCGACTCGAGTTGGTACCTGGATATGCCGACATGACTTGTGTGCTACACGATTACTTTTATGTCTTCCAGAATGACACACTCGTGGATATCTGGCCGTTAGAAGCCAGAGGATTACTTCAGTAATTATCGCCTAAATCAAATATCAATGGCTCATCAAAAAGGAATAATTCATGCGCAGACTCAACTATTTTTTACTTCTTCTGCTCGTCGCTTCTTTCATAATCCCAGGCGCTACCGTTCAGGCGAAAGGCAAAAAAGGAGTGTATCGACATGTAGTTCTATTCGGATTTAACGAAGACGTGTCCGCAGAACAAATCACGGAAGTGGAAGAGGCATTCAACAAGTTACCCGAACAGATTGATACCATCACAAACTTTGAATTTGGCACCAATGTCAGCCCGGAGAACTTAAATGATGGACTGACTCACTGTTTCTTTGTTACCTTTAAGGATAAGGCGGGACTTGAAGTCTACCTTCCCCATCCTGCCCATAAGAAATTCGTCGAGTTGGTTAAAGACAAACTCGCTAAAGTCGTTGTTGTTGATTACATCGCTAGATAAACATGATGAATACTAAATCTCTAAAGCAGTGGTGGCAACTTTTGCCGGCACTGCTTTTTCCATATTTATTCCTCCCCGCAGTGACACATGCACAAATTCGTTTTGCGACGTTCAATGTTAGTTTAAATCGTTCCGCTGCAGGTGAATTACTGGATCAGTTGATGGCCGGAAACCACGAACAGATCTCAAGTATCGCTGCAATTATTCAACATGTACGACCCGATGTCATTCTGCTCAATGAATTTGATTTTGCAGGAGAAAACGCGATAGCTGCGATTGAACATTTTCAGACAAATTATTTGAGCAAGCCGGCTGATGGACTTAAGCCCATTGAATACAAGTATGCTTACACCGGACCAGTGAATACTGGCATCCCTTCCGGACTGGATCTGGATGGAAATGGAAAAGCTACCGATCCCACAGATTGTTTTGGATTTGGACGGTACCCGGGGCAATACGGCATGGTGGTCTTCAGTCGCTTTCCTTTGGGACAAATCCGAACGTTTCAGAATTTCCTCTGGAAAGACATGCCACAAGCATTACTTCCTATAAATCCTGACAATCAACATCCTTATTACTCCGAAGACATCCTGCGGGTCTTTCGACTTTCCTCCAAAAGCCACTGGGATATTCCGGTAAAGACGCCTCAGGGAGAGATCCATTTTTTAGTCTGCCATCCAACGCCTCCTGTTTTCGATGGCCCAGAGGATAAAAACGGCACTCGAAATCATGATGAAATCAGATTTTGGGCTGACTACATCAGCCCCGGAAAAAACAAGTACATCGTGGATGACCTGCAACAACGAGGAGGATTACCCGATCGTGCTTCATTTGTGATCGCAGGAGATTTAAATGCGGATCCGGTGGATGGTGATTCAACCAACCAAGCCATCAATCAGCTATTAAGTCATCCACTTTTGCGTGACCCTAAACCCCAAAGTAAAGGAGCTATCGAGGCCACCCAATTACAAGGTAAAGTCAATAACACACATCTTGGTAAACCGGCATTGGACACCGGAGACTTTTCAGACAGATCCCCGGGAAACCTTCGCATTGACTATGTTCTACCGAGCCGAAAACTAAAAATAATCAATACTGGAGTCTTTTGGCCTGAAGCCAAAACAGAATATGCCAAGTGGCTTTCTGCTTCTGATCATCGTCTAGTCTGGTTAGACATCAAAGTAAGATAAATATTTCATGATTAAAACAGTCACCAAATCACTGGCACTGATCATTTCGTTCGTGATTATCAATTACCTTGAAGCAGGCAATCCATACTATTCTGTTGTGCGAACTCAGGACTATCTCATGGTGATGCATCAGGATAAGCCTGTTTTGGGATATCGAATTCTACCGCGATCTAAAGAGGGGAAATATGCCCGCAATAACTATGTAGATTTGTATAACCAGCACGGATATGAGATTACGGAGGACTTTCCAGCTGATCATTTACATCATCGGGGAATCTTTTGGGCATGGCACCAGGTACTTGTCGGTGATCAGCGTCTGGGGGACAGTTGGGAGTGCCGTGATTTCACTTGGGACTCCAAACGAGTAAACACATCCCGGACGGGAAGTGGTCTTCAAATCGAAACGTCAACGCATTGGAGCTCGCCGGATTATCTGAATGATCAGGGAATCGAAATTCCCGTTGTACTCGAAGAAACTAAGATTCTCGTACACAAATCAAAGAAGACCGTACGAATGATTGATTTTCACATTATTATCAATCCACTTGTAGATGGGTTGAAACTTGGCGGCTCCGAAAACGACAAAGGCTATGGTGGATTTTCCCCACGTATCGCGTTGCCTGTAGATATTAGATTCTGGTCTGAACAGGGTGAAGTCACCCCCCAACGCACGGCCATTGAGGCTGGGCCCTGGATCAATCTTGAAGGTACCTTTCATGAGAATGACGCAAAACCATCGGCAATCGCGATTATTTGCCATCCAGCGAATCCCGCCTATCCGGACAAATGGATCCTGCGAGCAAAGGGAAGCATGCAAAATGCTGCCTATCCCGGCCAGCATGCTGTAGCTGTCCCTAAAGAGAAGCCGCTAGAGCTTCGTTACCGTATCGTGCTTCAACAAAACGGGCACGATTTTCAACGATTAAGTCGCTGGAGCAAACGATTCTAAACGAATAGTTCTTTAATCGGAGTTCCCATATCCGTCGTCGGTACCGGTCGATCTCCGGCGTATAGTAATTTGCGAGGGTTAATACCTAACGCATAGTACATACTAGCGTGCAAATCGGGGACAGAAATAGGACGGTTGACCACCTTCATACCCAACTCGTCGGTCTCACCGATCGTCTTCCCGTTTTGCAGGCCTCCGCCGGCCATCACCACACTAAAACCCTGTGAATGATGTCCACGTCCACCTCCGCCATCAAAGCCAGCTGGCCGACCAAATTCTGTCGAAACAACTACTAAGGTCTTATCCAGCAGTTTTTTAGCTTCCAGATCGAGTACCAAAGATGATAAGGCATGATCCAGTTCTTCAATCAGCAAGTGTTGATTCAGTTGGCCGTCATTGTGAGTATCCCAACCCGCACCGTTAATAAAATTCAGGTTATGAGAGACTTCCACAAACCGAGTGCCTCGCTCTACTAGCCTTCTTGCTAATAGACAACGCTGACCAAATTCACCACCGTAGGCATTCCTTAAATCGCTCGGCTCTTTTTTCAATTGAAAAGCACTCATAAATCCTGGCCCAGCCAATCTTAGAGCCTGCTCGATCGTCTGGTCATACTGGTCAATAATCGCGGATTGTTCCTGAGCTGCAAATTGCTGCCGTACTTTCTCAAGCAGTAGCTGTCGCCGCTGTTGTCGCCGATCCGATACATCTCTGGCGCGACTAAATCCACCAGGCCCTTCACTAGTTTCTGTTAAATACACAAATCCGGCTTTCGCTCCCAAAAACCCCGGCCCGCGTGTCACATTGGGATAACCAATCAGCACATAGGGCGGTGCGTCTTGCGCAGCAGCTCCGCGATGATAGGCCACGCCGGAACCGATCGATGGATAAGTAATGGTGCCCGTGGTCATGCGACCTGTGTGCATCATATTGGTGGCCGCTGCGTGCTCGTCGATCACACCGTGCTGTACAGTTCGGAGGATATTAAATCGGTCCAAAATTCCAGCGCACTTAGGTAAGTGTTCACAGACTTGAGTATCGGGCAGAGCGGTAGCGATGGCAGGATAATAAGAGCCAGGAGTTCGAGCTTTGGCATCGCCCAGTTTCTTGGGATCCCATGTATCGATATGACAGGCTCCACCGCCCAACCAAAACATGATGATGTGTTCCGCTTTCCCTGCCGGAAAAGACCAAGGCATGTGTTCAAGTTTTTCTTCAGCTGCCAGCGCCGGAGACAAACCGGTAGCCGCAACCGCAGAGGCTGAAGTTGAGATAAAACGACGACGAGTCAAATTTGACATAGATTCAATCACACACTACTAACGAATGTATAAAAATTCGGGTGAGTTAAATAACACCCATAAAAAGTCTTCCATTTTTTCCCGCCACTGACTATCCAGATGCGGGGACGCGATCGCGCCTTGTTGAACAGCCTGACGAAGTTCCAGTTTAATCTCAGTCGCTTTGGCTGACAGATGATTAGACCATGACACTCTATTTCGAGGTAATCGACGTGACCAGCGAATTTGTTCAGCTTGCTCTTCAGAAATCTCAAGCAGTCGCTCTTCAAATCCCTCTGTTAACAGATTTACAAATAACTCTTGCTCGGACACCGTCGGCTGCCGACTCAAAATACGTTGAAAGGTTTGCGTCACTAAGTCGTCGACAGACTCAACCTTCCGCGCCAATCGAGTAAACTCACTAACCATATCAAGTCGCGTGTTATCTCGAACAACAATACCGTTATTCATCATGGCTGGCTGCATAATATTTGGGGAAGATTCGCGACGATTAATAGGGTTTTGTCGGGCGCCGGTCCATCCAAAGGCCTGCATGGTCGATGTGAATGGCTGTGCAAACGGCAACGACAAACTGGGACGGTCTCGTTCATTGGAAAGTGATGCAAATTGCCAGGCGCGTTTCGGACTTCCCAGGTTGAGAGAGTTGCTATAGTTACGAGCTCCGTCAATATCGACATTCATTGGCCCGGCATCAAAAGGTCGTCCGGAAGCCACAAACAGGGAATCGACCAGTTGTTCCGCAGACATCTGCCGGCGAACAGGGCCCGCAAATGCTTTGAGTGCATTTCCTGTTACATCGATACTCTGTCGCTGGTAAGTGTGCGACTGAAATATTAAACGGGCCACATGTTTCATGTTATAACCATGCATTGCCAGTTCGCGTGCCAAGTAATCAAGTAAAAACGGATCCATGTTCGTTCCGTGTTCCCAGTCTTCCACCGGTTCAACAATGCCGTAGCCCATAGTCCGTTTCCACAAACGGTTGACTAAAACACTGGGAAATCGATGGTTACCAGGATCTGTGATGCGGTGGGCTAAGGCAGCTCGACTATCTTTGCTGCCTCGTATCAATTCCATAGGTAGTCGCAGACTTCCCAATTCCGGGAAAGGCCAGTCAGGCTTAATAGCCTGACCTGGTTTTAATGTGATAGGAACATTAGGCACAGGGCCGTTTTCACTAACCGTGACCGTGCTGGTTCTGGGAACATTTTCATCATTTCGCTTGAGCATGGCAGCGATAGAAAACAGATCTTTCTGCGTAACATCATGGAATGGCGCGTCATGGCACCGAGCACATTGCATTTGGATACCCAGAAAGGCCTGCCCTAGAATGTGCGCTTTTGCGGCTAGGGGAACGTCATTTTGTGACGCTATGGAAAAACCCGCCGGCCCACCATAGAACCGACTACCTTCCATCATGATCAATTCCGTAACAAAGCGATCCATTGGTTTGTTATCGATTAACGATTCATGAATCCACCAACGGAAAGGCCCTGTGTTATTGAGAGTAGGATTTACGATGTTGGGGTTTTCCGCAAGGACATCCTGCCAATAGGAAGTCCAGTGATCCGCCCAGCCATCCTGTGATAATAAGTAGTCGATTGCCCAGGCACGAGCATCTTCCCCCGCCTCAGTTTTCTTGTGAAATTTTTGGATCAGTTCCAGTGATGGAATGGTACCGATAGTATCCAGACTTAGACGTCTAAGAAATGTAGCGTCATTAACCAAAATCTTCGGCTCACCACCTGTCTCGTCAAGTCGCTTGTTCACAAACCGATCAATCGTATTGAATGACGATTCCGGAAATGAGTTTCCGGGATTGGAAACAGGTTTATCAGTGCTAACGATCCTACCAGCCCAACCATGTCGTTCTTTCCAATAATCCTGCTCACCTTTTGAAACGAGATCTCTTTTCACCCGATCGATCGCTGTAATTTTTTCCGCCTGACGTTGCATCAGGGATGGCCACTGCTGATCGGTCAACTGACTATCTAAAGTCTGACTGAGCACCTTGAAATCTCCGTCCGGATCAGCGATACAGACAGCTGTTTCACCTGTTTCAGGCCGCCGTTTGGTACTGCCAACAATCATTTCAAACCGCACCAAATGTTTTTGACCATCGCCCTCAACAGCAATTATGACTTCTTTATCCCCACGCTGTAAGGCACGAATGTTTGGTGCCTGATCTCTACGCACATCAAAAACTTTGCCATGCGCTGAACTGGAAATATTAAAGAATGGCACAACGGCCTGTAACTGACCATCGATAAAGAGGCGAGCACCATTACGAGCTCGAATCAAAATACGTTTTGGGCCTGCTGGAATTGTGACATAGCCATAGGCTCGAATCATAAAGGGAGTCGATCGGTCTATCTTAATTCCCTGTTCATTGTATTTATTAGGTATCTGAAAGAAGGCGAAGGCATCAGTTTGGTAGGCGCCCGTGTTACGTGCACTTCGATATTGAAACGTTCCATCAGAAACTCCTTCCCAAACCTGCACAAGAACGCGGTCCTGAGGAATCGTGGACGGATCAAATGTGGGTTCATTTCTGATGAATGAGTATCGCTCAGCAAATTCTTCAGCTGGTAACGCCCTACGATAGATAGCAATTTCGTCGACGGCACCCATTAGCGTACTATTGGGTTTGGCTGAAAGTGCCGAGCCAATCCAGAGCTGATCGTTATCGGTGACAGGTCTTTTGGCTGCATCACCAGCTTCATCCCATTTCCCGGCGACAGGCTTGCCATCGATATAACCTTTGATGCTACCTACTTTTCCAAAGGTATACGTAATTCCGACGTGATGCCAACCATCGCTTACCCCGATTCCGGTATTCGAAGTCCAGCGGTGATATTGTTGTTTACCGTCATCGTCAACACTGCGAAAGAGAAATGTAATTGCGCCGCGTTCGGCAAGCCGCAACGAGTAGTTTTGATTTTCTGCGGGAAATCCGGCATTGCCTGTTCGACCTTTTCCAACAATGTATCGAAACCCGCCGACTGACCAAGCCTGAACCCAGGCCTCTATGGTAATCGAATCTCCCAAATCAAAATCCAGCACACTGTCATCGCCGGGATCGTTCACTTTGATGACACCGGCAGCATTGGGGATTTCCAACGCGACGTTTTTACTCTCACCAAATTTAGGATGCGTCGGTGCCTGAGGCCCGGCAGAAACTTCGACTTCACCGACGAGAGCTCCCCGCAGTTCAGCATGCTGCGTTATCGAATTACGCATCAATCCCTGCTCATCTAAGTCCATACGCCAGTATGCCACCGGCTTATCATTATGAATCAGTTGGGGGTAAAACTCTGAACTGTATTTCTTGACTTCAGTCGTATCTTCAGCCCAGGCATACCTAGCGAACAACAGCACGCAAACGCTGAGAAGAAAGAAGGAATAACGATTTCTGTACATACTGCTCATTATAGAGAGGAGGTTATTGCGTTTGAGTGTGAAATTGTTTTTTTCGTAAAAACCGGAGTAATCCTTAACTTCTACTCAGTTTACAACCGATGACAGGCAATGTAATTATCCGCTGCACGCGGGTGTTAAACTACGAAAGATAGACGAACTCTTCCGGCGACGGAAGAACACACAACGGGCAATAATCGCGTCTTTCTTTCGTTGAAATTTCCCCCCCGAGACCTTACAGAGGACGGAGTCTCTGTATGCACGGATCAGGTATGAGCAATTTTGCGTATACGGGAAACGTGAACGCCGCCGATGCGCCGTGGTCTCTACACAATCATGGAGGATTGTATGGAAAAACTAAAAGTCTCCGAGGATGTTGTCCAACTCTGGCTGGATTTTAAAGAGGATACTTCCCAGGAAGAACTCAGGAACCGGCTGATGGAACGGTATTTCTCATTAGTTAAATACCATGCCGAACGAGTATGGTCTCGTCTTCCCGAAGGAGTGGAACTCGATGACCTGATCAGTGCAGGAACATTCGGTCTAATGGATGCAATTGAAGCATATGACCTGTATCGTGGCGTTAAGTTTG